>JBIIYD010000081.1:0-11396 GCA_044347005.1 Flavobacteriales bacterium | reverse complement strand
GCTTGACCGGTTGATCAAGCTGCCTTTACTCGCTACTCAACACTCGATACTCGCCACTCCATCAAAACCCCAGGCCCACCTTCACCCCAAGGAAGAAGGCCGGCACCCAGTCGTTGATCTGTTCTTCGGTATAGGTATAGGTGCGGGTGACCGGATCGAGCGTTTCGGAGACCACGTTCATGTCCCTGGCACGAAAGGCGAAGCCCCCGTAGAAATCGACCACCCAGTTGCTGGAGTAGCTCAGCATCTGATACCCGCCGAGCAACCGCACATCGTTGTAGATGCGTTGATCGCGCAAGCGCTCGTCGGTGAAGCCGCCTGCCGTGTCGGCCACCAGGATGTCCTTGGTATAGGTGACATGGCCGAACTCGGGCTGGATGTACCAGCCCTGCGGCTCCAGGTCGCCTTCCAGGTAGAAGCGTATCGCCATGCGGTAGCTCAGGCTGGGGATGATCTCGGTACCGGCACCGAAGTCGTCCGCATCGTTCCCGGTGAAGCTCAGGGCCAGGTAATCGCGTAGGGTAACCCCGATGCCCAGCTCCAGGCTCAGGTTGGGCGACAAGGCCCGTTCGTAGTAGATCGGTATCTCGCCACGGAAGAACAACAGGGGATTGATCTTCACCACGTTCTTCATCACGGCCACCGTATCGAACTGGGCGGCCAGCCGCTCCTTGTAGAGCACCACACGCGGCTTGGAAGTTTGGCCGAAGAGCTCCTGCGCATGGAGCAGCACCAGGACCAATACGAGCACAGGGCGGTGCAAACGGGGCATTGGACCTCTTTCACAATTCATACAGGTACTGTGCTTCGACTCCTCGGTCATTGCGCGCCCTGCGGAGTTCCCCTTCGTAGGTGCTCAGCAAAAGCGCACCCGCCCAGAGCGGAGTCGATGGGTGGGTAATGGTCACCTTCTTAAGAATTGCGACAGAGATCCATTGGCTCTAAGGTATGGCGGAAGCGCGTGTGCCCGATCATGGAAAGACGGCGTCGTGCGAGGACTACAAGCAAAAGGCCGGGAATGCCCCGGCCTTTTGCGTACTTGTCGTTGGGTGGTATCAGTTCTCCAGCGTGCGTTTGACCTCCACCATTTCAAAGGCCTCCACGTTGTCGCCCACCTTGATGTCGTTGAAGTTCTTGATGCTGAGACCGCACTCGTACCCGTGGGTCACTTCCTTCACCTCGTCCTTGAAGCGCTTGAGGGTATCGAGATCGCCGGTGTACACCACGATGCCGTCGCGGATGACGCGCACCTTGTTCTTTCGCTCGATCTTGCCGTCCAGCACATAGGCTCCTGCCACGGAACCCACCTTGCTGATCTTGAACACCTCGCGCACCTCGGCGGTACCGGTGACCTTCTCCACCTCCTTGGGTGTGAGCATGCCCACCATGGCCAGCTTGATCTCCTCGATGGCCGAGTAGATGATGGAATACAGGCGGATGTCGATCTCCTCGGTCTCGGCCAGTTTGCGGGCACCCGGTGTGGGGCGCACCTGGAAACCGATCACGATGGCGTCCGACGCGCTGGCCAGCAGGATGTCGCTTTCCGCGATGGGGCCCACCGCCTTGTGGATCACGTTCACCTTGATGCTCTCGGTGCTCAGCTTCAGCAACGAATCGGTCAGTGCTTCCACCGAGCCGTCCACGTCGCCTTTTACAATGATGTTCAACTCCTTGAAGTCGCCGATCGCCAGGCGGCGGCCGATCTCGTCCAAGGTGATGTGCTTGTGGGTACGGATGCCCTGTTCGCGCTGCAACTGTTGGCGGCGTGTGGCGATCTGGCGTGCCTCGCGTTCGTCCTCGAACACCATGAACTGGTCGCCCGCGTTGGGTGCGCCGTCCAGGCCGAGGATGGACACCGGCGTCGAAGGTCCTGCCTCGGTAACGCTTTGGCCCCGTTCGTTGAACATGTTCCGTACGCGGCCGCTGTACTGGCCGGCCAGGATCACATCGCCTTTGCGCAGGGTGCCGGAATCCACCAGCAGGGTGCTCACATAACCACGGCCCTGTTCCAGCGAACTCTCGATCACCACGCCATGGGCGCGCTTGCCCGGGTCGGCCTTCAGGTCGAGCATTTCCGCTTCCAGAAGGACCTTCTCCAGCAGTTGCTCGATGTTCAAGCCCTTCTTGGCACTGATCTCCTGGGTCTGGTACTTGCCGCCCCACTCTTCCACCAGGATGTTCATCTGGCTGAGTTCCTCGCGGATCTTGTCCACGTTGGCTCCTTCCTTGTCGATCTTGTTGAAGGCGAAGATCATGGGCACGGCAGCGGCCTGTGCGTGGTTGATGGCTTCGCGGGTCTGGGGCATCACGCTGTCGTCCGCCGCGATCACGATGATGGCGATGTCGGTGACCTGCGCACCACGGGCACGCATGGCGGTGAAGGCCTCGTGGCCCGGCGTATCGAGGAATGTGATGCGTTTGCCGTTCTCCAGCATCACGCTGTAAGCGCCGATGTGCTGGGTGATGCCACCGGCTTCGCCAGCGATCACGTTGGCCTTGCGGATGTGGTCGAGCAGCGAGGTCTTCCCGTGGTCCACGTGACCCATGACGGTAACGATGGGCGAACGGGGCGCCACACGGGTCTCGTCATCGGGTTCTTCGGAGACGTTCTCCTGCACGTCGGCCCCCACGAACTCCACCTTGAAGCCGTACTCTTCGGCAATGATGGCGAGGGTCTCGGCATCGAGGCGCTGGTTGATGCTCACCATCATGCCGAGGCTGAAACAGGCCTTGATGATGTCGGTGACGTTCACCCCCACCATGGAGGCCAGTTCGCTGGCGGTAACGAATTCCGTGACCTTGATGGTCTTTCCGGCCAGCTCCTTGGCGGCTTGTTCCTCTTCGAAGCGCTGGTAGCGCTGGTCGCGTTTGTCGCGACGCAGCTTGGAGCCCTTGCTCTTGGTGCCACCGGTAAGGCGTGCGAGGGTCTCGCTCACCTTGCGCTTCACAGCGTTCTCGTCCAGCTCGCCCGGGCGACCACCAGGGGCAGCAGGGCGCTGTTCCTGTTGTACGGCACGGTCGATGTTCACCGGACCGGGTTTCACGATGCGCTTGCGGCGGCCTGCGGCGCGATCCGCAGCGGAGCCGCGATCGGATGGCTTGCGTTCGCGCTCGGTCGGCAGCTCGATCTTGCCCAGGGTCTTCAGCCCGGCGAGCTTCTGTACGTTCACGCGGATCGTCTCGGGTTCCACCGGTCCGGTGGGGGCTGCAGGTGGTGCCGGGGTTTCGGCTACCGGCGCTGCCGGGGTTTCCACTTCGGCAGCGGGTGCCGCTGGTGCAGGAGGAGCAACGGGCGGGGTGGTCTCGGCCACCGGGGCAGGAGCGGTTTCGGGCTCCTTGCGGGCCTTGCTCTTGGGGCTCAGGTCGATGGAGCCCAGCACCTTGACACCGGCCTTCTCCACCTTGGCCTTGATCATTTCGGGCTCCGTGGTCTCAGCAGCTGCGGGGGCGGCTGCCACCGGCGCGGGTGCGGGTTCGGCCACGGGGGGCGTGCTCGGCGCTACGACAGGCGCCTCTTCACGCGCCACCTTGGGTTCTTCCTTGGCAGGGGCAGGAGCGGATGCCGAGGGGCGCACCAGCGAAATGGTCTCGCGCTCCTGGCGCGATTCCACCACCTTGCGGCTCTTCTCCTTGATCTCCTTGTCCTTGCCGAATTCGGCATTGAGCAGGTCATAGAGATCCGCCTGGATCTTCGTGTTGGGGTTGCTCTCCACCTTGTGGCCCTGCTTCTCCAGGAATTCCACCACGGTGTGCAACCCCAGGTTGAATTCCCGGGCTACTTTGCTCAGTCGTATGCTCTTATCCGTCGCTTCGCTCATGCAGTGCCTATTGTCCGTTCGTTTACCCGCCGCTTCCCTTCGGACCCGTTCCGTTCGGTTCGCTCGTAGTACCTCCTATGCCTCCAATTCCGCGCGCAGGATGCGCACTACTTCGTTGATCGTTTCCTCCTCCAGGTCGGTGCGCTTGGCCAGGTCGTCGGCAGGGATGTCCAGCACCGAACGGGCCGTATCACAACCGATGCCCTTGAGCACGTCGATGATCCACTGATCGATCTCGTCGGCGAAATCGTCGATGCTCACGTCGTCCGTCACCTCGTCCGTTTCGCGGTACACATCGATGTCGAAGCCCGTAAGGCGGCCCGCCAGTTTGATGTTGTGCCCTCCCTTGCCGATGGCCAGGGCCACCTGGTCGGGCTTCATGTACACCTCGGCCCGCTTGTGCTCATGGTCCAATTTGATCTCGCCCACCTTGGCAGGGCTCAGCGCACGCTGGATAAGCAGCTGTTCGTTGCTGGTGAAGTTGATCACGTCGATGTTCTCGTTGCGCAGTTCGCGGACGATGCCGTGGATGCGGCTGCCCTTCATGCCAACACAGGCACCCACCGGATCGATACGGTCATCGTAGCTCTCCACGGCGACCTTGGCGCGTTCGCCGGGTTCGCGCACGATGCGCTTGATGGTGATGAGGCCGTCGGCCACCTCGGGCACTTCCTGTTCGAACAGCTTGGCCAGGAACTCAGGGGCGGTGCGACTCAGGATCACCACGGGGGTGCTGTTGCGCATCTCCACCTTCCAAACCACGGCACGCACGCTGTCGCCCTTCTTGAAGAAGTCGACCTTGATCTGCTGGTCCTTGGGCATGATGAGCTCGTTGCCCTCGTCGTCCAGGATCAGCGTCTCGCGCTTCCAGATCTGGTACACCTCGCCGGTGATGATCTCGCCCACCCGCTCCTTGTACTTGTTATACAGATGGTCCTTCTCCAGTTCCATGATGCGGCTCTGGAGGTTCTGCTTGAGGCTGAGGATGTTTCGGCGACCGAAGTCGTGGATCTTCACCTCCTGGCTCACTTCCTCGCCCACTTCGAAGTCGGGCTCGATCTTGCGGGCTTCGGCCAGCTCGATCTCCAGGTTGTCGTCCTCGCTCATGCCGTCCTCGACAATGATGCGGTTCAGCCAGATCTCCAGGTCGCCCTTGTCCGGGTTGATGATGATGTCCACATTGGCCTCTTCCCCGAAGCGGCGTTTCACCACACCGCGGAAGACATCCTCCAGGATGCCCATCATGGTGACACGGTCAATGTTCTTGAGGTCTTTGAATTCCCCGAAGGATTCGATGAGGTTCACAGTGCTCATGGCACGATCAATTGAACTTGATGGTTGCTTTCGTGGCTTTGATATCGACGAAGGGGAAGGTCGTGACCTCTTCGTCCATCTTGGGTAGGCGTCCTTTCACCTTGCTCGGGTGCTGTATGCGGATGCCCAGGGTATGTTCATCGAATTCGGCCAACTGGCCTTGCAGGCTGCGGCCATCGGCCAGCAACAGTTCCACGATGCGGCCGGTGTGTTTCCGGTATTGGCGCAACACTTTGAACGGGTTGCCCATTCCGGGGCTGCTGAACTGGAACTCGTAGTCGTCGGCGGCTTCACCGAGGTCCTCGCGTACGGCCTTATTCAAGCGCACCAGCTCGTCGATTGTGATGGCCTTGTCGTTGTCCACCTCCACCACCACCTTGCCACCGGGGCGCATGGCCACGTCCACCACGAAGTGCGTAGTGCCCTCGATGTGTCGGTCCAAGCTGTTGCGGATCTGTTCCACGGTGATCATTCGGCCTTGTCGTCAATAGCCGGGGGTGGAGAATAAAAAAGAGGGGCGGCCCCCTCTTCCTCTCCTCACGCCGACTGTCGGCCGCAAAGATAGGATTTCCCTTGAATGTAGCACAGGCGGTAGAAAGCGGGTGTCCATGCCGCAAATCGGCCCCTGGGGGCAGCAGGCCCGAACTTGCCTACAGGAGCCGTGCGTGAAGCCTGCTCAGCGTTTGCCGCCGGGCACCTGCGCTGGTGCGCTTTTCCCTTTGGGCGCTGCCGGTGGCGCGGCCTTCTTCACCTGCCCATCCTCGTATTCCACGGTTTTCACGGGCTGGCCGCTGCGGTCGTACGTGGTCATGGTGCCATGCAAGCGCCCGTTCTTGTAGTTCATTTCCTGCACCACACGTCCGCGCTGATCGTACACGGTGCACTTGCCCTCCGGGTCCCCATTGAGCAGGGTCAGTTCCCTCATCTTCACACCGGCATCGTCGAAATAGATCCAGAGGCCGGAGGGTTTGCCGTCCACATAACTTCCTTCGGAAATGGGCGTGCTGCTCACACTGTAGCTCACCCAACGGCCGCTTTTCCGGCCCATGGTGTAGAACCCCTCCTCCTTTACACGACCGTTAATGGAGCGGCCTTCGGGACTGCCGTGGTAGAACTTCCATGCTCCGTGCTTCAGGTCCTCGGCATAATTGCCTTCGTAGTCGGGTGCACCGTCCGGCGACCAGCCCCTCCAGAAGCCGTCCATCAACCCTGCCTTGAAGGGCCCGATGGCCTGTTCCTTGCCGTTGGCGAACCAACTCGTCCAGGTGCCCTCCTCCTTGCCGTCCAAGTAGGGGCCTTCCTGCAGTTTCTGGCCGCTCTCGAAGCGGGTGGTCCAGGTACCGGTCTTCAGCCCTTTGTCGAAGGCTCCCTTCTTCCACAGCTGGCCACCTTCGTAATAGTACACCCATTCGCCTTGCTCCTTGTCGGCATCGAATGTGCCCGTGCTGCTGAGCTGCCCATTGGGGTGCCAGAAGCGCCACGCCCCTTGGCGAAGTCCTCGACGGAACGGACCTTCCATGTCCTTCTTGCCATCCTCCCGGTACCAGGCCCAAAGGCTATCTTTTTCGCCTTGGGCATACCAGCCACTCACGTCCATGCCCCCCGAACGGCGCCAGCGCACGTACTCACCGTGCAGGGCGCCTTTGTCGTAGGCCTCCCGCTTTTCCGGTTTGGCATTGGTGCTCCAATATTCCCACAGGCCATGCTTCACGCCCGATCGATATTCACCCTTGGCCTTGGGGTTGCCGGCCGGGTAGAACGCAACGCTCGGTCCGCTCTTAACGCCCAACGCGTAGTTGCTTTCTTCTTGCAGGGCTCCGCTGGCGTAGTAGGTGCGCAGTGTGCCCGTACCGTCTGTGATGGTCCGCACACCGGTGCTGTCCCAGGCATCGACCACGATCACCAACGAGTCCTGCCACCGCTCCGTGAGCATGGGCAGGCTGTCCGGATACCAGTACTGCCACAGACCCGTCTTACGGCCCTTGGCATAGTGCCCCAGTTCCATGGGCTTGCCGTCGCGGTAGTAACTGGTGCGCAGGCTATCCTCCACACCGCGCTTGAACCAACCCTCGTGCTGCACGCCTCCCTCCGGATACATGATCCGTACGCGCCCATCGCGTTCACCGGACTTGAATTCGGCCTGCTCCACCAGGCGCCCGTCGCGGTCGTAGAACTTCCATTCCCCCCACTCGCGGCCGTTCACCATGAGACCTTCGCTGCGCTTCACGGTCTTCTTGGCATCCCAGTGGTCCACGAAGGGCTCCACGGACTGGGCGTTGGCCCCCAGCGCGGAAGCCATGAGCGCTACCAACAGCAGTCGGGCCAGGGATCGGGTTCTCGGGTGGGCGGGAGGCATGGGGCGAAAGTAGCGGCCACGACCGCAGTGTAACAGGCGAACAACGTCACACTATCCACGATCGGTCTGTGAGGGTCTTGGGGAAGGCAGGGTGACCGCTGCCCGGAGCCAGCGCGCACGGAACGACGAGTACGAGAACGGCACAGTGATCGCTATGCGGAGCCTTGTGCAGACCGCAAAACGGAACGGACCATTGGGCTTGCTGGCCTGGCTCGCCGTGCTTGCACTGGCCTTGCTGGTGTGGCTGGGCTGAACCCGGAAGTGCCCGTAGGCGTTCCAACGGTGGTCCCCAGGATAAGCGGGCGGGCCCAACGGACCCTACCGCGGCACCGGTTACCTTTCGCACCCCATGGCACGCTCCACTTCCACCCTGCGGCGTTCGCTCCTGATCGGAGGACTTCTGGCCGTCGTGGTCCTGTTCGCTGCATGGACCGAGGCGACACGGCCGATAGCCGGACCACACAACCGCATCGAGCTGGCCTACCTGCGCAACAACGGCGAATTACCTTGGGTGGTGGGCAACTACTTCGCTACCGCGGGTCGTTGTGCCGGATGCCACGGCCACGATGTGAACGGGTTGGCCAGTGTTACAGCGGACGGAACGGACATCAACCTGGTGGACGACTGGCGCAGCACCATGATGGCCAACAGCGCCAAGGACCCGTTCTTCCGGGCCAAACTGGAGCATGAGGTGTTGGTGAACCCGGGCCACGGAGCGGCACTGGGGAACAAATGCCTGAGTTGCCATGCCCCTTTGGGTGTGCACGAACAGCGCATGTCGGGTGCCGAGCCATTTACGCGGGCCATGCTCGACACCAGCGCCCTGGGGCTCGATGGGGTTAGCTGCCTATCCTGTCACATGCAGTCGCCCGGTATCGCAGGCACGGTGTTCTCGGGCGATCTACAGTTCGATTCGGCACGTGTGTACGGTCCATACCAGGACGACCAGATCAACCCGGCGATCATGGAGTTCTTCGTGGGTTGGACACCGGGCTTCGGGGCACACATGGTGAACAGCCGCAACTGCGCCGGATGCCATACGCTCATCACCGAAACGGTGGACCTGAGCGGTGAGTTCACCGGCGACAAGTTCGTGGAACAGGCCACCTACCACGAGTGGAAAAACAGCATCTACAGCAGTACCGAGGTGCATTGCAACACCTGCCACATGCCCCGGGTCAACGAGCCCATCATCCTGGCGGCCGACTATGCCTTCCTCAACGGGCAATCGCCTTTCGGCATGCACCACCTGGCCGGCGGCAACGTGCACATGCTGGAACTGTTGAAGGCCAACCGCGATGTGCTCGACCTGAAAGCCAACGAGACGCAGTTCGACAGCACCATCGCACGATCGAAGCGCCTGTTGCAGGACCGAACGCTGGACGTTTCCCTTTCCCTGACCGGACGAAGCGACGACAGTGCTTTCTACGCCGTACGCCTCACCAACCGCGCCGGGCACCGCTTCCCCAGCGGATACCCTTCGCGCAGGGCATTCATCACCTTCGTGGTGCTGGACGCCGACAACGACACCGTGTTCAAGAGCGGGTTGCTGCGCAGCGATCTCGAGGTGGAGGGCCACGACGCTGTGTATGAGCCGCACCATGATGTGGTGCGCGACGAGGATCAGGTGCAGATCTACGAGATGGTCATGGGCGATGTGAACGGCAACGTGACCACCGTCCTGGAGCGCGCCAAGACACCCTTGAAGGACAACCGGCTTGCGCCCCTGGGTTTCACGACCAGCCACCCGAGCTACGACACCACGCTCATAGCCGGGGTGCCCACCACGGACCTCGATTTCAACCGTGGTGCCTTGGGCGATGAGGGCAGCGGCACCGATGTAGTGCGCTACCACGTTGCCCTGAACGGAACCACGAGCAGCCTTAGGGCCTATGCCAGGGTGTACTACCAGCCGGTGCCCCCGGGGTGGAACGCGGAAATGTTCAACTATTCCGGTGCTGACATCGATGCATTCCGGTCCATGTATGCCGCCAGCGACGGGACCCCGGTGCTGGTAGCCACGGACTCGCTGTCCCTGGGTCCGGCGGGCCTTGCCGAGCGTGCTGCGGACCGCATCACCATCTACCCCAACCCCACCAGCGATGGCTGGGTTACCCTGGGCAACACGGACCGTACGCCAATGGAGGTGCTCGCTGTACACGATGCCCGAGGACGCCTTGTCCCTTTGCGCACGGAGCGCATTACCAACGGCTGGCGGGTGCAGCTTCCGCCGCAGCCCGGACTGTACTTCATCCAAGTGCGCATCGCAGACCAAGTGGTGCTGAAGCGCGTGGTGCGCGGCACCTGATGCCCATGAGTCTGGAGCTGGCATCCATCCTAGTGTATCCCGTAAAGTCGCTGGGTGGGTTCGCTGTGGAGGAAGCGCAACTCAGCGATCGAGGCTTGGAACACGACCGCCGGTGGATGCTGGTGGATGACGCGGGCAACTTCATGACGCAGCGCGAAGTGGGTGCTTTGGCATGCTTGCACACCAGTGCCGGACCTGCAGGATTCCAGGTGACGGACATCCGCAGCGGAGCAACGCTGGACCTGCCGTGGAGCCTGGCTGCCGGCACCGAACGCATGTGCTCGGTGTGGAGCGACCGCGTGCGAACGATCGTGGGCGAACCCGAATGGAATGACTGGTTCAGCGCGCGACTGGGCTGCAACGTGCAGCTGGTATACATGCCCGATGCCACCAAGCGCCGCACCGATGGACGCTACGCCAAGGGCCTCACCTCGCTCAGCGATGGCTTCCCCTTCCTGATCGTTTCTCAAGCATCGTTGGATGACCTGAACGCACGCCTTCCGTCGCCCATCGGCATGGAGCGTTTCAGGCCCAACCTCGTTGTTGCAGGCGGCACACCTTTTCAAGAGGACGCGTGGACGGACATCCCCATCGGTAGCGCCCGTTTCCAACTGGTGAAGCCCTGTGCCCGGTGCGTGGTGATCACCACGGACCAGCGGACCGGCGAACGCAGCAAGGAGCCCCTGCGCACCCTGGCCACCTACCGCAGCAAGGGGAACAAGGTGATGTTCGGCATGAACGCGGTGGGCGATGCAAGCGGTTCGATCCGTGTGGGCGATCTTGTGAGCGCATGATCCACTCCATCCTTTCGGACAAAGCCACGCGCCTCTTCCTCGTCCTTGGAGGTTTCTTCGTGGCCAACGCCTTGATCGCCGAGATGATCGGCGTGAAGCTCTTCCAACTCGAGGACCTGCTGGGCATCACCAAAGCCGACTTCACCCTGCTGGGCCAGCCGCACCTGAGCTTCGTGCTCAGCGTGGGTGTGCTGCCCTGGCCCATCGTGTTCATCATGACCGATGTGATCAACGACTACTACGGTGTGCGTGGCGTGCGTTTTCTCACCCTGCTCACCACCGGGCTCATCACCTTCGCTTTCGTGGTGATGTACTTCGCCATCCACATGCCGCCGGAACAGGGTTGGTGGCTGGGCAGCAGTGCCGCTCAGGGCGTGCCCGACATGCAGGCCGCCTTCACCAGCATTTTCGGTCAGGGCATGAACATCATCCTCGGCTCGCTCGCCGCCTTTGTGGTGGGGCAGCTGGTGGATGCCTTCGTGTTCCGCGGCATCAAGCGGTTCACCGGCGACCGACGGATCTGGTTGCGGGCCACGGGCAGCACGCTCATCAGCCAACTCATCGACAGCGTGGTGGTCACCTATGTGGCGTTCTGGCTCCTCAAGGACATGAGCTTCCCGATGGCCACGGCGCTGGTGCTGACGGCCTACGCCTACAAGTTCAGCGTGGCGATCGTGAGCACACCCTTGGTGTACCTGGCGCATTGGGGCATCGAGCGCTACCTGGGGAAGGAGCGGGCACAGGCTATGCGAGCCGAGGCATTACGCGGTCGGAACGACTGATGAAAGCGATCTTCGCAAGACCAT
>JBIIYD010000293.1:0-3357 GCA_044347005.1 Flavobacteriales bacterium | reverse complement strand
ATGTACTTCTTGCCATCGCGGAACACCTCGGCGATGAGCAGGGTGCTCAGTGCATTCACGCAACTGACACCCACACCGTGCAAGCCGCCGGAAACCTTGTAGCTGTCCTTGTCGAACTTGCCACCGGCATGCAGCACGGTCATGACCACCTCGAGGGCGCTGCGGCCTTCCTTGGCGTGCATATCGACCGGGATGCCGCGGCCGTTGTCCTTTACGCGGATGCTGTTGTCCGGGAGGATGTGGACATTGATGGTATCGCAATGCCCCGCCAGTGCTTCGTCGATGGAATTGTCCACCACTTCGTACACGAGGTGGTGAAGGCCTTTCACACCGATGTCGCCGATGTACATCGCGGGGCGTTTGCGCACCGCTTCAAGGCCTTCCAACACCTGGATGCTGTCGGCCGAATAACTCGCAGCCGCCTTCTTCTTCTCGCTCATTTCCACTACTGTATCAGACATGGTTCCGCTTGGTTCTCTCCCCCATTTTCGAAGGGCATGCGAAGGTACCCCATCCACCCCTTCCGCCGGACTGTTTTTCCCAACAATGGCGCGGGGTTTGTTGATATCTAAGGCTTGCGGATACGGCCCGTTCTACTATGCTGAGAATGGGCTATCGGTAGTGTTCGACCACAGCCTTTCGGGAAACCCCGGAGCCAAGGCATGTAAGACCTTGGTCCCCAGACGAAAAAGCCCCAAGATCGACCTTGGTTCCGCCTGTTCAGAACGCGAACGTGGCCCCACCCAGGATCAGCCCACGCTGCACCGGATACTTGCTCCAGCGCTCATACTTGCTGGCGCTCAGGTTGCTGGCATCGAGAAACACGCTGAGGCGCTTGGTGTACCGGTACTCCAACCCCAGGTACAGGTCCAGGAAGCCGTCCAACTCCTGGGTTTCATACAGGATACCCGGTGGCTGTCCGGCTACCTCGATCTCGTCCCCTCGCACCTTGCGTTTGCCCAGGAATTGTGCTTCGGCCTTTACGATGAGCTTGTTGCGCACATCGTACACGGCACCGAAGGCCAACTGGTACGGAGGCAGGTTCCAGGCTTCCGGCTGCGAGCGGGTTTCGTATGTGGCAATATCGATGCCCGCGGTAAGGTCCAGGGATCCCGGCAACGAATAGCGCAACTCGCCACTGATGTTGAGGATGTCCACCCGGTCGTATAGCGCGGCCATCTGGTCGCCCAAGGGCGCGTTCGGCACGTTCACGAACAACGCCATGTCGGCCGTCCTGTTCAGGCTCAGCCGCACGTCGAATCCAAGCGCGCGGGTCAAGCTGCCACGCAGGCCACCATACAGGTCGTACAGCAGGCTGGAGTTGGAAAGTGAAGGGGCTCCGTTCAACCAGGGGTTCTCCCGCGTCAGACTCCGCAGGCTGTTCCGCTGGCGCGCACCTTCAACACCCACGTACGGGATCAGGATATCATCGAAGAGGTTGTAACTGAGATAGGCCATCGGGAAGAAATGGAACGTGGTCTTGCCCAATGCGTCCACATAAATGCCCGCTCCCACCTTCACCAGGTACTTCTCACCACGGGTGCTTACCTCCGGCGTCAGGCCGAACAATGTGCCGTTCTGCCTGGCATCACCGAGCACACCACCCAAACTGGCGCGGTAGGCATTGTTGTCCAACAGGATCCCGAGCGCGTAACGCTCCCCGCCCTCCTGTTTGGCGAGGTCCGTGGTTATCCTCACGTTCGTCTCCTGGCTGCCTGTCAAATTGCTGTAGGCATAGACCGCGATACCCACGTCGTGTGCAAGCTGGGAACTATCGGTACCCAGGCTCTTGAGCCTTCCGGAGAACCCGATGTCGTTGTAGATCTGCTTGAGCTCGTCCTCCGGTGGTGCGGCAACATCGATCACGTTCTGGATGCTGTCGTTGGAGGTATAGCCGTAATAGTTCACCCGGCGGCGGTCGTAGGTGAGCTTGCCGCTCAATTCATGCGTGGGCAGGAAATGCTTGTAGTGCCCATCGATGCCGTTGAAGCTGTAATCACTGGGCCCCACATCGTCCAGTCCGCCGTTGCTGCTCATATGCCGGGCATGGATCCCGTAGGCGTTCTTGCGCGAGCGGGTCTGGTTCCAATACAGTTCGCCCAGCGGTGTGGTGTACAGGCCGAACCCAGCCTTCACATAGCCCTTGTACAAGCGTTGCTGGGTTGCCTCCAGGCGCACCTTGGCCGCTGCAATGCTGTCCACACGGGCCGGTATCTCGGCCTTTACGGGTAGCATGTCATATCGCACGGGAAGCTCCGGCAATATGGTGTCGATGGGCGTGGGCCGCAGATCGATCTTCTGTGCGTCGATAATGGTGGGATTGAAGATCCCATTGATGATGTACTCGCCACCGGGCGGGGTTTGTGCCTGTGCAACGCCGCCCACGAGCGTGGCCAACACAAGGGAGGTGATCAGCTTTGCGGAGTTCATTGGCCGTCTGTATTTCCACCCAGGGGAACGATAAGCTCTTCCTGGGGCGTGGGTGCTGTCTGCGGGGCCTCGCTGGCGGTTATGGCATCAAGGCGCTGGCTGGCCTGGGCCACCAATTCGGGTTCGGTGCAGTTGTCCACCACGCTCTGCAACGTGGCCTTGGCTTGGAATCGATCCCCCAGTTGCACGTACACATCGCCCAACAGGATGAACGATCGGGCCTTCCAATGGTCATAGGCCGGATAGCGCTTCACGAGTTCGAAGACCTCCTTCTCCGCATCCTGGTAGCGCGCCTGCAAGTGACGCACGTAGGCCTGATGGTATTTCGCTTCGGCACCCAATTGGTTCACGCTGGAAGTGCTCACGTTCTTGAAGCTGGTGTAAGCCGCGTCGTATTCGGCCTTGTCCAGCATGCCCTTCGCGAACTGTAGTCCGGCCTCGGCCTTCAGGTCCGCCGTCACGTTGGGGTGGGCCACCACTTTTTCAGCGGCCTGGGCCGCTTCGGCAGGCCTTCCCAATTCGCGTTGGCAGCGCATCTGGCCAACGAGTGCCGCCAGCAGGTTCTGTGGTGAACTGGCCACCGCCTCCAAGCGGACGTAATGGTCAAGGGCGCCTTCCCACCGTTCGTCCGTGAACAGGATCTCACTGGCCCCGACGAGGGCGTTCTCCAGGAATTCACCGCCATTGCGCTGGATCACCGCTTCCAGGTCCGGCAAGGCCTGCTCCATTTGTCGTGCACGGTAGTGGCAGTCGCCCCGGTAGAACAACGCGTTCAATGCATAGGCCCCGTTCGGATACTTGTTCAGGTAGTCCCCGAAGGCCTGCACCGCCTGGATACACTTCTGGTCGAAGTACAAGAGCTCGGCGCTGCGGTAATACTTCTCGTCCAGGTCCAGGGTGGCGGGATCCACGAACTTCAGGCTGCGC
>JBIIYD010000079.1:0-11445 GCA_044347005.1 Flavobacteriales bacterium | reverse complement strand
GCCACCGAGCATCCGCGGTGTGGTCATCGACAAGAAGCTCTTCAGCCGTGCAGTGAAGGACAAGAAGGCCAAAGGCAACGAGAAGGCCGTCCTGGACCAGATGGACAAGGAGTACGACAAGGAGCTGGGTGCCCTGAAGAACATCCTCATCGACAAGATGATGGTGCTCCTCAACGGTGCTTCCTCCAACGGCGTGTTCAACAAGTACAAGGAGGAGCAGATCAAGAAGGGCGTGAAGTTCAGCGCCAAGGTGCTGCAAGGCATCGACTTCGTGACCGTGGACCCCACCGAATGGACCGCGGACAAGAAGACCAACGACCTGGTGCGCGAGCTGATCCACAACTACAACACCCGCCACGGTGACATCAGCGGGGTGTACAAGCGCAAGAAGTTCCAAGTGAGCATCGGCGACGAATTGCCCGCTGGTATCATGAAACTGGCCAAGGTCTATGTGGCCGCCAAGCGCAAGCTCACGGTGGGTGACAAGATGGCCGGCCGCCACGGCAACAAGGGTATCGTGGCCAAGATCGTCCGTGATGCCGACATGCCGTTCCTGGAGGACGGTACCCCGGTTGACATCGTACTGAACCCGCTGGGCGTGCCTTCCCGCATGAACCTGGGCCAGATCTACGAAACGGTACTGGGCTGGGCAGGCAAGAAATTGGGCCGCAAGTACGCCACCCCGATCTTCGACGGTGCCACCCACGAGCAGATCGATGCCGAGACCGATGAGGCCGGTATCCCACGCAACGGCCGCTCCTTCCTTTACGATGGAGGTACCGGCGAGCGTTTCGACCAACCGGCCACGGTGGGCGTGATCTACATGATCAAGCTGGCACACATGGTCGATGACAAGATGCACGCCCGATCCATCGGCCCCTACAGCCTCATTACCCAGCAGCCGCTGGGTGGTAAGGCCCAGTTCGGTGGCCAGCGTTTCGGTGAAATGGAAGTGTGGGCGTTGGAGGCCTTCGGTGCCGCCAACATCCTGCAGGAGATCCTCACCGTGAAGAGCGATGACGTGATCGGACGTGCCAAGGCCTACGAGGCCATCGTGAAGGGCGAACCGCTCCCCACGCCGGGCATTCCGGAATCGTTCAACGTGCTGCTGCATGAACTGCGCGGCCTCGCCCTGAACGTGTCCCTGGAGTGATCGTGATCGGAGAATGATCGGAAGTCGAACGGAAAGCAACGCATGACATGAAGAAGGCAGTAACGCTGAACAGCAACTTCGACAAGATCGTGGTGAGCCTGGCCTCGCCGGAGCAGATCCTGGAGCTCAGCTTCGGTGAAGTGATCAAGCCGGAGACCATCAATTACCGCACCTACAAACCCGAGCGCGACGGACTTTTCTGCGAGCGCATCTTCGGGCCGGTGAAGGATTACGAGTGCCACTGCGGCAAGTACAAGCGCATCCGCTACAAGGGCATCGTGTGCGACCGTTGCGGTGTGGAGGTCACCGAGAAAAAGGTGCGTCGTGAGCGCATGGGGCACATCCAGCTGGTGGTGCCCGTGGCCCACATCTGGTATTTCCGCAGCCTGCCGAACAAGATCGGCTACCTGCTGGGCCTGCCCACCAAGAAGCTCGACCAGATCATCTACTACGAGCGTTACGTGGTCATCCAGCCCGGAACGGCGGTGAACAAGGAGGGTATCGCGGTGCAGTACCTCGATTTCCTCACCGAGGAGGAATACCTCGATATCCTGGACACCCTGGGCAAGGACAACCAGTACCTGGACGACAGCGACCCCAACAAGTTCGTTGCCAAGATGGGTGCCGATGGCCTGCACGACCTGCTGAAGCGCTTGGACCTCGACAGCCTGAGCTACGACCTGCGCCACAAGGCCAATACCGAGACCAGCCAGCAGCGCAAGAACGAGGCCCTGAAGCGCCTGAACGTGGTGGAGGCTTTCCGTGACGCGAACACCCGCCGCCCGAACCATCCCGAGTGGATGATCGTGAAGGTGGTGCCCGTGATCCCACCTGAGCTGCGCCCCCTCGTTCCACTGGACGGTGGCCGTTTCGCCACGAGCGACCTCAACGACCTGTACCGCCGCGTCATCATCCGCAACAACCGCCTCAAGCGCCTGATGGAGATCAAGGCCCCCGAGGTGATCCTGCGCAACGAGAAGCGCATGCTCCAGGAGGCCGTCGACAGCCTGTTCGACAACAGCCGCAAGAGCAGCGCCGTGAAGAGCGAGAGCAACCGCCCGCTGAAGTCGTTGAGCGATTCGCTCAAGGGCAAGCAGGGCCGTTTCCGCCAGAACCTGCTCGGTAAGCGGGTGGACTACAGCGCACGTTCGGTGATCGTCGTAGGACCCGAACTGAAGCTGCACGAGTGCGGTCTGCCCAAGGACATGGCCGCCGAGCTCTTCAAGCCCTTCATCATCCGCAAGCTCATCGAGCGCGGCATCGTGAAGACGGTGAAGAGCGCCAAGAAGATCGTGGACAAGAAGGAGCCCGTGGTGTGGGACATCCTGGAGAACGTGCTGAAGGGCCACCCTGTGCTCCTCAACCGTGCACCAACGCTGCACCGCCTCGGTATCCAGGCCTTCCAGCCCAAGCTCATCGAGGGCAAGGCCATCCAGCTGCACCCGCTCGTCTGTACCGCTTTCAACGCCGACTTCGACGGTGACCAGATGGCCGTGCACCTGCCCCTGGGCAACGCCGCCATCCTGGAAGCCCAGCTGTTGATGCTGGCCAGCCACAACATCCTGAACCCGGCCAACGGTGCGCCCATCGCGGTACCGAGCCAGGACATGGTGCTCGGCCTGTACTACATCACCAAGGGTCGCCGCACGGACGAAGAGCGCGCCATGAAGGGTGAAGGCATGACCTTCTACAGCCCCGAGGAGGTGATCATCGCCTACAACGAGAAGCGCCTCGACCTGCACACCTTCATCAAGTTGCGCTGGGCCGATGCCGAAGGCAAGACCCAGATGATCGAGACCACCTGCGGTCGCACCCTCTTCAACGAGGTGGTGCCCAAGGAGGTCGGCTTCATCAACGAAGTGCTCACCAAGAAGGCCCTTCGCGACATCATCGGCCGCGTGGTGAAGGAGGCCGGTATCGCACGTGCCGCACAGTTCCTGGACGACATCAAGGACCTGGGCTTCATGAGCGCTTTCCAAGGTGGACTGAGCTTCAACCTGGACGATGTGGTCATCCCGGCCGCCAAGGAGAAGCTGGTGAAGGCCGCACAGGCCGAAGTGGACGAGGTGACGGGCAACTACAACATGGGCCTCATCACCAACAACGAGCGCTACAACCAGACCATCGACATCTGGACACACACCAACAGCAAGGTGACCTTCACCTTGATGGAACACATCAAGAAGGACAAGCAGGGCTTCAACTCCATCTACATGATGATGGACTCCGGTGCCCGCGGTTCCAAGGAGCAGATCCGCCAGCTGAGCGGCATGCGTGGACTGATGGCCAAGCCCCAGAAGAGCGGTGGCGGCGGCGGTCAGGACATCATCGAGAACCCGATCCTTTCGAACTTCAAGGAAGGCCTGTCCATCCTGGAGTACTTCATCTCCACCCACGGTGCCCGTAAGGGTCTTGCCGATACCGCACTGAAGACCGCCGACGCAGGTTACCTGACCCGTCGATTGGTGGACGTGGCGCAGGACGTGGTGATCACGGCCGACGACTGCGGCACCCTGCGCGGGTTGCTGGCAACGGCGCTGAAGAAGAACGAAGAGATCGTGGAGAGCCTGTACGACCGCGTGCTGGGCCGTACCTCGGTACACGACGTTTACCACCCACAGACCGGCGACCTGATCGTGGCCAGTGGCGAGAACATCAACGAGGACATCGCAGCAGCCATCGCCGCCAGCCCCATCGAGGAGGTGGAGATCCGCAGCGTGCTCACCTGCGAAATGAAGCAGGGTGCCTGCGGCAAATGCTACGGACGCAACCTGGCCACGGGCCGCATGGTGCAGATGGGCGAAGCCGTCGGTGTCATTGCCGCACAGTCCATCGGTGAACCCGGTACCCAGCTTACCCTCCGTACCTTCCACGTGGGTGGTGTGGCCGGTAAGATCACCGAAGAGAACGAGATCCGCGCCAAGTACGACGGCGTGCTCGAGATCGATGAGCTGCGCACCGTGAAGCGCAAGGACCGCAAAGGACAGGATGCCGAAGTGGTCATCAGCCGGAGCACCGAGATGCGCATCGTGGACGCCAACACCGGCATCGTGCTCACCACGAGCAACATCCCCTACGGCGCATTCCTGTACGTCAAGGGACAGAAGGCGATCAAGAAGAACGACGTCATCTGCACCTGGGACCCGTACAATGCCGTCATCATCTCCGAATTCGCCGGTAAACTGGCCTTCGAAGCCATCGAAGAGAACGCCACTTACCGCGAAGAGATCGACGAACAGACCGGCTTTGCCGAGAAGGTGATCATCGAGAGCCGCGACAAGCGCAAGAACCCGACGATCATGATCATGGACCCCAAGGGCAAGGAAGAGCTGAAGAGCTACAGCCTGCCGGTGGGAGCGCACATCATGGTCACCGAAGGCCAGAAAGTGGAGGCCGGCGATGTGTTGGTGAAGATCCCCCGCAGCTCCGGCAAGGGTGGTGACATCACCGGTGGTCTGCCCCGCGTTACGGAACTGTTCGTAGCCCGTAACCCCAGCAACCCTGCTGTGGTGAGCGAGATCGACGGCATCATCTCCTACGGCAAGATCAAGCGTGGAAATCGCGAGATCATGGTGGAGAGCCGCACCGGCGAGCGCAAGACCTACATGGTGCCCTTGAGCAAGCACATCCTGGTGCAGGAGAACGACTTCATCAAGGCCGGGGCCGCCCTCAGCGATGGCGCCGTGAGTCCTGGCGACATCCTCAACATCCAAGGTCCGACCCGCGTACAGGAGTACCTGGTGGACGAGGTGCAGGAGGTGTACCGCATGCAGGGTGTGAAGATCAACGACAAGCACTTCGAGGTGATCGTACGCCAGATGATGCGCAAGGTCGAGATCGAGGACCCGGGGGATACCAAGTTCCTGGAGCGCCAGAGCGTGAACAAGATCGAGTTCATGGAGGAGAACGATGGTATCTACGACAAGATGGTGATCACCGAGGCCGGTGACAGTGCCACTTTGAACGTGGGCCAGATGATCTCGCTGCGCAAGTTGCGCGATGAGAACAGCGCCCTGAAGCGCAGGGATGCCAAGCTCGCGGAAGCGCGCCCGGCACAGCCCGCAACGGCCCGCACCATGTTGCAGGGTATCACCCGCGCTTCGCTGCAGACCGACAGCTTCATCTCGGCGGCGTCCTTCCAGGAGACCACCAAGGTGTTGAACGAGGCCGCGGTGAACGCCAAGGAGGACTACCTCAACGGCCTGAAGGAGAACGTGATCGTCGGTCACTTGATCCCTGCCGGAACCGGCGCCCGTGCCTACCGCCAGACCGTGGTGGCCAACAAGGACGAGTACCAGCGCATGCTGGCCCAGCGCGAGACCGCTGAAGAAGTAGCAGAATGACAAATAAGTGACGAGTAGCGAGGAGCGAGTGGCGAGTACCCGGACGGGACACTCGCCACTCGTCACTCATCACTCGCTACTCAATACCGAATAGCAATGGCAGACGCAAAGGACCAACCCCGCCCAAACCAGCTCAACATCGAGATCAGTGAAGAGGTGGCCGATGGCATCTACAGCAATCTGGCGATCATCACGCACAGCAATTCGGAGTTCGTGCTGGATTTCGTTCGTGTGATGCCCGGTGTGCCCAAGGCCAAGGTGCGTGCCCGCGTGCTGCTCACACCCCAGCATGCCAAGCGCCTGATGCGTGCTTTGGCCGACAACATCGGCAAGTTCGAGCAGGTACACGGCCAGATCCGAGAAACGGACATGCCCGAGGTGCCCATGCATTTCGGCGGGCCCACGGCACAGGCCTGAGCCCTTCCACTCCATGCAGGAAGCCTCTTGGTAGCACCAAGGGGCTTCTTTATTGGTAGGCCCGGCGATCCGCTTAGCGCGGGGAAGTTCTCATCGGCCCGATGCGCGGATCATCTCCATGGACAACATTACGACCGTGCAAAGCCGGATGGTTTGCCGAGGGTCAAAGCCGCAGGCTGCGCAAACGCTCGATCACGCTGCCATCGGAGCACAGCTTCGCCAGTTCGCGCTCCACGTGACGGGCGTAACCCTCGTCGGCGTAGCCGTGCTTGATGAGGTGCAGGTCCAGCAGCAGCTCGTCCAGCGCTTCCCACAGCTGCGGGTCGATGCCATGCCCGCCGGGCAGCCGTTCCAGGTCGCCAGCCACACGCTCGTAATGGTCCAGCAGGGCATGATCGATCGGGCTGCTCATTCAAGGGTCTTTTGGTTGAAGATCACGTAGCCGAAGTTCAGGCTCCAGATCCAGGGCTCGCTGAGGCCGTCGAAGTAGCTCAGGTTGAACCACAGCGGCCCCACGGGACTTTGGTAGATCATCGAGCCCGAGCCGATGTAGTAGCGTTTGCTCAGGCCGGGTGCGGTGCCCGTGGCATCGCCGCTTTCGCGCACGAAGGGTTCGTAGGGTTGGAAGATGTAGCCCTCCAAGCGCAGGTCGAAGCGGTTGCGCGACACGGCGATGATGCTGCGTATGCCGCCGGCCAGGTAGGTCGGCGACCGGAATTGCTCGATGAACCAGGTGCGGCTTTCGGGTGTGGGCTGGAACACCGGCGAGCGCACCACGCTGGCCGTGTAGTTCTGGAAGCTGGGCATGCTGCTGGCCACCCCTTCGGCCAGGAACCCGAACTTGAAGATGCCCCGCGGGCTGAAATACTTGTCCAACGAGACCTTCGCCATGAACCACTCGTGGTCGGCCTTGAAGTTCTGCTGATCGGCCTGGGTGCTCCCCGGGTCGGTGGATTCCTCGCCGTTCACGTAGCGCACTTCCACCAGCAGGTTCTCACCCGCGTTCGGGTGCTGCTTCCGGTTCAGGGTGTACCGCTGCGTCATAAGGCCCACGGTGCCGTGCCGGAACAGCGTCACGTCCGAGGTGTCCGTTCCCGTGAAGCTCGTGGTCTGGTAGTAGGAGTCCTTCGTCTCGGCCAGTTTCATGTCCAGGCGCAACAGCCCCTTGTTCCCGACCCCCAGGCCGATGTTGGCGCCGCCCCAGGTTTCGCGCATCACCACGAAGCTCGGCCGATCTTCCTCGAAGAAGGTGGCGAAGCTCTTGAAGTAGTCCCAGCGGTTCAGCGTGAACACGGGTTCCAGGTACAGGGGGAGCTTACCGGACAGGTCCATGCGCAACTTCAACTGGCCGGCCGTGTAGAACTTGCCGAAGTAGGAGAGGGCTTCCAGGCGCGACGAGGTGCGGCCGAACAGGTTGTAGCGCAAGCCCACCATGCCGGTGTTGATCGGCCGGGAGGAGAACATGCCACCGAAGCGCACGTCCAGGTCCTTCTCGGGTTTCACCAGAACGTCCAGCTCGAAGGCCTTCCGCTCCGGAACGTAGGTGGCCTTCGGGTACAGCAACGCGATGTTGTGGTCGGCATAGAGCCTGAAGTACGCCGGTTTCAGTTGCTGCAACGTGAACGTGCCTTCGCGCGGCATGAGGCTCTTTTCCACGAAGCGGGTCCGGTTCTTGTTGAGCCCGGTGATGCGCACTTCATCGAACACCAGCGGTGGCATGGCCTCCCGGAAAGCCTTCCGCCGTGCGTTCACGCTATCGCGCGGCTCGCGGCGTTTCACTTGGGCCAGGATCTCGGGCATGCGTTCCATGGCCGCCCGGTAGCCATCGGCAACGGTTTTGCCCGGCTGCGAAAAATCGAAGAGCGTGGTGGTGGTCACGGGTTCGATGATCACCCCCTCTTCGCAGATCACCGAGTAGTCCGTGCGCCCCTGCATCATGGCCCGCAGCTGGCTCAGCAGGTCGTCCTCGCTCGGCGGTGCCGCGTTGTTGGCCACGTTGCTGCCGATGATGAAGTCCGGCAAGAAATCACTGTACATCACATCGCTCGGGAAGTTGTTGTAGAGGCCACCGTCCATCATCAGGTTGCCGTCCACGCGAATGGGCTTGAAGTAGAAGGGGTAGCTCATGCTGGCGCGCACGGCCTGGGCCATGTCGCCTTTGCTGATCACCACCGCACGCTGGTTGGTGATGTCCGAGGCCACACAACGGTACGGCACGAACAGCTTGTCCATGTCGTAGCCGGCCAGCGCGGACACCGGCCCGAAGGCGCGCATCTGCTCGAAGTCCAGAAGCACCGGGCTGCGCAGGTTGGTGGGCAGCGAGGTCTGGATGGTGGTGTCGAGTTCGAAACGCAGGTTGATCAGGGAGGCGTCGGGCACGTCCTGCTTGAAGTAGTACTGGTAGCGCGGTTCAACGCCACCATCGGCCATGATGGCGTAGATGTCCGTGGCGAACAGTGAATCCATTTCCCAAGGGGACAGGCCCGCGGCGTACATCGCACCGACCAAGGAACCTATGCTGCTGCCCGTGATGTAGTCGATCGGGATATCGTTCTCCTCCAGGGCCTGCAGCACGCCGATGTGGGTGAGCCCCACCGCACCGCCCCCGCTCAGCACGATGCCCACGCGCTGGCCGTGTGCGGCCTGAAGGCACAGGCAAAGGCTTGGGATCAGGAGGATGGAACGCAGCATGACGGCGGTAGCGAACAAAAGTAGGGCCACGCCCACCGCTTCTATGGCCGCTTAAACGATGTGCAGACCGTTGAAGTATGCAGGTGCCCCCAACAAGCGGCTGCCGTACCAGCTGAAGTACTCGCCGTCAACGATGCGTACCGGTGTGCCCGGACAGATCATGTTGATCTCCGCGATGTGTTTTTCCTTGAACGGGTATGGCTCCGAGGAAAGCAGGATGATGTCGGGGTCGGCCTCGGCGAGTTCCTGGGGCGTGATCTCCGGGTAGCGGGCGTCGCCTTCGTCGAACACGTTGGTCAAGCCGCAGCGCTGCAACATGTCGTTGATGAAGGTGCCTTGGCCGGCCGCCATGTAGGGCTCACGCCAGATCAGGTAGGCCACCGTGCGTTCCTCTGGCAGCGGACGCAGTGCCGCGAACCCGTGTTCGATACCAAGTGCCAGTTCGTTCGCCTTGGCTTCGGTACCGGTAAGCCCACCGATGCGCCGGATCATGTCCATTGCGCCTTCCAGATCGCGGATGTCGCTCATCCACACCGGGAATTCATTGGCCAAGGCTTCGATGTCCTTGCGCTCGTTCTCCTCCTTGTTCCCGATGATGAGGTCGGGCTTCAGTGCACGGATCTTGTCCAGGTCCACTTTCTTGGTGCCGCCTACACGGTGTTTGGTCTTGAACCAGGTCTCCGGGTGTACGCAGAACTTGGTGATGCCCACCACGCGTTCGCCCAGGCCGAGGTCATACAGTAGTTCGGTCTGGGAGGGGACAAGGGAGATGATGCGCTGGGGATGATCTCGCAGGTCAATAGCGCGGCCCATCTGATCGATATGTGTTCCCGTTTTCATCGCCATTTCGTTGGGTTATCAGCGATGTAACGCGCGATGCGCCAAATTTCACTGGACTGTTCGCGGATCACCCGTTCGTGGTAGTTCGGTTGCCATAACGATCTGCCTGGGGTTCCGTTCAGTCGGTTGACCCGCCGGGTGGTTTCCGATTTGAATGCCCCGATGATGGCGCCTAATGAATACCGTTGTTGGATGCGCCGTTCAATACAATGATCGCGTGCAAATGGTCCGGCATGATCTGCATTTCGTGCAGTTCAGCATGCGGGAAATGGTCCGGGATGGCGCGCCAACATTCATCCACGATACGGCCCACATCGGTCAAATCCATGCGTGCTTCGGTACCAGCGCCAACGATGCTGCCGAATACCTGCTGCCGCCACCAGGTGCACATCGTTACGAAATACGCCCCTTGCAGGTAGTCGTGTTCAGGCAAACGAACGTGTTTCCGGTAACGCAGGGGCATGGGGTGGCTCAATTTGCGTTCCGGAGGTCCATATATCCAACGCTGTAGCCTAGGGCGACACGGTGGGTCGCGGCTACGGCGTTTGGGGGTGGACTTATTTCAACTTCCCGATGATGTCCTGCTTCGTCAGGATCCCGTAGCCGTTCGGTTGTTCCACCAGCACGGCAGGGCTACCATTGCCCAGCATTTTCGCCACCTCCTCCAAAGTGGCATCCACCTTCAACACCGGCAGGGCAGGGCCCATGACCACCCGGTTCTTCTGGTGGCGTACTTCGGCATCCTCCAGGATCGCATCGAACAGGCGAGCGTCGGTGATGGTGCCAACAGGTTTGCCATTCTCGAACACCGGCAGCTGGTCGATGTTGTGCTTGCGCATCTTGTCGATGGCGTTCAGCACGGGCTCGTCCGCTTCCACGCTGAGCAGTTGCAGGTCCTTGCCTTTCAGCAGGTCGCCGGCGGTGGGCTTCTCTTCCACCAGGAAGCCGCGCTCGCGCATCCAGTCGTCGTTGAACATCTTGCCCACGTAACGCGTGCCGTGGTCGTGGAAGATCACCACCACCGTTTCGCCCTTCTTGAAGTTGTCCTTCAGCTGGAGCAGTCCAGCCATGGCGCTGCCTGCGCTGTTGCCCACGAAGATGCCTTCGTCGCGCACGATCTTGCGGGTGTAGATGGCGGCGTCGCGGTCGGTCACCTTCTCGAAGTGGTCGATCAGGTCCATGTCCACGTTCGCGGGAACGAAGTCCTCACCGATGCCTTCGGTGATGTACGGATAGATCTCGTTCTTGTCGAAGATCCCCGTTTCCTTCAGCTTCTTGAACACCGAGCCATAGGTGTCGATGCCCCAGACCTTCAGGTTCGGGTTCCGCTCCTTCAGGTACTTCGCTGTGCCGCTGATGGTGCCGCCCGTTCCCACGCCCACCACCAGGTGGTCCACCTTGCCATCGGTCTGGTCCCAGATCTCGGGGCCAGTGCTCTCGTAATGCGCCTGTGCGTTGCTCGGGTTGTCGTACTGGTTGGCCTTCCAGCTATTCGGCGTTTCGTTCACCAGGCGCGAAGAGACGGAGTAGTAGGAGCGGGGGTCTTCCGGGTCCACGTTCGTGGGGCACACGATCACCTCCGCCCCGAAGGCGCGCAGGATGTCCACCTTCTCGCGGCTTTGTTTGTCCGTGGTGGTGAAGATGCACTTGTAGCCCTTGATGATGGCCGCGATCGCCAGGCCCATGCCGGTGTTGCCGCTGGTGCCCTCGATGATGGTGCCACCGGGTTTCAGCAGGCCGGCCTTCTCCGCATCCTCCACCATCTTGATGGCCATGCGGTCCTTGATGCTGTTGCCGGGGTTGAAGGTCTCCACCTTGGCCAGCACGGTGGCGGCTACGTCCTTGGTGATCTTGTTGAGGCGCACCATGGGCGTATTGCCGATGGTGCTCAGGATGTTCTCGTGGATCTTCATATCGTTCGCAAAGGTAGGTTCTCGTAGGGGCGGGATATCCCGCTCCTTAGGGCTATCGCGTCTTCTTTCGACCGCAAATAGATGGACA
>JBIIYD010000292.1:0-3376 GCA_044347005.1 Flavobacteriales bacterium | reverse complement strand
GGCCACGTCCATGGTCACGGTACCGGTCTTGGGGTTCGGCATCAGGCCGCGGGGACCGAGCACACGGCCCAGGGCACCCACTTTGGCCATCACGGCAGGCGTGCAGATGATCACGTCCACGTCCGTCCATCCGCCCTTGATCTTCTCGATGTAGTCGTCCAGGCCCGCCATGTCGGCACCGGATGCGAGCGCTTCCTCGCATTTGGCCGGATCGGCAAGCACCAGCACCTTCACGGTGCGGCCGGTGCCATGGGGCAGGCTTACGGTACCGCGCACCATTTCGGTGCTCTTGCGGGGGTCCACACCCAGACGAACGGCGATGTCCACCGTTCCGTCGAACTTGGTGCTGCTCACCTGTTTCACGATCTTGGTCGCTTCCTCCAGGCTGTAGATCTTGGTGGCGTCGTACTTGGACAGCGCCTCCTTGCGTTTTTTGGTCAGGTTCGCCATGGCTTAGAAGGGTTTATCACCGGATACAGTAACACCCATGCTGCGGGCCGTACCGGCCACCATGCTCATGGCACTCTCCAGGGTGAAGCAGTTCAGGTCGGGCATCTTGTCTTCCGCGATGGCCTTGATCTGCTCCCAGGTGATGTTGCCCACTTTCTTGCTGTGGGGCACACCGCTACCGCCTTTGATCTTGGCAGCGTCCATGATCTGGACCGCTGCGGGCGGGGTCTTGATGATGAAATCGAACGACTTGTCGCCGTACACCGTGATCACCACGGGCAACACCTTGCCGGGCTTGTCCTGCGTGCGAGCATTGAACTGCTTGCAGAACTCCATGATGTTGACTCCCTTGGCACCGAGTGCGGGGCCGATGGGGGGCGACGGGTTGGCCGCGCCACCTTTTACCTGCAGCTTAATGAGGGCTGCTACTTCCTTTGCCATTGTTCCTGATTTGTGTCCTGTTGGCGCTTTCCTCTCGGTCTGCTCGGACTGGTTTACTTCCTAATTCCTAGATCCGCGTCGGTCCATGGGCGAGATACATCTCACCCCTACACCTCCTTCTCGACTTGCATGAAGCTCAACTCCAGGGGGGTCTTCCTTCCGAAGATCTTCACCATGACCTTGAGCTTCTTCTTCTCTTCGTTGATCTCCTCGATCACGCCGTTGAAACCGTTGAAGGGACCATCGATCACCTTCACGCCTTCGCCTACGTGGTAAGGGTTGTGGTTGGTGGCGTCCGCATCGGCGAGCTCGTCCACCGTACCCAGTATCCGGTTAACCTCGGCCTGGCGCAGGGGCACTGGCTCCCCACCCTTTTCGGCACCGAGGAAACCGATCACGTTCGGCATGTTCTTGATCGTGTGTGCGATCTCACCGGTGAGGTCCGCTTCCAGCAGCACATATCCCGGGAAGAAGTTGCGCTCCTTGCTCACCTTCTTGCCGTCCCTGATCTGGAAGAACTTCTCCATGGGGATCAGGACCTGGGACACATAACTACCGAGCGAGGAACGCGACACTTCCATGTCGATGAGTTCCTTCACCTTCTTCTCCTTGCCGCTGATGGCACGGACCACATACCATTTCTTGGTGCCGGTGGCCATATCAGGTCAGCAGTTTATAGATGAAACCGAGGATCCCTTTCCAGGGGTTGGTATCGGTAGGGCCCATGTTCTGTACACCGAAGATGTAGTCCATGAGGAAGATCACGAGCGCAACGATGAGGGCCGCTACGAGAACTACGATGGCGCTGCTTTGGAGCTCTTTCCACGTAGGCCAGGAGACCTTGTTCATGAGCTCGTTATAGCTCTCGCTCAGGTATGTCTTGAAGCTTGCCACGTTGTTCGTTTCTCTTTGGCACGGGTGGCAGGAATCGAACCCGCAGCCTAAGGTTTTGGAGACCTTCGCTCTACCAATTGAGCTACACCCGTAGGAGTATCTGGACCTTGTCGTTCATCGGCGGCAAAGGCCGACCCGTAGATCCGGGTCGGCCCTGCCGTCGATAGTTGTTGTTCTTACTTCAGGATCTCGGTCACCTGGCCGGCACCCACGGTACGTCCACCCTCGCGGATGGCGAAACGCAGGCCCTTGTCCATGGCGATCGGAACGATCAGCTTCACAGTGATCGTCACGTTGTCTCCGGGCATGATCATCTCACGACCGGCTTCCATGGTGATCTCGCCCGTTACGTCCGTGGTACGGAAGTAGAACTGGGGACGGTACTTGTTGTGGAACGGGGTGTGACGACCACCTTCTTCCTTCTTCAGTACGTAGATCTCACCTTTGAACTCGGTGTGCGGGGTGATGCTACCGGGCTTCGCGATGACCATACCACGACGGATCTGGTCCTTCTCGATACCGCGGAGCAGCAGACCGCAGTTGTCACCGGCTTCACCGCGATCGAGCAGTTTGCGGAACATCTCGACACCCGTGCAGGTGCTGTTCATCTTCTCCTCCTGCATGCCGATGATCTCGACGTTGTCGCCCACCTTCACCACGCCGGTCTCGATACGACCGGTAGCCACGGTACCGCGGCCGGTGATGGAGAACACGTCCTCCACGCTCATGAGGAACGGCTTGTCCACCTCGCGGGGAGGAACAGGGATCCAAGTGTCGACGGCATCCATCAGTTGCATGATGGTGTCCACCCACTTCTCTTCACCGTTCAATCCACCCAATGCGGAACCACGGATCACGGGGGTGTTGTCCCCATCGTAGTCGTAGAAGGACAGGAGTTCGCGGATCTCCATTTCGACGAGGTCGAGGAGTTCAGCGTCGTCCACCATGTCGACCTTGTTCATGAACACCACCAGCTTGGGCACACCCACCTGACGACCGAGCAGGATGTGCTCGCGGGTCTGGGGCATGGGTCCATCGGTGGCAGCGCACACGAGGATGGCACCGTCCATCTGGGCGGCACCCGTGACCATGTTCTTCACATAGTCGGCGTGGCCTGGGCAGTCTACGTGGGCGTAGTGACGGTTCGCCGTCGAATACTCCACGTGGGCGGTGTTGATGGTGATACCGCGCTCCTTTTCCTCGGGTGCATTGTCGATGGAATCAAAGCTGCGCTTCTCGGACAGCCCTTTGGAGGCCAGTACGGAAGTGATGGCCGCGGTCAACGTGGTCTTACCATGGTCGACGTGACCGATGGTACCGATGTTGACGTGCGGCTTGGTGCGTTGGAATGTCTCCTTTGCCATGTCGGTCGATCGTTTATTGTTCGTGTTCTTGTTGGTCCTCTTGTCCTGTTGTACGTGGCCTGCCCGGATCACCGGAATGCATCTCGAGCTTGATCGAACATACTGGAGCCTTTGCCGGGAATTGAACCCGGGACCTCTTCCTTACCAAGGAAGTGCTCTACCCCTGAGCTACAAAGGCTTTTAAAATTCTCCGGTCCTTGGGGTCAAGGGCCGGTGTTCACTTCCAT
>JBIIYD010000078.1:0-11478 GCA_044347005.1 Flavobacteriales bacterium | reverse complement strand
CGGGATGGACTCGACAGTGGCGAACGCTGCACCCTTCAGGGTCAGTTGCGCTTTCCTTTACTTTGGCTTGGATCGACCCGTGCGATGATACCGACCACCCGCATTGCTTAGCGGATCACCGGTTCGTAGCAGGAGCCATTCCCGACCAATAAATACCGAGCGAACGTCCAGCGCCTGAAAGCCCATCAAGCCGACCACATCGAGTATTATCGAAGCAGAAAATCAACCCATCCATGGAACATTCGGATGCCATGATCGGAAATGAGCTATGAAGAACTCCGGAAGGATCATTAACGTGGGCGTCACCGGGTCGGGATATCCTGAGAAACGGAATATCATAGACCTCCCTTTCACCAACGTGAGGATAGGCCGGCATCGAGACCCCATCCAATGGTTGGACCTGGCCTATTTCAAGCTGACCGGAAGGATCGCTACGAAACTCCATTCCATCCATAATGATCTGGGGTTCAACAGATTCGACGTTCTCCACTTTTTCAACAAGGTGAGTCTATCAAGAACTCCCTGGATATCCACGTTCGAAAGCTTCATCCCCAGGACACAATCGCCGTCGGAAAGGTCATATCGTACGATCCTTTCCCCCAGTTGTGTAAGACTGGTCGCGATGAGCGAAGCTGCCTGCCGAATGCAATGGTCGCGGCTTGAGCGGTTCCCCCACCTGCGGGAAGACATCATGGCCAGGATCCAAGTGTTGCATCCGGCCCAACGTCCGGGCATCTCATCGATGGCGGAAAAGGCGCTCACCGAAGGTCGAATCAAACTCGTGATGGTGGGGCACCTCTTTTTCCTGAAGGGTGGTCTGGAAACCCTGCGTGCCATGGACCGCCTTCTGGAACGTGGAGCCCCACTCCATCTTACGATCGTGAGCCAGCTGCAGACACAGGACTACGTAACCAAAAGTGGGGAGCAAGAGCGGTCGGAAGCCTTGCGGATCATCGCCAAGTATCCCCGCAACATCAAGCACGTCCCCACATTACCGAATTCTCAGGTGCTGGATCTTTTCAAGGGGGCCGACATCGCACTATTGCCCACCTACAACGACACGTACGGGTATTCCGTACTTGAAGGACAGGCCTACGGGTGCCCGGTGATATCGACCAATATCGTAGCGTTGCCCGAGATCAACAACCCTGATGTGGGTTGGATGATCGACCTGCCACAAAGTGGGACCGGGGAGGCCGAATGGCGATCCACAGAAGGTCGAGAACGCATTTCACGCGCGATCGAAGAACAACTCGTCGACCATTTGGAGCACATTATCGGGTCCCCGGACATGATCCGAAGAAAGGGCGAAGCGGCACTGGACCGCATCCGGACCCACCACTCACCGTTATCCAGGGCCGCTGCATTGGAGGAGTTGTACCGGTCGGCGATCGACAAAGCGCGCCGCTAAGTGCCCCGCATACCTCTTCTTGCCCGGTGCTGCACCCGCCCCAGCGGGGGCACGGAACGAGCGTATACTTGCCAACGCGTCATGGCCAGCTCGAACGGCCATGATGAGACCTTGGAATGAAGCACGGGCTGATCGTACTCGCACACGACAACATCCAGGAACTCATGGATGTGCTCGGTCAATTCGGTCCCGGTTTCACGGCCTATGTCCATTTGGACCGTAAGGCCCGTGCAAGCGAGGCGGAACTCAAAGCACTTCGCGAAATGCCGATGGTGCGCATGGTTAGCCGGAAGTATGCCGTGAATTGGGGTGGGTTGAACATCGTGAAGGCCATACTGCACCTGACGCGTGAGGCGCTGAAGGACGAAGGGCCGTCCTACTTCCATACGATCACGGGTACTGACCGGATCATCGTAAAACCGAGTGAATTCAAGGCTTTCTTCGAGCGCAACAAGGGGAAGGAGTACTTGCTCCACTTTCCGTTACCCACCCCATATTGGCACCACGGGGGCATGGACCGCCTGGCCTATTACGACCCCTTGGACCTCTTCGACATCCGCACGAAGTGGGGCAAACGATTACGGAACATGGTCCTGCATTTCCAACAACGGACCGGCATTTCGCGTGATCCAGGAAAGGACCTACCCCCACTTTACGGCGGGTCGATGTCCTGGAGCTTGAGCCGCGAGGTGCTTGAACATGTGGTGGACCACTTGGAGAAGCACCCGGACTACTTGAACAGGTTCGCGCACACGTTCTGTCCGGACGAGATCGCATTACAGACAGTGATCATGAACTCGCCCTATGCAAGCAGGGTCGAGAACAACAACCTTCGGTTCATCGACTGGGACCGCAAGAAGGCAGCCCAACCCTATGTGCTGGACCTTGCCAATTGGGAGGCCATGTGCTCTTCCGGAATGCTGTTGGCACGCAAGATCCTAAGCCCCTACTCCGACAGCCTCATCGAACGGCTTCGAAAGCACATCCAGGAATAGGCCTCGTCACTAACCGTGGCTGTAGTTCGGTGCTTCGCGGGTAATGAACACGTCGTGCGGGTGGCTTTCCTTCATGCCGGCCATGGTAATGCGAATGAAACGGGCCTGCTTCAGGGCATCGATGTCGGGGGCGCCGCAGTAACCCATTCCCGCACGCAGGCCACCGACGATCTGATGCACCACCTCGGCCAATCGACCCTTGTAAGGAACCCGTCCGCTGATGCCCTCGGGGACCAGCTTCCTGACATCGTCCTCCGTATCCTGGAAGTAGCGGTCCTTGCTGCCTTGTTGCATGGCTTCGATGGAACCCATTCCACGGTACGACTTGAACCGACGCCCCTCATAGATGATCGTTTCCCCCGGACTTTCCTCCACACCAGCGAACATGCTACCCACCATGACCGTACCTGCCCCAGCGGCCAGGGCTTTTACGATATCGCCCGTGTAGCGCACGCCGCCATCGGCGATCACCGGCACACCGGTGCCCTCCAGTTCCTGGGCACAATCCAATACCGCCGTGAGTTGTGGCACACCAACGCCGGCAATGATGCGCGTGGTGCAGATGCTTCCGGGGCCGATGCCCACCTTCACCGCATCGGCGCCCGCGTCCACCAACGACCGGGCGGCTTCGGCTGTGGCCACATTGCCCACGATGATGTCGACACCCTTGATGTTCTCCTTGATCGCACGAAGCATGGTAAGGACCCCCTGGCTATGCCCATGCGCGGTATCGATGACCAGGGCATCCACACCGGCATCGCACAAGGCTTTTGCACGGTCCAATGAATCGGCGGTAACGCCGATCGCTGCCGCAACGCGCAACCGTCCCAGCTTATCCTTGCAGGCATTGGGCCGCTGCTTCAGCTTGATGATATCCTTGTAGGTGATCAGACCTACCAGCACACCATCGGGGTCCACCACCGGCAGCTTCTCGATCTTGTGCTCTTGAAGGATGTCCTCGGCCTGGCCCATGGTGGTGTCCGGCTTGGCGATCACGATGCGTTCGCTCGTCATGACCTCGGCCACCGGTCGACCCATTTTTTTCTCGAAACGGAGGTCCCGATTGGTCACGATGCCCACCAGCTTGTTCTCCTTGTTGACCACGGGAATGCCACCGATGCGATGTTCCGCCATCAACTTGAGCGCGTCCCCTACCACCGCGCTCTCGTCCAAGGTGATCGGGTCGAGGATCATGCCGCTCTCGGAGCGTTTTACCCGGCGCACTTCGGCCGCTTGTTCGACGACCGATTGGTTCTTGTGGATGACACCGATGCCCCCCTGCTGCGCAATGGCAATGGCGAGTTCGGCACCGGTGACCGTATCCATGGCGGCCGAAACGATCGGCACGTTCAGTCGGATGTTCCTTGTGAACCAGGACCCGACGTTCACATCGCGCGGCAGCACTTCGCTGAACGCGGGGACCAGGAGTACATCATCATAGGTCAGTCCCTCGCCGACGAACTTGTCCGATGGTAGTTGTCCGTTCGAGATTTTCGCCGCCTTCGTGGCGGCCGTGCTGGATCGTTCCATGCACAAAAGTAGACATGATCCGGGATGTGTACGATCACTCGTATGCCGTAAGCATGGTGACCGTACCCCGCTTCTCGAAGCGACGGCCTTCCCCATCGCTGAAGGCACAGTAGTATCCATACACCCCGATCGGTACCAGGTCCCCTCCCACCGTACCATCCCATGGTTGGTAGGGATCCGATGTGCGCCAGATCTCCTGCCCCCAACGGTTGATGATCACCAAGTCGTACTCGCGCACATCCACGAACGAAAGCACGGGCTGGAACAAGGGGTTGGCGCCACCCACGATAAAGGCATTGGGGATGTATGCCAGGGACTGCTGAACGGCACAGGCGATGTTGCTTTCCGATGTGGCATTCACGCCCGAAGGATTACCACTTTCCACGGCTTGCAGGCGGTAACAGGCACGCCCACTGGAGTTCACCAGGCTTTGCACATCGTCGGCATAGGACCAGGGAAGCGGAGGTACGACGGCCAGGGTGGCCAATGCAGCACCATCCACGCTGCGCTGCACCACATGCTGCTGGGTAGTGCCGGCCCATTGTGCATAGCCGTTCCATTCCAAGCGGTTCACCCCATCGAGTCCGGGTATCGCACTTAGTACGATGTTCCCCCCGACATTGCTCACCAAGGCTTCTATCCCACAACTGTCCAGCACTGTGACCCGGTAGCGATACCCTACCCGGTCGGCATCCACATCGGTGTCCTCGAAGGTCAACAAGGACCCACCGGGTGCAGGCAGAAATGCCACGGGATCGAACGGACCACCGTTATCGGAACGATCGATGCGATAGGCCGAAACCGCCGCGGCCACATCGACGCTGTCCAACACAAGTATGGAACCCTGTGCCGCAACCGTTACGGTCCGGAGGTAATTGAAGGAAGGCAGCACGGGGTAATCCGAGGTACGGCAAACCTTGTTGGACAGGGAAAACGCCGGCCCGGCAGCGGGGACGGCCTTGATGATGTAGCAGTAAGTGCGATCCGGCACAACGGTTTGGACAAAGGTCCGGGTGGCACCATCCACATTCGCAAGAACGGCCCATGGGCCACCGTCCACCTGTACGAGGACCTGGTAGGTCTGTACCGGCCAACCCACGTATGCGGACCATTCGAGTTCCATCGAACCCTCGCAGCGCCCATAGCTGGAACGCAGGAGCATGGTGGTGTGCGGCGGTCTCGTAGCGCTCGTGTTCGGACTTGGTGGTATACCGATCCTGCAGGTGTCGAACGCCGCCACGGTAAAGGATTCCACCCCCAGGTCGGGCGTACTCGGCAGCCAGGTGTAATCGGTATTGTTCTGACCGAAAATGGTGTCGATGATAACCCCGCCGCCGGATGTGACGAGCACGATGATATAACCTTCCGTATCGCCCTGCGGACTGGGCTCCCAGTCGAGGGTGGACAGCCCATTGGTACTGTCGACGGACACACTCACCATGACCGGGGGCGCTGGTGGCGTAGCATCGGCGAACACATCACCGGCCAGACTGCTGAACGACACGCAGCCGCTTTGGTCCGCAAGTCCGACGCGGAATGTGAGCGAATCCTCGCAAATGGAGATCACGTGCTGATAGGAAAAGGTGTTGGCCGGTACATTATCCAGCAAGGTCCACGTTCCGATGGGATACTCCATCCAGACCGAAAAAAGCGCGGTAGCCGTGGGTGCGGTGGAAGGGGCTGTCCACGCAAGGTTGGCACTACCCAGCGGCGTGCTTTGGAACACCTGCAGGAACAAGGTTGCCACGGTATCGCTCGGCTCCGATGTGTTGGGTGGAGCACCCACCGATACGGTGTTCATATAGTAGAATCGCGCACCCAGATGCCCGTTCGCATTAACGACCAGATAGTCCAGATCCGTGTAGGCAGACACGGTGCCGACCAGGGAATAAGGTCCAATAAGGTCGGTCGCTTGAAAGATCTCGTAACGCAGAAAGAGGCCACCGGGGTCCGGCGGAACGCTCCAGGTCAGGGTAACATCACCGGCAACATCCACCGAGGCACAGCGGAGGGTCGGCGGATCGAGCACTTGCGCGTGAAGCCGGGCAGGTACCGAAAGACCGCCCAAGAGCAGAACCAGAAGAACTTCTTTCACGAACGCCATGTTGTTCCATAGACGCTGGGATCGATGGACTTGTTGCCGAGAGGGTCTATCATTCATGAAAATGCCGCTCTACCCGCAAAGCAGACCACGTGCTTCGCCGTATTCCCGTACCATGTCCTCCACGATCTCCGAAGCCTTCTTCACATCGCCTATCCGGCCGCTCACCTGGCCGATCTCGAGCTCTCCTTCTTCCAGATCACCCTCGAACATGCCTCGCTTGGCCCTAGCGCGACCCAACAACGTCTTGAGCTGCTCGACCGTGGCATTCGCGGCATAGGCCCCTTGAACGTCCTTGAAGAACTTGTTCCGCAGCAAACGGACAGGAGCCAACTCCTTGAGGGTCAAGACCGTTTCCCCCTCTCCAGCCGTTGCCACTCGTTGCTTGAAAGCAGGATGCGCCGAAGACTCCTCGGAGCAAACGAACCTGCTCCCGACCTGTACCCCATCGGCACCCAGGCAAAAAGCAGCGAGCATGGACCTTCCATCGGAGACCCCCCCCGCAGCGATGACCGGGATCCGGACGGCATCCCGCACCATGGGTACGAGCACGAAGGTGGTGGTTTCTTCACGGCCGTTATGCCCCCCGGCTTCGAACCCCTCGGCAACGACCGCATCGACACCGGCTTCCTGCGCCTTCAGGGCGAATTTGACGCTGCTGACCACATGCACAACCGTTATTCCGGACCGCTTCAACACCGGGGTCCATGCGCCTGGATTTCCAGCCGAGGTGAATACGATGGGGACACTTTCCTCTTGGATGATCGCCATATGCTCATCGATGTTGGGATAGAGCATGGGCACATTCACCGCGAACGGAGCCTTCGTAGCCTCCTTGCATTTGCGCACGTGCGTGCGCAGCACTTCCGGATACATGGATCCAGCCCCGATCACCCCAAGGCCACCTGCGTTTGACACAGCGGATGCCAATTCCCAACCGGAACACCAGATCATACCCGCCTGCACCACTGGCACCCGGATGCCGAACAACGATGTAACACGGTTTCCGGTGAACATGGGGACAAATCTACCCGACGACATCCGAACGGGAGACACGTGATCGCCTTGTTGATATCCCGTGACCCGTCACGTCCAACAAGTTGTTCAGGACTTTGTTATGTTTGTCCGTCGGTAATACTTCCGGCACCAGTGCTCATGAACCTCAAATCTCTTCGCATAGCCTTGGTCACCATGCTCGTGATGGCGGGGTGCCTGGCAAGCCGAGCCCAATATGCGTGGGACGTCGGTGTCCATTTGGGCGGATCGAACTACCTGGGCGAAATGGGTGGCAAAGATCAGACCCGTCGCGACTTCGTTTGGGACATGAAGTTGGGACAGACCCGCTGGGCCATGGGCGCATTCGCTCGGCGTAAGATCAACCGCCTCATCTCCGTCAACAGCGGATTCATGTATCTGCGGATCCAGGGTGCCGATGCATTGAGCACCAACCGTGGTCGCGTAGGTCGCAATTTGAATTTCCGGAACGATATGTTCGAATGGTACATCCGTCCGGAGTTCACCATTTACCAGGACAATGACGTCGGCGGTCGTGGGCGTTTCAGGACCGATTTCCGGCTGTTCGGCTATGTTGGGCTTGGTGTTTATTACAGTAATCCTCAGGGTCAGGTGGACCGGCAAGGAGACTTCTATTCGCTGCGCCCGCTGACGACCGAACTGGTGGACTACTCGAATATCGGTGTCTCGATACCTGCCGGTCTGGGCTTTCACATTACCAAGTTGCGGCGCCACCGGATCGGTTGGGACTTCGGCTGGCGGACCACGTTCAACGATTATCTGGACGATGTCAGCAGCGTATACGCCGACCCTAATGCGTTACCTGGTGGTGTGAACGGAATAGCGGCTCAATTGGCGAACCAGGCGCCATCCGCCTATTTTTCGGACCCCACACTTCCCGATCCGAACAACTACACCGCACGGAACAAGCGCGGAGACCCCACGCACAACGATAGTTACCTGACCATGACGCTGACCTACAGTTATGTGCTGCGCGGGCAGTCGAATTTCTACCGCCAGCGTAATAACTGGGTTCGTGGCAAGAAGCGTGTGGGTCGTAAGTCGCGTGCCAAGTTCTGATCGCTCGGCCCTCATCTTGACGAAAGGAGGCAACATGCCTCCTTTCTTTTTTCCGGCCAGCCCGTCAGGCTTCGATCCCGTTCCGTTCCATCCAGTCCTCCAGCACGACGAGCGACCAGACCCGTGACCAGTTGGTGCGTGGGTCATTCGCCAGGAAGCGTTCCCAGACGATTTCGACGGCTCCCCTGTTGAAGGTGGGTCTGATCGCAAGCCGGTTCAAACGCTCCTCACAAAAGGAACGCAACTCGTTCCGCATCCATGCCGCCCAAGGCAGGGTGAATCCCATTTTAGGCCGTTCCACTACCTCCTTTGGAAGCAGATCGCCCAAGGAATCCACCAGCAGTTTCTTGGGCGTATATGGATACTTTCTACGGTCGTCCACGCCAAGGACGAATTCCACCAGTTCATGGTCCAGGAAGGGTACACGAACCTCCAAGGCGTGGGCCATTGTCATCTGGTCCGTATCCCGCAGGAGCACATTCTGAAGGTATGTGCTCAATTCGCCCAACGATACTTGGGAAAGGAACGGCAGTGCGTAAGCTCCTTCCTCGCGAATGATGCGGTGCATGATGTCGTGGACCTTGTTCGAGGGTAGTGAGGAACGGTCCAGCAAGCGAAGCAGGTCGTTATCCGTGGCGACCAAACGGGAAACCGGGTAAGTGTCGTCCACGGAAAATGTGCCGAGGCCAAGCAGAACCCCAAGCTTGTCGCTGCCGATGGAAGGCCTGGCCATCGAAACAAGGGCTGCTGCAACACGCCGTGCCCCCTTTGGGAACTGGGTGACCCAACGGCGCTGCCAAAGATCCAAGGTGCGTGTGAATACCGGATAGCCCGCAAAGACCTCATCGCCACCGAGGCCGCTGAGCGCCATGCTGATCCCTGCCGCTTTGGTGACCTTGGACACCACGAAGGTGTTCGGGCCATCGGCACTGGGATGGTCCATGGCAGCGAGGGCCTGCGGGAGCATTTCCAGCATGTCCTGTGGGCGCAAGCGGATGGGCGTGTGGACGGTGCCGAAGCGTTCGGCCACCAGGGCCGCATAATGCTCTTCGTTATACTCCTGCTCGTCGAACACCACGGAAAATGTGTGCACGGGATCGGCGCTGATGGTGCTCATGAGCCCGACAACGGCACTGGAATCGATGCCACCGGACAGGAACGCTCCGAAGGGAACATCGGCCACAAGCCTTCGTTCCACAGCCCGGGTGAGCCGGTCCTTGACCTCGCGATGGACCTGGTCCAATGGCATTTCCGCAGCTTCCTGGCGAACGGATCCGACGAGATCGTACCAGCGCTCCTCCTGTACTTCCTGGTCCGATATCCGCATCCAATGACCAGCCTGTAGCATCGTTAAGCCCTGGACCAAGGTCGCAGGAGCATGTACCGTTTGATAGCGCAGGTAGTCCGTGAGCGCATCCCGGTCCAATCGACGAGGCACGATACCCGATGCCAGCAAGCCGCGCACTTCCGAGGAAAAAAGCACGTGCCGGTCGTTCCTGAACACATAGAGCGGCTTGATGCCCATCCGGTCGCGGACCAGATGGAGTTCTTCAGCGGCAACATCCCAAACAGCAAAAGCGAACATGCCGTGCAGCTTTGGCAACGACGCCGTCCCCCATTGTATCCAAGCTTTCAGCAGCACCTCGGTATCTCCCTCGGTCACGAAGAGATGGCCCATCGATACCAACTCACGACGCAGGTCGCGGTAGTTGTAGATCTCTCCGTTGAAAACGAGGGCGTAGCGTCCGGTCGGGTCCAACATGGGCTGGTTGCCCGAGGAGGACAGATCGATAATGCTCAACCGGCGATGGCCCAAAGCCACCTTGGAAGCCACGAACACGCCTTCGGCATCAGGCCCGCGATGGGCCATTGCATTGGTCATGTCTGACACCAGCGCGGTAGGATCCTCCAGACCCTCCAGACCGAATATGCCGGCAATGCCGCACATCAAAGTCCGTCAACGGAGGCGGCGATCACTCGTTCCAGGCCGGCCCTCAAGGAAACCGGTTCACGGCCGAGCAAGCCACGCATGCGCGAGATGTCGGGCATGCGGCGGGTCATGTCGCCCTCTTCCAGCGCAGGTAAATGCACGATGCGTGAAGAGCTGCCCGTGATGTCGACGATGAGTTCGGCCAGGTCCTTGATCGTGATCTCCTTGTCCGATCCGATGTTGACCACATCGTTCACAACCTCCCCACGATGGAATGCATTGAGGCAGGCGTCCGTGTTGTCATCGATGAAGCAAAAGGTCCGGGATTGTGCACCATCGCCATAGAGGGTGATGTCGTCACCGGCCAGTGCCGCACGGATGAACTTGGCCACGACGAAGTCCCTGCTTTGCTTGGGACCGTATGTATTGAAGAATCGAAAGATCGTGTAATCCAGTCCGAACTCCTTTTGATAGGACCGAAGAAAGGCTTCACCGATGTTCTTGACAATGGCATATGGCAGCTTCGAGTTCAGGGGAGTGGTGCGTTCATTCTGTGGGATCTCCACCGGCTCGCCGTACACTTCGCTGCTGCTGCTGTAGAGCACCCTTTTCACGCCCATGTTCTTGGACAGGTCGAGGATATTGCGGATACCGTCGATGTCGCGGAGGACCATGACAGGATTGTCCGTTGTGCGCTTAACGCCCACCACGGCAGCATAGTGGAAGACATACTCCGGGCGGTGCGCATAGAATACGCTGCTGATGTCCTCGAAGCGGTTCACATCGCACTTCACGAACCGCATGTTGCCGAACTCCGACAAGGGCAACTTCGCCACCTCACCGGTCAGGAGGTTATCAACGACAACGACTTCGTTGTCTTTTACGGCGGCCAATTTGGTCGCCAGATCGCTCGCTACAAAACCGGCTCCACCGGTGACCAGGATACGTGCCATGCGCTCGGGTAAGGGCCGTAAAGCTAACAACGTGTCACAGCCAGCGCCGGGTGGTTCTCCTGACCAATACCAACAGGAGCAACATGAAGCCCGCACCGTACCAGAACAGGGCCGATGAAAGTCCCTGCCGGATGTAAAGGGGGATCAGTCGCGGGTTGAATGGTTGCTTCTTGACCAAGGAACGTTCCCACCATGTGGCATCATAACTAAGTACGTTGAGCATCTCCATTCCTGTCAAGGAAACCGCCTCCCACCTGATGCTATCACCCGACACGTCCGCAAGCAGGACCGCATCGCGTGGCAGATCACGAATTGCGCACTGGATGTAGTCGATGTTGGGTGCGTGCTGTTGGAAGAAGATGCTGGCGGGTGCTTTGCCGGCCATGCTGCCGCTGACCCAGTGCACCTTGGCCCGCAATGCTGTTTCTTGCAGGATGGGGTATATCACACGTTCATAGTTCGTG
>JBIIYD010000330.1:0-2662 GCA_044347005.1 Flavobacteriales bacterium | reverse complement strand
AACTGAACAGCCTGCGCTTCGGCGACATCAGCACCGAAGCACGCAGCCGTTGGCATATGCGTGGCGTGGTCAAGGGCATCGGCGACTACGGCAACGCCTTCGGTGTGCCGGTGTTGGGCGGAGAGGTCTACTTCGATCCATGTTACGCCACCAACCCGCTCGTGAACGCGATGAGCGTGGGCATCGTCAGGACCGATCGTGTGATCAGTGCCACGAGCCACGGCAAGGGTAACCCGGTCTTCATCGTGGGCAGCAGCACCGGGAAGGACGGGATCCACGGTGCCAGCTTCGCCAGCAAGGACATCACCGAGACCAGCATGGACGACCTGCCAGCCGTGCAGGTGGGCGATCCCTTCATGGAGAAACTGCTGCTGGAGGCTTCGCTGGAATTGTCGCTCACCGATGCCATCATCGGCATGCAGGACATGGGCGCGGCGGGCATCACCTGCAGCACCAGCGAGATGAGCGCGAAAGGCGAGGCTGGCATGGACATCCACCTGGACCGCGTACCGACCCGGCAGGAAGGCATGCGCGCATGGGAGATCCTGCTGAGCGAAAGCCAGGAACGCATGCTCGTGGTGGTGAAGAAGGGCCGTGAGGCCGAGGTGCAGGCCATCTTCGACAAATGGGACCTGAACTGCGTGGAGATCGGCACTGTGACCGATGGCGGACGGATCCGCTACTACATGTACGGCGAGCTGGTTGCTGAAGTGCCTGCCGAAAGTCTGGTGCTGGGTGGCGGTGCGCCGGTTTACACCCGGGAGGAGAAGGAGCCTGCCTACATCGCCGAGAACAAGAAGTTCCAGCCGGACAGTGTGCAGCAGCCCGATGACCTGCGAGCTGTGGCCTTCGACCTGCTATCGAGCCCGAACATTGCCAGCAAGCGCTGGGTCAGCGAGCAGTACGACACCATGGTGCGCACCAACAACATGAGCACCAATGCGCCCAGCGATGCAGGCCTGGTCCTGGTCCGGGAGACCGGCAAAGGACTTGCTGTCACGGTCGATTGCAATGGCCGGTACGTTCATGCGGACCCATACACCGGCGCCATGATCGCCGTCAGCGAAGCGGCCCGGAACATCGCCTGCACCGGTGGCGAACCCTGCGGAGTGACCAACTGCCTCAACTTCGGCAATCCTTACGACCCCGAGGTATACTGGCAGTTCGCGCAAGTGATCAAGGGCATGGGCGATGCCTGCCGTGCTTTCGAGACCCCGGTCACCGGAGGCAACGTGAGCTTCTACAACCACACAGTAACCGAGCAACGCAATATTCCGGTCTTCCCCACGCCCACGATCGGTATGGTCGGTATCGTGCCGGACGTAAGCAAGCGTATGAGCCTCGACTTCAAGGAGAAGGGAGACTTCATCTACCTGCTTGGAAAGTCGACGGACGATATCGCCTGCAGCGAATACCTGGTACGTCATCACAAGGTGGACCGCTCCCCGGCGCCCTTCTTCGACCTGGACGAAGAGCGTCGATTGCACACCATGTTGCTCATCCTGATCCGCAAAGGGGTGATCAACGCAGCACACGATGTGAGCGACGGTGGCCTCTGGACCACTTTGGTGGAAATGGGACTGCCGCGCGGGTTGGGCTTCGATATCGTTACCGATAGCGAAGTGCGTGAAGACGCCTTCCTCTTCGGTGAAGGGCAGGGCCGCGCCGTGGTGGCCGTGAACGAGGACACCGAGAACGAGTTCCTGGACCTCATGCAGGCCAGTCGTGTGCCCTTCCTGTTGCTCGGCCATGTCACCAAAGGGAAATTGGTGGTGGACGACATGCCGTTCGGTTTTGTGGAGGACGTCCGTAAGATCTACGAGAACGCCATCCCTCGGATCATGAGCGAGCAGTAGTCCGCGTTCGTCGCGCTTTGAACAACCCTCGATCCTTTCACAAGTTCCACTGGAATGCCGCAACCGCGTACCGTAGGTGTCCTGCCTCAAGTGGGCGAGGAGGCTCCTGCTCTTCGTTTCGTCAAGCAGGATAGGAGCAATGCCGATCTCGCTTCCCTGAACGGGAATGTCGTGTTGCTATTGACCTTACCCAGCTTGGACACGAGCACTTGCGCCACGGAGACCCGTACCTTCAACAGGATTGCAGCAGGCATCGGCGCGCACGTGCTTGTGGTCAGTATGGACCTGCCCTTCGCAATGAAGCGGTTCTGCGAGACGGAAGGTATTTCCAACGTTCACACCGGAAGCGATTTCAGGTTCCGCGACATGAGCGAACGCTGGGGCGCCGCGATCGCCGAGGGTCCTTTGCAAGCCACTTTGTGCCGCGCGGTTTGGTTGATCGACAAGGCTGGGGTGGTGCGCTACCACGAACTGACATCGGAATTGGGAAGCGAGCCGGACTATGCGGCGGCATTAGCAGAAGTGGCCAAGCTGGTGTGAACCGCCCTCGTGGTCCGGTGTATTGGTCCACCGAAGACTTGCATAAGCGCACGAAGCCGGCCCTAGCGTCCAGGTGAACGTTGCGCAAGCATCCGGTCCACGAGAACAAAGAACAGCGCACAAGCTGCCCCTCCGGTGGACCACATCAGCCATGTGCTCGTGTTCTGAAAAAGATCGGCCGTCCAGCGCGGAAAGGATCCCAATACACCAAAGCTGCTCGGGGCGCTTGGGACGAACAATGCCAGAACCACAAAGAATACCAGCAG
>JBIIYD010000077.1:0-11524 GCA_044347005.1 Flavobacteriales bacterium | reverse complement strand
GCGGTGAAACCACCGCGCTCACCGTGCAGTCGCCCTTCGAACCGGCCATGGTGGTGCTCAACCGCAACGCCCGGCTCAACCAGGCCCGCCTTGACCACGAGTTCCGGGTGGGACCGGGCCAGTCGCTCAGCTCCACATTGCCTTATGTGGATTTCCGCATGTACGTGGACGGCATCCAGGACACCGTCTTCACCCGCATCGAGCACCTGTGGGTGGCGCCCGACCCCGCGCCGCTGGGCCCGGACATCATCACCATCTCCGACTCGCACTACTGGACCGTCGACGGCCTGTGGCCCGAGGGCACCGTGCTGCGCGGACGCCTCTTCTACCAAGGCGCCAACAACACCCAGCTGGACAATGCGCTCATCGCGGGCAACGAAGCGGGCATCTCCGTGGTGCACCGTGCCGACCCCACCGAACCCTGGCAGGTGTATGCCGGGCAGGAGGTTACCGCCGGTGCGCTCACCAACGGCAGCGGCTTCATCACCCTGTACGACCTGAAGAAGGGGCAGTACGCCTTCGCCAAGAGCAGCGCCATCGTGGGCATCGGCACCGATAGTGCCCCCGAACCCTTCGGCATCGCCCTGCATCCGGTGCCCGCCAGCGAGAACCTCGTGGTCAGTGGCATCACACAGGCACCTGCTGAATTGGTGCTCGACGTGTTCGGCACCGACGGCCGCCTGGTGCAACGCAGCACCGCAGAGGCCAGCGGCCGTTTCGACCACAGCCTGGACGTGAGCGCCCTGCCCAACGGGGCCTTCCTGCTGCGTGTGCGCACCACGGACGGTCAGCTGATCGGTACCCAGCGCTTCGAGGTGATCCGCTAGTCCGCCCATGCCCTTCAACGAGATCCAGCAGCGCAAGCCCATGTACCCCGTGGGCGGGGGGCTGGGCGATTACCTGCGCTCCTACGGCAGGGCCCTGGCCTTTCCCGTGGGTTATGCCGACCTGCGCCGCTACGACGGACTGCTGCCCACCCTGGACGCCAAGGGCCGGCCCACGCTCTGGAACACCGTGCTGTACCGTCCCGGCGAACTGGAGGACCTGCACCAACGCCTGGTGGAGACCTACCAGATGCTGATCGGTGCGGGGCGCTACATCCAGCACCTCTCGGTGGCCAGCATCGACTTCTGCGCCTACGGCAACTCGCAGCCCTTCCGGGTGAAGATCATCAACACCGTCAACGACAACCACGACTACTACTACATTAAGCAGGCCGATGCCAGCCGCATCTACGGGCTGGAGCTCGAGCACCTGCTCTCGCCCAACCGCATCAACTACGGCTGGGACGGTGCCACCATCATCGAGGAGCACATCATCGGCGTGCCGGGCGACTCCTTCATCGCCGACCCCTCGCGTTATGGCGGTCCGCTGAACGAGGTGCGGCTGAGCAAGGAGTTCGTGAAGTTCAACGAGCGCTGCTTCGTGCGCCTGCTCGGCGACATGCGGGCCTACAACTTCGTGGTGGACGTGATCCACGACCTGGACCAGGTGCAGTACCGCATCCGCTCCATCGACTTCGACCAGCAGAACTACGAGGGGCGTGCCCGCATCTACCTGCCGCAGTTCTACAAGGAGAACCTGCCTTACGTACAGCTCGCCCAGCGCGTCATAGCCGCCGAGTCCATCGAGCAGTACCGCAACGAGGAGCGCTCCCTGCTGCGCAAGCGCTACACCCTGGGCCACGAGCAGATCGAAGCCCTGCTGGCCGTGATGGGCACCGAAACCTTGTCCACCCCCGAGCACACCGAACACCTGGCCACAGAACTCGCCCGTATGCACGGCGACCCCGCCATCAAGAAGGCACGTTCAATGGGTGAGTTGCTCGGCAGGCACCTGCACCAGGCGCTTTTCGGGAAGGGGGTGGTGCGGGTGTAGCACTCCGTTCATCGACCAGCGCGGTATTCGATCAACGCAGAGGCGCAGAGCTTCTTGGTCCAGAATGCCGCGTAAAGGGATGGCTTTCTGTTTCAGCGCGAGGTCTCTGCGTCCGATACATATCGGACCTCTGCGCCTCCGTCCTCTGCGTTGCGCTCTTCTCCTTCGACGAACGCCGCCCTTTGGACCAAGGACCTGTAACCTGCGCGGACGGATGGCGTAGTAAGGTCCCGTAAGGAGGTCCAACTCAACCACCTTCGCCCTTTGCACATGAACCGGATACTACTCCTGCTCGCCACCATCGCTACCCTGGCCACATCCCTGTGCAGCGCGCAGAGCCAGACGATCGTGTACCAGTGGCTCAACGTGCCTTGCTCCAACAACATCCACTGCAACACCGGCTGCAGCGCCTGCAACATCCCCGAAAGCAGCAGCCCCGCCTTCTTCGGCACAAACATGATCTGGCCCGGTGTGGACCTCTGTCCGCACCCCGTTAGCCCGCAGGACAACGCCCTGTACACCACGGGCTGGCCCATCTTCGCTGAAGCGGGCAGCTACGGATTGCTATCCGGCCTCAGCACCATGCCCATGCAGGTGGACAGCATCATCATCCGACACCGCTCCGACGCCACCGGCCCACAGCGCCTCAAGATCTTCTTCACCACCGACGTGTCGCAGCCCAGCGAAGAGGTGGGCGACCTCGATATCGCCATGGACTGGAACGATGCCGTGCTCACGAACCTGGGCCGCATGGAGATCCCCCAAGGCAACGCCTTCGGCACCTTCCAGATCAAGGTGCAGGCCTACCAGGGCAACGGCGGCAGCTGGCAGCTGGACGAGATCCGGGTGGTAGCCTCGCCCGTAGTGGAGACCGCCACCGGCATCACCGAGATCGCACAGCGCTACTCGGCCATGGACGGCCAGTACGTGGACCTCCTGGGCCGCAGCGCCGGCACAGACCCTGCACCCGGCTTCTACATCGGCAAGCAGCGCGTTGTGCGCATCCCTTGATACTGCGTTCCACGCGAACGTTCCGCTCTGCGGCTCTTCGCTACTGCGTTGGACTTATACGACTCCGCTTCCCACATCACCCGTGCTAACGCGAAGCCCTCGGGTGGAAACGCATGATGTTGCTGCGCAGGTAGTCGCGGTCCAGGTGGGTGTAGATCTCGGTGGTGGTAATGCTGGCGTGGCCCAGCATCTCCTGCACGGCACGCAGGTCGGCGCCGCCCTCTACCAGGTGTGTGGCGAAGGAGTGCCGGAAGGTGTGCGGGCTGATGGTCTTGCGGATGCCGGCCAACACCGCCAGGCGCTTCACCAGGTTGAACACCGACACGCGCGAAAGGCCGCCTCCCTTGGCGTTCAGGAAGAGGATGTCACCGGCCTTCTTCGTCACCGGCAGGTGTACGCGTTCGCCTTCGCGGTAGTGCTCGATGCAGCGGATGGCCTCAGGGCCGATGGGTACCAGGCGCTCCTTGTCGCCCTTGCCGATCACCCGCACGAAACCCTCGCCGAAGTGCAGGCGCGACAGGCGCAGGCCGCAGAGCTCGCTCACCCGTAAGCCACAGCCGTAAAGGGTTTCCAGAATGGCCCGATCGCGGTGTGCCATCGGTCGGCTCATGTCGATGGACTTCACCATGGCATCGATCTCCAGCACGCTCAGAAAGGTGGGCAGCTTGCGACCGATGCGCGGGCTCTCCACCAATTCCGTCGGGTCTTCGGCAACCACCTTCTCCAGGCGCAGGCAGCGGTAGAACGCACGTACCGCGCTCAGCAGCCGGGCCTGGCTGGCGGCGCTAAGGCCCGAGCGCGACACCTGCGAAATGAAGATCTGCAGCACCTCCAAGTCGATGGCCGCAGGGGCCAGGGGAGGGCTGAGCGCGTTGGCGTGGGTATGCAACTTGGCCACGTCGCGCAGGTACGCGTCCACCGTGCGGTCGCTCAGCGACCGTTCCAGTTTCAGGTACATACGAAAACTCAGCAGCGCCTGGTCCCAGGTCATGCCACGAAGGTGTTCCTGTTCGGGTGCAAGGCCTGCATGCATGAGCGCCCTTCTTCCCACGTGCGGGTGTTGAGACCTTTTGTTCTCTTTGTGCCATACGCAAGCAAGCGCGAACAACATGGCCGCCATCCTGATCCTCAACGGACCCAACCTGAACCTGCTGGGTAGCCGCGAGCCCGATATCTATGGGCAACTGTCGTTGGAAGAGATGATGGCCGTGGTGCAGGCCCACTTCCCGGAGGTGCGCATCGAGCACTTGCAGAGCAACCACGAAGGGGAGTTGGTAACGGCCATCCAGCGTGCCGGAGCGCACTACCTGGGCGTGGTGCTCAACGCAGGCGGCTATGCACACACCTCGGTGGCCATCCGCGATGCCGTGGCCGCCATTAATGTACCGGTGGTCGAAGTACACATCAGCAACCTGTTGGCGCGCGAACCATTCCGCCACACTTCGTTGGTGGGGGCGGCCTGCGTGGGCGGCATCATGGGCCTGGGTGGCGAAGGCTACCGGCTGGCGGTGCAGTACCTGCTTCAGCGCGGGTGATGGAACACCTCCTTGTCCAGCTGGTCGAAGCGTTTCCAGCCCAGTATGAAACGGTCGAAGGCAATGCTGCGGTGGTACATGCCCGTGAGGTCCGGGTTGCGCTCCACGGCTTGTAAGGCGCGACGTTGTTTCAACACCTGCGGCAGGCGGCCGAAGTAGCTCCAGTGCGCACGTGCCACCTGCCACGCGTGTGCCCCATGTCCCTCCAGCAGGAACTTTCCAGCGGCGAAACCGTCCAGCACCAGGCGGCGCAGTAAACGCATGAAGAGCGAGCCGGTGTGCAGGTTCTTGGTGAGCACGATGAGGCTGTTGCGGAAGTTGAGGTAGGTCTTCCGCGGACTGCCATACCCCAGCGTGCCGCCACCCACGTGGTGTACCACGGCGCTGCTCGTGTAGCCGATGCGCCAGCCGAGCCGGCGCAGGCGCCAGCACAGGTCTATCTCCTCCATGTGGGCGAACAACGCCGCATCGAAACCGTCCACCGCACGAAAGGCCGCAGCGCGCACCATGTAGCAGGCGCCGGTGGCCCAGAACACCTGGCCCTCGCCGTCGTACTGGCCGTGGTCGTCCTCCGTAAGTTCGAAGATGCGGCCCCGGCAGAAGGGGTAGCCGTTGCGGTCAATGAAGCCGCCCGCCGCACCGGCGTGCTCGAAGCGCTGCGGGTGCGTGTGGCTGAGCACTTTGGGCTGGCAGGCCGCCATGCCGGGGTCGCTGTCCATGTAGCGCTCCAAGGCCGCCAGCCAGCCGGGCGATACCTCCACGTCCGAGTTCAGCAGCACGTAGTACTCCGCCTGCACCTGGGCCAGCGCGGCGTTGTAGCCACCGGCGAAACCCAGGTTGGCCTTCATCTCCAGCAGCTGCACGGCGGGGTGCGCCTGCCGCACCCAGGCCACGGAGCCGTCGGTGGAGCCGTTATCGGCCACCACCACGGCGGCACCGGGGCTGTGCTGCAGCACACCGGGCAAAAAACGCTGCAGCCAGGGCAGACCGTTCCAGTTGAGTATGACGATGGCGGTGCGCAAGAAGCCCGGTTGTGCAAGGCGCAAAGATGCACCGGAAGTGGTGCCCGGATCAGCGCGGCATGTTATAGAACTCCAGGGTGCGCTCGCCGCTGCTGTTGTTCACCCCCTGCGGGTCCACGTTGGGCATGGCCACGTTGCGCGAGTGCAGCACTTGGTTCCAGCGCGGGTTCTGGATCTCGCCGGGCACTTCGCTGTGCAGCAACTCGAAACAGTCGTTCGCCAGGTTGGGCTGGTAGAACACGAAGCGCTTGTCCGAATACCGACCGGCCCGGTAGTAGTGCCAGATGGTGTAGGGGTACGAATCCATCTCGTTGAAGCGGTCCATGATGGAGTTGGGTGCACCATACTTCAGGTACACGTAGCCGCGGTCGGTGTCGTAGCCCTTCAGGATCCTGCAGCCGAACTCCCGGTTCACCTTCAGCACTTCGGTGTAGTAGGCCTTCCACGCTGCCTCGGGGTCGGGGCTGCGGTTGGCCCAGAAGCTGTAGAAGAAGCGCTGCATCAGCTCCAGGTCGCGGTCCTTGTAGCGGTCGCCGATAACTTTGCGCTCCAGCGGATCGGCGATGGGGCGCAGGCTGCGGATGTGCTCCGCCAAGGTGTCCCGATCGCTCACCGCGCCGGCGAAGGTGCCCGTGATGTCCAGCTTCTCCATGGCCTGCAGGTCGTAATCGAAGGCGATCTTGTTGTTGCGCTGCACCATCTGTTCACGCCGCGCCAACAGCGCTCCCGTACGGTCGCGCACCTCGATGGCCAGGATGTAGTTGCCTGAGGGCAGGTTAGCGATGTCGAACTGCGCCATGACGGGTTCCACGGGACGGGCCTTGGACCGCACGCTGCGCTTGAAGGCGCCGTACACGGCCATCTTCTCGTAGCTCTCCAGTTGATAGGTCAGCAGGTACAGGCTGTCATTCCCAAAAACGGCATCGGTGCCGTACACCTCCGCATAAAAGTCGAGCGTGCCGATGCTGGAAGGGTAGTAGTCGCTCAGCAGTGGAACCACCCGGTAACCGTACTTGGCCACGACACCTTCGGGTGCCGCTTCGATCCGCTCGGCCAGCAATACGTTGGAGATGCTGACGCCGGAACCGAGTTCGGGCACCACCAGCGGCGCCCGGTAACGCGTTACCGCGGTGTCCGGGTTGTTGGGGTCGCGGATCTCCAGGCTAAGGTCGTAGGCCCCTGGTGGAAGATCGAAGAACTCCTGATGCAAAAGGTCGATGGCCACGCTGTCCATGCGTTCGGCGCCGCGCACATCGGCCTTTGCGTAGGCCTTGATGGCACCGCCCTGTTCGATCAGGGTAAGCACTTGCACCTGCGCTTGCGTGTAGCCTTGGGCATTGGTGGCCAAGGACACCGAGCCCGCAAGCATGGCCATGTTCACCTCCACCCGGGGGCCTTTGCCCGCAACATGGAAGGTCTTGGTCTCCACGACCACATCCACCGTGGCCACGGCTGCCGGAGCCGCTACCAGGGCCACAAAAAGCAAGAGTGTCGGTACCAGTGTGCGCATTCGCCCAAAGGTACGGCCTGTCGGCCGCTGGTTCCTACCGTTGCTGGTGCGGGCGGCACCGGCAATCGGGATTGCGCGAGACGCGCTATCACCGGGTGGGGAGGCTTCGATCATCGCGCCACACTCACTTCGTTCGTTGTCCGATCGGATGAAAAAACGGCTCAAGCTGGTCGGTCGGGATTGCGCGAGGCGCGCTATCCTTGGTGGTGGGGGCTTCGATCCTCGATCCACACTCAATTCGTTCGTTGTCCAATTGGTTCAAAAAAACGGATCAAGCTAGCTTGGCCGTTATTTTTTGAACCAATTGGCCACCCTGCGGGGCGGCTCGATGATCGGCGGAGAGGGAGGGATTCGAACCCCCGTTACCCTTGCAGGTAAAGCGGTTTTCAAGACCGCCGCATTCGACCACTCTGCCACCTCTCCCAGGCGGTGCGCGAAAGTAATGCGATCCTTCCTTCGGGCTCACGATCTTTGCGCCCCTGCATGGCACACACGAGCATCGAATTCCTGGGAACGGGCACGAGCCAGGGGGTTCCTGTGATCGCTTGCGGATGTGCAGTGTGCACCAGCACCGATCCGCGTGATAACCGGCTGCGCTCCTCGGTGATCGTGCGGTACAACGGGGCTACCATCCTGATCGATGCGGGGCCCGACCTGCGGCAGCAGATGTTGCGCGCCAAGGTCACGGACGTGGATGCAGTGCTGCTGACCCACGAGCACATGGACCACATCGCGGGCATCGACGAGTTACGCTCCTTCAACTTCCACCTGCAACGGCCCATGGATATTTATGCCAACGTGGCCACCAACCTGGCCGTTCGCCGCATGTTCCACTACGCATTCGCCACCGAGCACCGCTACCCTGGCGTACCCGAATTGGTACTTCACGAGCTGGGCGCTGGGGCAGTGGTCGTTGCCGGTGTCCCCGTACAGCCTTTGGAAGTGCTGCACTACCGTATGCCCGTGCTCGGTTTCCGGATCGGCAACCTGGCATACATTACCGATGCCAAGACGATATCGCCTGATGTGATGGAGCAGATACATGGGGTTGATGTACTGGTGCTCAATGCGTTAAGGAAAAAAACGCACATCTCCCACCTCAACATGGCCGAGGCCTTGGAAGTGGTGGAAAAGGTGAACCCCAGGCAAGCATTCTTCACCCACATCAGCCATTTGTTGGGCACCCACGCCGAGGTGGACGGAGAACTGCCGGAGGGTGTCGCCCTGGCCTACGACGGCCTTGCCGTGGAAATCTCTTGAGCCGCTTGGAGGACCATTCTTGCAAGCCTTGTGACGAAGCGTTGTAGAACGGTCGGGGATCTCTCATCTTCGGTGTGCCTATCCCGACCCCCTCGACATGACGCGCCCCACGATCACCCTTCTTGTAATCGCCTGTTCGATCCTGCTTTCCACCTCCGGAGCCTTTGGGCAGACCCGCACGGACGGAGCAGTAACCTACATCAAGGATTCCCGTCGACTGCCCGATGCCGGGCGCCAGGCCGAACTTCGTGCCCTTGCACCCTGGCAACAATTCGTGGGCGAAAACCCGCGCTGGGCCGTGGAGTTCAACGAATCCAGCGGCAAGCCGCGCAGGGCCTTCGGTCCGCCGATCGCCACTGCCGGCAACACGGCCGAAGAGCAGGCGATGGACTTCATCGGCACGCACTTGCAGCGTTTCGGTCTTCCGGTGAACGGACTCGTACACCAGGTCACGCTGCCCACGGGCAATGCCACCTTCGTGCACTTCCGCCAGCAGCACCAGGGTCTTCCGGTGCTCCAGGCCCGACTGTTGGTGAAACTGGACGCGCAAGGCCGCGTGATCTCCTTCGCCACCGATGTGTACGACGACATCACGATCGACCTGATGCCCATGGTGAGCGCTGCTGCCGCGGCGACTTCGGCGGTAGCAGGATTGAGCGACGTGGTGGCCGTGGACCAGGAGGGCTTGCGCATCCTGCCCATTCCAGCAGAAGGCACAATGGACCACCGGCTGGTGCACGAACTGGTGGTGCGGGTGCAGAAGGGTGAAACCCCGGGCAGGTATCGCAGTTGGGTGGATGCACGCAGTGGCGAACTTCTCTACCGGACGAACGAAGTGGTGGACCATCGCTCTTGTTCCGGTGCGCATGACCACGACGCCGATGACGCCGGTGCCGATGGACAGTTCAATGCCACGGTACAGTCCAATGGACCGCTGCAACCAACCGAGGTGAAAGGCCTTCCGGACCTGCGCATTTCGGTGAACGGCAACTTCCTCTTCACCGACCAGGACGGACTGGTGAACACCGGCATTCCGGGCCCGGTGAGCGCACAGGTGCAACTGCGCGGACGCTGGTCGAACGTGACCACCAACAACGTTACGCCATCGACCACCGTGACCTTGGAGGAAGGACCGAACACGATCGACCTCGACGCCATGGGCAACATCCGCGAGCGTTCGGCCTACTATGCTGTAAATGCCATCCACGGCCACATGAAGACCGTGCTACCGACCTTCACGGGAATGGACATCGTGCTGCCTACCAAGGTGGACCTTACCGGTGGCGACTGCAATGCGTTCTACGACGGGTCCTCCATCAACTTCTATGCGGAAGCGAACGGCTGTCGATCCCTTGCTTTGGTGCCGGACGTGGTGTTCCACGAGTATGGCCACGGCATCAACGACAAGTTCTACCAAGGCCTGAGCAGCAGCTTCCAGAACGGTGCCATGAACGAGGGTTATGCCGATGTTTGGGCCCTTACACTGACGCAGAACCCCGTGCTCGCGCTGGGTTGGCAAACGAGTTCCAACACCACCTTCATCCGCCGCTATGACGCGGCACCCAAGGTGTACCCGGTGGACCTGGTTGGCCAGGTGCATGCCGACGGCGAGATCATCGCCGGGGCATGGTGGAGCACATACCAACTGTTGGGCGATCTTGAACTGACACTTTCCCTCTTCGCCGATGCCTTCCCCGGATTGCAGGCGGCCGTGGCCAATGGCCAGGAGGGCATGGCCTACCGCGATGTGCTCATCGACGTGCTCCAGGCCGACGACGACGATGGCGACATCACCAATGGCACTCCGAACGGCACCGCCATCGTGGACGGCTTCGCCCGGCACGGGATCACCCTGTTGAGCAACGTGTCGCTACAGCACACGGCTATTACAACGGCTGTTCCCGAAGAGGGGATCCCCGTTTCTGCCACGGTCAATGTCACCTTCCCCTTCAACAGCTACCTCAATGGCGTTCGTGCTTTCTATCGCACCACGGATGCAACGGCATGGGAGAGCGTCCTGATGACGAACACCGGTGGCAGCCAGTACGAGGCCGCATTCCCCGCATACCCGACCGGCACCCTGCTGGCCTACTACATCGCAGTGGAGGACATCTTCGGACAGCTGAGCTCGGTAAAGCCGGTAGGCGCCGCGCAGAGCGATCCCAACCTGCCGTACTACATCCTGGTGGGATTCGAACTGCGGGCCACGGAAGATGGCGACCTTGTACACCAACTGGGCAACTGGACCTCCGGACTGCCCACCGACAATGCAACCTCCGGACAGTGGGAGCAGAACGTGCCCGTGCCCTCGTACAGCGAAGCCAACGGGGCAGGGGTGATCGTACAACCCGGCGACCAGACCACACCCGGCGGCGAGTTCTGTTGGGTAACGGGCAATGCTTCGGGCCCTTTCGCAGGCATGGGTGAGAACGACGTGGACGGCGGGGTAACCACCCTGATCAGTGGTGATATGGACCTGACGGCATACACCATACCCACCTTCACCTACCAACGCTGGTACGTGAACAACCCGCCGGGCGGCGCCAACCCCAATGCGGACTGGTGGCAGGTGTACGTGAGCAACAACAGCGGCAGCACCTGGGTGCCCGTGGAGAATACCAAGACCAGCGACCGCAGCTGGCGGAAGGCCGCATTCCGCGTTCAGGACTTCGTGACCCCTTCGGCCAACTTCCGGATCAAGTTCATGGCCAGCGACAGCACCCGTGCGGGTCAGAACCTGAACGGTGGCAGCCTGCTGGAAGCCGCGGTGGACGACGTGCAACTGTGGGACGCGAGCACAGGCATCGGGATGGAAGAGATCATGCCGGTGGTGATCGCGGCGCTCTATCCATCACCGGCCGACCGCAGCGTGCAAGTGCTGCTGACGGTGGACCATTTGCGCGACCTGCGTATGGAAGTGTTGGACATGTTGGGGCGCGTAGTGGCAACGCCGCAGGCAAGGCAGGGCTCCAGCACCCAGGAAGTGGACGTGCAGGGCCTTGCGGATGGGCAGTACGTGCTGCGCTTGACCTGGGATGGTGGTCGAACGGAAAAACGCTTCAGCGTGGTCCGCTGATCGATCGATAGCCCAACAAGAAGCCCCGGTGCCTTTGCGCCGGGGCTTCTTGTTGGGCGGGTAGTTCACGCAAAGTGCCGTCCTTCAGCGAGGCAAGTGGCCAGTTCCTTGTACACCTTGATGATGCCGTCACGGTCGGGTTCGCGACCGGTGCGCGCCAGGATGCGCGATGCCAGGCAGCCCTGCTCGAGGATGGCGCCAACGTGGGTACGGGTGTCTTCGCCGAGCTCGT
>JBIIYD010000291.1:0-3402 GCA_044347005.1 Flavobacteriales bacterium | reverse complement strand
GCCCGACTTGCCGTCGTCGATGACGAGGTAGGCCTCCACTTCGCGGTGCTCGCCCAGCCATCCCATGGCTGCTTCGGGCCCCATCACCATCAAGGCGGTCCCCAACGCATCGGCCGTGGCCGCATCGTCGGCGATCACGCTGGCGCTGAGCAGGGTGTTCATGGCCGGCTTGCCGCTGCGCGGGTCGATGGTGTGGCCATAGCGCTTTCCTCCCAGTTCGATGAACTTCCGGTAGTTGCCACTGGTGGCCAGGCTCCTGTCCTGCAAGGGCACGGTGGTCTGTTGTTGGTGGGCATCCCCTTCCACCGGCTTATCGATCTGCATCACCCAGGTCGTGCCTTTGTCGTTCGCTCCTGCGCAACGGACCTCCCCGCCCACTTCCACCATGTAGTTGGTGATGCCATGTTGCTGCAGCAGCATGGCGAGCACGTCCACGGTATAGCCTTGCGCGATGCCGTTGGGGTCGAACTGCACGGCCTGCTCCCGTTTGAAGTAGGTGATCACAGGGGGCTGTACCGCACGTTGCCTCCAGCTTTCATCCATGGCGATGCGGTCCATGCCCACCACACGGCGTAAGGCCGTTACGGCGTTGGTATCCAATTCCGCACGCCCCTTCTTTCCCAAGCCCCAGGCCTTTACCAGCGGAAGCACGGTAGGATCGAAGGCACTGTCCGTGCTATGCCACAGTTGTCGCGACAGCGCTACCACCGTTCGGAAATGCACATCGTCGCTCACGAAGGTATCGGCCGCAGCATTGAAGGCGGTAACCGTGCTCGTAGTGTCCCATAGACTGAGGCTGCGATCGATCACACGGAACAAACTGTCCACCGGACCGCTGAGGTCGCGCTGCAAGGTGTCGATGTACTTGATGGTGAAGGTGCTGCCTTGGGCTTCGCCTTTCAGGGTCACGAGGTCGCTCTTCGGCCCACCACAACCGGCGACAAGAATCGCTATCGCCACCGAAAAGAGAAAACCCCGCACGAAGCGGGGCTTTCCATCATGTCGTTCCATTCGTTCAAAACCCATCTTCAAGGTCTCAACAGATATTCAAGTTCAAACCCTTTTCAGAGGCGACAAGCAGGGTGCTTGTCGGACTATCCTCCGAAATCGTCGAAGGCGACGTTCTCCTTGGGCACACCCCAGTCGTCCACCATCTTCAGCACGGCGGCGTTCATCATGGGCGGGCCACAGAAGTAGAACTCGATATCCTCGGGGCTTTCGTGCTTCTTGAGGTACTGATCGATCACTGCTTGGTGCACGAAACCGGTGAAGCCATCGCCTTCGGTGTCGTTCACGTCCTTCTTCACTTTCCAGTTGTCGTCCGGATGCGGTTCGCTCAGCACCACGAAGAATTTGAAGTTGGGGAACTGGCGTGCGATGCTGTTGAAGTGCTCGAGGTAGAACAGTTCGCGCTTGCTGCGGCCACCGTACCAGTAGGTCACCTTGCGACCGCTCTTCAGCGTGTGGAACAGGTGGAACAGGTGCGAACGCATGGGCGCCATGCCGGCACCACCGCCGATGTAGAGCATCTCCGCTTCGGTGGGCTTGATGAAGAACTCGCCGTAGGGGCCACTGATCGTGACCTTGTCGCCCGGCTTGCAGTTGAACACGAAGCTGGAGCAGATGCCGGGGTTCACGTCCATCCAGGTGTTCTTGGCGCGGTCCCACGGCGGGGTGGCGATGCGGATGTTGAGCATCACGATGTTGCCCTCGGCCGGGTGGTTGGCCATGGAGTACGCCCGGAAGATCGGCTCGGGGTTCTTCATCTTCAGGTCCCAGAGCTTGAACTTGTCCCACTCGGGGCGGAAGTCCTGTGGGTCACGACCCAAAGCGACCAGTTCAGGGTGCGCCGTGATGTCGATGTTCTTGAAGTCCACCTCGCAAGTAGGCACATCGATCTGGATGTAACCACCGGCTTCGAAGTGCAGTGTTTCGCCCGGGGGCAGCTTCACCACGAACTCCTTGATGAAGCTGGCCACGTTGTAGTTGCTCACCACCTCGCACTCCCACTTCTTGATGCCGAAGATCTCCTCGGGCACCTTGATGTCCATGTCCTGCCTCACCTTCACCTGGCAGCCGAGGCGCCAGTTGTCGGCGATGGCCTTGCGGCTGAAGTAGGGCGCTTCGGTGGGCAAGATCTCGCCACCACCTTCCAATACCTGGCATTTGCACATGGCGCAGGTGCCGCCACCGCCACAGGCGCTGGGCAGGAAGATCTTGGCTTCGCCGAGGGTGCTTAGCAGCGTACTGCCGGCAGCGACCTCGATGGTCTTTTCACCATTGATGCGGATCTTGACTAGGCCGCTGGAGGTAAGCTTGGCTTTGGCGAACAGAAGCAACCCGACAAGGGCCAGTGTGACGATCAGGAAGACCGCCAGTGTGATGATGATCGTTGAACCCATGGTAGTGGATCAGAGCTTGATACCCATGAAGGCCATGAACGCAATGCCCATAAGCCCGGTGAGAATGAACGTGATGCCCAATCCGCGGAGCGGCGCGGGAATGTCACTATACCTTAATTTCTCCCGAATAGCGGCTACAGCTACGATCGCCAGTGCCCAACCGGTCCCACTTCCGAACGCGAACGAGGTGGCTTCCGCTACCGTGGAATACTGCCGCTCCTGCATGAAGAGCGCACCTCCAAGGATCGAACAGTTCACTGCGATCAGCGGCAGGAAAATACCGAGTGCCCCGTAGAGTGCAGGGGAGAACTTCTCCACAGCCATCTCGACCAACTGCGTAATGGCCGCAACGACTGCAATGAAGATGATGAACGCCAGGAAGCTGAGGTCCACTTGGGCGAAGTCCTCACCCAGCCATGCCAGCGCACCCGCCTTGAGCACGTAGTTCTCCAGCAGGTAGTTCACCGGAACGGTAACGCCGAGCACGAAGATCACCGCGGCTCCAAGGCCCAGCGCCGTCTTCACCGTCTTGCTAACAGCGAGGTACGAACACATGCCCAGGAAGTAGGCGAAGATCATGTTGTCGATGAAGACCGCCTTGACGAAGATGTTTACGAGGTTCATGATGCTTCGTTCTTAGGCTTGTTCAATGAGCTTCGTGTTCCGCGAACGCTGGATCCAGATGATGATCCCCACGATGATGAGCGCCATGGGGGGCAGGATCATCATGTTGTTGTTGAAGTAGAATCCGCCCTCGGTGGCGTACCAGCTCTCGGGAATGATGCGGAGACCCATGATGGACCCGGAACCGGTGAGCTCGCGAACAACGCCAACAACGACCAGGATCCATGCGTAGCCGAGGCTATTCCCCAGACCGTCCAATGCACTGGGCCACACCTTGTTGCCCATGGCGAAGGCCTCGTAACGCCCCATCAGGATGCAGTTGGTGATGATCAGTCCCACATAAACACCCACCTGCTTGCTCACATCGTACACATAG
>JBIIYD010000075.1:0-11609 GCA_044347005.1 Flavobacteriales bacterium | reverse complement strand
AGAAGGTCTTCAGGTGTGCCAGGTCGAAACGCGCATGGAAATCCATGGTGATCCTCGGGTCCAGCAGGTTGTCCACCCGGATCGCACCTTTCAACAGCCCCTTCTCGGGTTCACCGTATAAGTTCTCCAGTTCGAAGAAGCCCTTCTCCAAACTGCCGTCATCGCCCGTGCGGAAGTGCCCAGTGAAGGCCACATCGCGCAGGGCCTTGTTGTGGCTCCGGTGGTGGAACACGGTGTTCCGGCAGCCCAGGCGCAGGTCGATCAGCGGGCTTTGCAGGTCGATCGGACCGGTGATACGGCCATCGAAGAAGATGTCGCCCTCGTTCTTGAACTCCTTGAGCTTCGCCAGCACATCGGGCGGCGCGAAGGCGATGAAGGTGTCGAAGTTCTTCTTGCGCCCGCCCACCTTCAGGTCCAGCATCAAATGGTCTTCCAGGTCCAGCGTGCCTTCCATATCCAGTTTGCCCGTCTCCACCTCGAAGGTGCTGGGGTGGATGGTGACGAGGCCTCCCTTGATGGTCATGTCGCAATCCAGCCTGAAAGGCAGGGCGCGGAACCAGGTGGTGTTGCCCGAGGTATAGTGATGCAGGAAGATCTCGCTCACCAGCCCCATGCGCACTTCCTCACCGATGGAGCTGAGGTAGGCATCGGCCTTCACGATGTCCAGCACCAGGTCGTTGCCGTGCTCGCCGCTGTTCACCTCGTGCAGGGTGATGTCGCGCAGTTCGATCCCTTTGAGGTCCAGGTGTGTGGCACCGCCGGTCTCCCCCTCGTCCGCACGGTCCTTGGCCCGGGTGATGTTGTAGGTGCCGTCCGCGTATTTCTCCAGGTACAGATGCCCCTTGCTCAGCACCAGCTTACGGATGGTGTACTCGCCCCGCAGCAGGTCGAGCACATCGAAGCCCACGTAAACGTCCTTGAACGCGTAGATGCCCTTGTCGTCGGCGGTGTGCTTGTCGGCGTCGAAGCGCACGTCCTTCAGGTCGATGCTGATGTACGGGAACGCCCGGAAGGGCGACAGCTCCACATGGTGATAGCTCAGCTGGCCCGCTTGTCCTTCATTGAAGCGGACGATCAGCTCGTCCGCGATCTCCTGCTCATGGGCGTAGAGTATGTAGCAGAGGATGCCGAACGTGATCACCACCAAGCCCAAAAGCCCGAGGATGGTATTGCGAAGAAAGTGCCAAGTGCAACGAGCAGGTGCGGCCACGGTGCGAATATCAGAAGCGATGGACCCGATACGGTCACTTCCACGCCTTTACGATCAAGCCCGTCCCGGTCGGGTGGGTCATCCGCACATCGGCCATGTTCAGCACAAAGGCGATGGGGTAGGCGATCAGGTAGTAGAAGGGCAGCACGATGAAGAAGAGCTTGCTGCATTGGAGCATCAGCAGCGGCCACTTCATGCTCAATTTCCAGCTGATCTTGCCCGGCGCGCCGTAGCTGTAGCGCGCCTCCACCTTGCTGAAACCGTTGCGCAAGCACTTGGCACGGATGTCGTCGATGTTGTAGCCATCGCGCACGTGCTCTTCGATGAAGGAACCCTCGCCTTCTTCATGTACATCGCTGCCGCCCTGGTCGCTTGGGGTGCTGATGATGAGCATGCCGCCCGCCTTGAGCGAAGTGCTGTAACAACGGAGTGCCGCTTCGTCCTCAAGGATGTGTTCCATCACGTCCACGCAAACGACCAGATCGAAGGTGTTCGCTTGTTGGAATTTGGTCACATCGCCCACCTCGAACTTCACTTGGGGGCGTCCGATGCGCTGGAAGAAGGCGTTGCAGTCCGCCACCTGTTCGTCCTTCACATCGATGGCGGTGATCCGTGCTTTTGTAAGGAGGCCGCTCAACCAGTAGCTGTATTGCCCGAAACCGGCACCGGCATCGTAGAGGTGCATGCCGGAACCACTCTCGCCGAGCGGCGTTGCTGCGCGGGTGGTGCGGACCCACGCACGCAACTCCCGCTGGATGTGCCATGCGCGAAGGAGCAACAGGTCCAGCAGCCGATAGAACAGTTTGCGCAGGAAGGGAGTACTATTGAAAACAACGCCCAGTCGGCGCTTTACGGGATCGTATTGCATTACTCTTCAGAAATTACGGATGTGGGAATGAGGTGAACGTGTTGGGGACGTGTGAGCAGGAAAGCCACATTTCCACATTATCCCATTTCCACATCTTCACCCCTTCAACAGCTTATCGATCTCCTCCGCGCGATCCAGCGAATCGTCGATGTAGAACATCAGGTCCGGCACGATCCGGAGCTGCTTGCCGACGCGTTGCCCCAATTGCCCGCGCAGGCGGTGCGATTGGTCGCAGATGGTATCGATCACGGCCTTCTTGTCCTTGACCGGGAACAGGCTCAGGTACACTTTCGCCAGACCCAGGTCGGGGCTTACGCGAACGGCCGAAACGGTGATGAGGCCTCCGGGAAGCAGCGTGCGGTTCTCCTGAAGGAATATCGCCGCCAGCTCCTGTTGCAGGAGGCTGTTCACCTTGTTCTGTCGCACGCTGTCCATGGTGCGCGAAGGTAGGGTGCGGAAATTTCCGCACCCTACCTTCGCCACGGCCCATGCGCAACTTCTTCCGCATCCTTCGTTTCGGTAAGGCATACCGCCATTTCGCGTTGATGAACGCGGTGTTCAACCTGTTGGGCACGATCTTCCACCTGGCCTCGCTGCTCCTGTTCATCCCCTTCCTGCGCCTCCTGCTGGGGCAGGTGAAGCCGGTGTACGAACGGCCGACCGCCCTTTGGACACGGGACGGATTGGAGGGCAGCTTCAACTGGGGGCTTACCCAGCTGATCGAGGACCGCGGTCAGATGGGCGCCTTGCTGGTGATCTCGGTGGCGGTGGTGGCGCTCTTCGTGCTCAAGAATTTCTTCCGCTACCTGGCACTCGTTGCCATAACCAACTTCCGCAACCGCATCGTGTGCGATGTGCGGGCCAGGATCTACGGCAAGTTGCTGGAATTGCCCTTGCGCTACCACAGCGGCGAGCGCAAGGGAGACCTCCTCTCCCTGATCACCAACGACATGCAGGTGGTGGAGTATTCCGTGATGTACTACATCGAAATGATCTTCCGGGAGCCCATCGTCGTGATCATGTTCCTGGGCACCATGTTCACGTTGTCGCCGCAGCTCACGTTGATATCGTTGGTTCTGCTGCCGATCAGCGGATTGCTCATCGGGCGCGTCAGCAAGAGCCTGCGCCGCCACAGCAACCGGGTGCAGGAAAAGAGCGCCGACCTGCTGGCCCGCGTGGAGGAAACCCTGAGCGGGATCCGTGTGGTGAAGGCCTTCAATGGCGAGGTGGACATGCAACGGCGTTTCGACCGCGAGAACGAGATGCTCATGCGCAGCAGCATCGTCATGCTGAACCGGCAGGACATCGCTTCGCCCCTCAGCGAGACCATGGGTGCTGCCGTGATGGCCGCCATCGCCTACATCGGCGGAAGTCTGGTCCTGGGGGAGAATGCCACACTAACGGGCGACAGTTTCCTGGGCTTCATCATCATCTTCTCCCAGCTCCTCGGCCCCATCAAAGGCTTTTCCCAGGGCTATTCGGGCATTGTGCGCGGTGCCGCCAGCGGTCAGCGCATCTTCGACCTGCTCGCGGTGGAGAATGCCGTGCGGGAGAAGCCCGATGCCGAACCCTTTCCGGTGTTCGCGGATCGCGTGGAGTTCCGGGATGTGCAGTTCGCTTACGACGAGAAACAAGTGCTGCAGGACATTCGGCTTACCGTGCCCAAGGGCCGCAGCGTTGCCTTGGTGGGTACCAGTGGCGGTGGCAAGACCACCCTCGCCAACCTGCTGCCCCGTTTCTACGATACCACCGGGGGGGCGGTGCTGATCGATGGGCACGACATCCGCGACCTGCGGATCCGGGACCTGCGGGCCCTCATGGGCATCGTCACCCAGGACAGCATCCTCTTCAACGATACCGTGGCCAACAACATCGCCTTCGGTACGCCGGGTGTGTCACAAGCCGACATCGAGCGCGCAGCGCGGATCGCCAATGCGCACGACTTCATCACCGGGTTGGAAAACGGCTACCAGACCAACATCGGCGATGGTGGCAACCGCCTCAGTGGAGGCCAGAAACAACGCCTGAGCATTGCCCGCGCCGTGCTGAAGAACCCACCCATCCTGATCCTGGACGAGGCCACCAGTGCCTTGGATACCGAGAGCGAACGCCTGGTGCAGGAAGCGCTCTTCAAGATGCTCGAAGGGCGCACCAGCTTGGTCATCGCACACCGCCTAAGCACCATCCAGCACTGCGACGAGATCTGCGTGATGCAACAGGGCCGCATCATCGAGCGTGGTACCCACACCGAGCTTTATGCGGTGGGCGGACAGTACCGGAAGTTGTGCGATATGCAGGCTTTCGGGTAGGCGTTCATTGCTTCCGCTGGAACAGCCGATCGAAGAAGCCCTTGTCCTTCTTGGCCGTGTCGATCGCAGCGGGATCCCTGCCTGTCCCACTTCCGAAGACATTGTCGAGGAGTCGTTGGATGCCGCTTTCGGGGCGCTGGCCCGGGCATTCCAGGTCCACGGGGTAGTCAGCAGCCCAATCGAAGGCTTGGAGGTATTTGCGGCGCAGTTCGGGGCGGTCCTCGATGGTTCGTAGGACCATTCCGGAGATCGGAAGAGCCAGCTGTGAACCGGTCCCCAATGCGCTGTTGAAATGGACCGACGGATCGAAGGCCCCCACCCATGTGCCAATGACCAGACCGGGCGTGTAGGCCACGAACCATGCATCGCCATAGTCCTGCGAGGAGCCGGTCTTGCCGGCGATGGGAGCGGTGACCCCGTAACGCGATCGCAGTGCCGTACCCGTGCCCTGGTCGATCGCGCGTTGGAGCATCGCCGTGATGCCAGCTGCGGTCTCGGGCCTTATGGCCTGTGAACTCCTTGGCTTCTTTGCCGTGTAGATCACCTTTCCGCTGGCATCGGTGATCTTGGTGATCAGCTGCGGTTCCACACGTTTGCCGCGCATGGCGAAGGCGCCGTATGCAGGCACCAGTTCGCGCAAGCTGATGCTGCTTGCGCCGAGCGAGACGGCAGGTTTGTCCACATCCTTGGTGGGCAGTCCCAAGGCTTTTAAGGTGCTGCGGACGGTATCCACACCGGTGCGGAAGTACAGGTCAACCGTGGGGCGGTTCATGCTTTTGGCCAGAGCGTACCATACGGCCACCGGCACCTCCGACGTGTCGCGGTCGAAATTGTCCGGCGACCAATCGTCGAACTCGGCGTAGGTCTGCTTGGTGTTCTCCAGGTAGTCGCACGGAAGAATGCCGCGCTCCAGCGCTGCTGCGTAGATCACCGGTTTGATGGTACTGGCCACCTGGCGTTTGGCGGTTACAAGGTCGTAAGGCAGGTATCGGTGGTCATTGCCGCCCACCCAGGCCCGCACCGCGCCGCTCGACGGGTCCATCATGAACACGGCGCCGTTCAGCAGTTTGTGGTAATTCCACAGACTGTCGCGGTAGCTCATGTCCTCCACACGACGCGCCTTGTGGTCGTAAACCTCACGGCGCTTCTTCTCGTCGGCCTTCCAACGTGCCCCGCCTTTCCTGCCTGTGCTTTTCTCCCAGGCCGTGCGGGCTTTTCGGCCCCGCAGGTCCTTGTCCAGCTTGGGCTGCATGGTGGCCAGGTGGCTGTGTACAGCGTCGTGAGCGGCGCGCTGCAGAGCTGGATCGAGTGTCGTATGTATGCGCAGGCCATCCTGTTCCAGGTCGTACACGGTCCCGTTCTTGGTGCCGATCTTTTCAAGGATCTTCCGCGCTTCGCTGGCCACCTGCGCGTTGAAGTAGCCGAAGAGGTCCAAGGCATCACCACCGCTGTATTGCAGGGTAAGCGGTAGTTCCTGCAAACGTGTCGCCTCCGCTTCGCTGAGGGTGCCGCTCTTGCGCATCATGGCAAGCACCACATTGCGCCGTTCCCGCGCCTTCTCCGGATTCAAGCGTGGGTTGTAGGTGGTGTTGGCCTTCAGCATACCTACGAGCACGGCGGCTTCCTCCACTTGGAGTTGCTTCGCTGGTTTGCTGAAGAAGCGTTGTGCAGCGCTCTCGATGCCGTAGGTGTTCTCACCGAAAGGCACGCTGTTGAAGTACAGCACGAGCACATCGTTCTTGCTCATCACACGCTCCAAGCGCTGGGCGACCAGGGCCTCCTTCATCTTGTTCACCGGCACGGTGAGCGGCCCGTGGCGCTGGCGGCCGTAGAGGTTCTTCACGATCTGTTGCGAGATGGTGCTGCCACCGCCCCCGCTTTTGTCGCCGCCGAGCAGGGTGCGGAAGAACACGCGCAAGTAGCTGCGACCATCCACTCCTTCGTGCTGGAAGAAGCGCGCATCCTCGGTGCTCACCAAGGCATCGATCAGGTGCTTTGGCAGGTCCGCGTACTGCACGTTGGTGCGGTCCTCGGCGAAGAGCTTACCGATGATGCTGCCATCGTTGCCAAGTACGAGCGTTGCCTGTTCGTGGGTAATGGAGCGCAGATCGTCCTCGGTGGGCAGCTTGCCGAAAGCGCCCATGCGCACCAACTGCAGCAAGGCCAGGAAGCTCACGAAGACCATAGCAAGACCGATCAGTGCGACTTTCAGGAAGGGGAAGTCCTTGCCTGAGGTGCGTTTCTTCTTCCGTGGTGCGGGACGTTTGGCCATGGGGGTCGTCATGTTGGTCGCTTCACCTGCATCGCGTCGACCCAATTCTCCGATACTTATCGGAGCGACGCTACAGGTGTAGCGATCGATCGTATTGCATTACTGCCAATGTCCGATCCATCATTCCTCCTCGTAACTATCCTTGAACAGCAGATCGCTCTCGAAGGGATAACGTGCGGTATGCAGGGCCTTCACCCGATCGTACAGCAACTTCCGCAAAGCATCGATGTTGCTGCGTTCCACGGCGCTGATGAAAATGCACTCCTCGCCGGCCATGCGGGCCATCCAGGTTTCCTTGAGTTCTTCCAGGGTGTACTGGTCCACACGCTTCGGGGCCAGGTCGTCGGGGTCGTGGTACGAAGGACTGTAGGCGTCGATCTTGTTGAAGACCACGATGACCGGCTTGTCGCCTGCACCGATCTCGTTCAGGGTCTGCTTCACGGTCTGGTACTGCTCCTCGAAGTTGTGATGGCTGATGTCGACCACGTGCAGCAGCAGATCGGCCTCACGCGTTTCGTCCAGCGTGCTCTTGAAACTTTCGATGAGCTGCGTGGGCAGTTTGCGGATGAAGCCCACCGTATCGCTGAGCAGGAAGGGCAGGTTGCCAAGCACTATCTTGCGCACAGTGGTGTCCAGCGTCGCGAAGAGTTTGTTCTCGGCGAACACATCGCTCTTGCTGATCAGGTTCAGCAGGGTGCTCTTGCCCACGTTGGTATAGCCCACCAGCGCCACGCGGATCAGCTTGCCACGGTTGCTGCGCTGTGTGGCCATCTGCCGGTCGATCAGCTTCAGTTGTCCCTTCAGCAGACTGATGCGGTCGCGTACCAGACGACGGTCGGTCTCGATCTCCTTTTCTCCCGCACCACCACGCGTGCCCGTGCCACCGCGCTGCCGCTCCAAGTGTGTCCACAGCTTGGTGAGGCGCGGCAGCATGTACTCGTATTGCGCCAGTTCCACCTGGGTCTTGGCGTGGGCGGTACGTGCACGACCGGCGAAGATGTCCAGGATCAGGCGCGGCCGATCCAACACGGGTCTGTTCAGCTCCTTCTCCAGGTTGCGCTGCTGTGCAGGCGTCAGTTCATCGTCGAAGATCACGGAGTGGGCATCGTGCTCCTCCATCCAGGCCTTCACCTCGGCGAGTTTTCCGCTGCCGATGTAGGTGCGCCCTTCGGGTTTGTGCAAACGCTGCGTGAAGCGTTTCAGCGTAACGATGTCGGCCGTGGTGGCCAGGAATTCCAACTCGTCCAGGTATTCGGTGACCTGTTCAGGCGTCTGGCGATCGGTGATGAGGCCGATGAGCACGGCCGTTTCGGCACGGGTCTTCTTATCGAGCGGGTCGATCATTCGGTCGCGTGCAAGGTCCTTACATGCTTTACCACCGCTTCGATTTCGCTCTTCGTAAGCACGTTCTTGTACGCTGCCATGGCTCCTTTGCCGTTGGCGACGAGCGCTATCATTTCATCCTTCGAAAGCGTTGAGACCGAGAGGTCCTTTGCTCCGCTCACCCCCAATTTCCCGTCCTTGCCATGGCACAGCGTGCAGTGCATGCTGAACAGTTTGGCTCCCGCATCCACCTTTGCACCGTCACCGGCGGCATCGGAAGGGGCTCCTCCCGCACATGCCACCATGAGCAGCACCAGAGCGCTAAGGCCAAGCAGCGTATCTCTCACAACCATCTGGTGTCCAATGCTTGCCCGATCTCGGTGAACGGCCAGGGAATGGCCCATAACATCAATAGCAAGGCGATCAAGTAGAACACGGCCACGTGGCGCTGCTTGATGCGCTCGCGGAGCGCCCGCTTGCTCAGCGAACGGCCCAGGGTCACCAGGACGATCGCGATCAGCATGGTGCCGAGGTGCTCGAATTTCATGAAGCGCCCCATTTTGTCGCTCGTATCGGCCGAATACCAGCTTCCCATCAGGTAGAGTGCGAGGCCGATCACCAATTGGATGTGGCAGCTCACCATGGCCACGATCGCCATGGTCCGTTCACCATTGAGGATGGGTGAGCCGCGCAACAGGCCGATCAGGTGGGTGATGCCGGCATAGGCCACCGTGATCACCACGGCATAACGGAGCAGGCTGTGGAAGAAGACGAGGATGTTGGCGTCCATGGGTAAGTAGAGGGTTTGTACCTGAGCGGTGCGAAATTACGTTGGTGGCCGTGTTGTTCGACGCTTGTACAGCAAGGGCCGCGGTCCATGCTCTTGGGAGCCCTTGCGGTATATGCGGCATTCACGCCCCGAACGCGGTGCCCAAGGGCCCGGATCCGATGGCCGACTAGGAAATGGCCTTGTTTCGATCGGAAGTTCAGAGGGCAGTGCCTGCTTGCTACTTTCGTGCTCCCCGATGCGTTCGATCTTTCCGCTCCTGATCCTGCTTGGCATGGCCGCTGGCTTACCTGCGCAGACGACCGCTCCTGCCACCCATGTGCAGGACGTTGCACCTTCGTTGATCGCCTTTACCAACTGCGTGCTGCATGTCGATGCAAGGACCGCAGTGCCAAAAGCCACGCTGGTGGTCAAGGACGGCAGGGTGTTGTCGGCGGGTGCCAGGGTGGACATACCTGCTGGTGCCTTGGTGCGCGACCTGAAAGGCATGCACGTTTGGCCCGCGCTCATCGAACCGTACAGCGACCTGGGCTTGGCGGTGAGCACCGCCGAAGAGCGCAAGAACGAGGTACGTGCCGCACGCCATTGGAACGGTGCGTTGCGTGCCGATGCGCAAGCCCACCAACTGCTGAGGATCGACCCGAAGCAAGCGGCCGAACTCCGGAAACAAGGCTATGGCGCGGTGTTCACGCACCGCATGGACGGCATCGCGCGGGGCACATCGGCCGCTGTGTTGCTAAGCGACGAGGGGGTTCCCGGAGCGGTGCTCCAAGCTGAGCTGGCCGCGCACTTCAGCTTTCGCAAGGGCAGTTCCAACGAGCGTTTCCCAAGTTCGCAGATGGGCACCATCGCCTTGCTGCGGCAGGCCTTTTTGGATGCCCGTTGGTATGCGGCACAGCAACAGCCCACCGAGACCGATGCGGTGCTGTGCGCATTGGCCGAACAGATGAAAGGGCGCATGGTGCTTGAAGCCGGGGACCGAAACGAGGTATTGCGCTGGGCGCGTATCCTGGACGAGTTCCAGCTGCCGGGCATCATCAAGGGCGATGGTGACGAATATGCGCGGCTCGCCGCGATCAAGGCCACCGGCATGCCCTTGCTCGTGCCCTTCGTGCTGCCGGAAGCCTATGATGTGCAGGACCCCTATGATGCGCAGGAAGTGAGCTACGCTCGTCTGAAGCACTGGGAAATGGCGCCCTACAACGCGGCCTTGCTGGATACTGCGAGGGTGGCCTTCGCCCTTACCGCTCATGGCCGCAAGGACTTGAAGGACCTGTGGAAGGACCTCCGCAAATTGGTGGCCTGCGGGTTGGACAGTGCGCGAGCCATCGAGCTGCTGACCACCGATCCCGCGCGACTTTTCGGGGTCGATGACCGCCTCGGGGCGTTGAAGCCCGGCATGGTGGCCAACCTCCTGATCACCTCGATGCACCTCCTGGACGAGAAGAACACCATCCACGAGACCTGGGTGAACGGCAAACGATTCGTGATCAGCGATGCTGACGCACCCAACCTGAAAGGGATCTACGAGCTCAATCTGGCGGCCGAGATCTGGACCCTTGATATCAGCGGCGAAGGCGAAAAGTTGGAAGCCAAGGTGCGCAGGCCCGGCGAGGCGGACAGCCTTGCGGTGAAGGCGAGCTTCGAGCGGCAGGGATCCGTGATCAGCCTCGCTTGGGCACCGAAGGGCAAGCCCCAGGAACCGATCCGCTTGAACGGCTCCATCCATGCCACGGGTGGCTTGTGGGACGGTCAGGGACAGAAGCCCGGTGGCGAGTGGTTCGTATGGAGCGCATTGCGCAAAGCGAAGACGGAGGCCGGAACTGCCAGGGAGCGGTCCACCAAGTCCGACAGCACGGTCGTAAAAGCCCCCGCCCCGATGGGCCCCATGGTCTATCCATTGGTAGGTTATGGATGGACCGAACCACCGGAACAGGAGACCGTGGTGTTCCGCGATGTAACGGTATGGACCAACGGCCCTCAGGGGATCCTGCGGAACACCGATGTGTGGGTACACAATGGTAAGGTCCATGCCGTAGGGCACGGACTCGAGCTGGGCTCTTTGTTCCCCGGAAGGACGAAGCCCACCGTGACCGAGATCCACGCTTCGGGAAAGCACCTCACCACCGGCATCGTGGACGAGCACTCGCACATCGCTATTTCGCGCGGGGTGAACGAAGGCAGCCAGGCCAACAGCGCCGAGGTACGCATCGGCGATGTGGTGAACCCCGACGACATCAACATCTACCGCAATTTGGCCGGGGGCGTCACCACCATCCACCAATTGCATGGGAGCGCCAACCCCATCGGGGGGCAAAGCGCCATCACCAAATTACGTTGGGGGCAAACGGCCGACAGCATGCAGATCAAGGGTGCCGCCGGACACATCAAGTTCGCGCTCGGGGAGAACGTGAAGCAGAGCAACTGGCAGTCGCCGACGCCGCGCTTTCCGCAAACCCGGATGGGAGTGGAGCAGGTGTTCTACGATGCTTTCCTTCGAGCCAAGGACTACGATCGGGCATGGGAGGCCTGGAACGGCATGAAACCGAAGGAGCGCGAAGGGTCCTCAGCTCCACGGCGCGATCTTGAACTGGAAGCGCTCGTGGAGATCCTCCATGGTAAGCGTTTCATCAGTTGCCACAGCTACGTACAGAGCGAGATCGACATGCTGATGCACGTTGCGGACAGCATGGGATTCACCGTTAACACCTTCACACACATCCTGGAAGGCTACAAGGTGGCTGGCAAGATGCAGGAGCACGGTGCCAGCGGCAGCACATTCAGTGATTGGTGGGCCTACAAGTTCGAGGTGAAGGATGCCATTCCCTACAATGCTGCAC
>JBIIYD010000074.1:0-11613 GCA_044347005.1 Flavobacteriales bacterium | reverse complement strand
CACGTACATGCGGAAATCCACATAAGGCAATGTGGAGCTGAGCGACTGGCCCGGTCCCACCCGGAACTCGTGGTCAAGGCGGGCCTGGTTGAGCCGGGCGTTGCGGTTGAGCACCACCATGGCCGGCTCGAAGGGCGACTGCACGGTGAGCGCGGTGGTTTCGCCGCTGGCGGTGATGACCTGCTCGTGCTCCTCCCCAGTTGCCGAGATGAAGGTGAGGTCCAGCGGCACATCCTCGTGGAGCACGGTGCCGCCGTAGAGCTTCTGTCCGATGGTGAGGTCCACCGCCCACTGCCCACCGCTTTGCTGGGCGCTGTGCTCCCGTACCTCGAACACGCTGTAGCCCGGTGCGAACACCCAGGCGTCGAAGAAGGGATCGAGGTCCTGCCCGGTCACCGTCTCCAGGTGGTCCTTGAAGCCCTCGGCAGTGATCGTTGTGTAGGCGAATTGGGTCTGGATGTCGCGCATGGCCTGGCGGAAGACCTCATCACCGAGGTAGCCGCGCAGGTTGTGCATCACAGCCGCACCCTTGTAATAGGTATGGGTGCCGTAGATGTGCGGGTCCGGCATGGGCGACAGCGCCTGGAACCCATCGTCGTCCACGTGCGCCTGCCGCAGGATGAAGATCAGATTGTCCTTCACCGCCTTCACCAGGCCCGGTCTGCCGCTGATCCATTCCTCCACCAGGTGGCTGGTGTATTCGGCCGGCCCTTCCTTGAGCCACATGTCGTTGTGGATGTACGGGGTCACCATGTCGCCCCACCACTGGTGCCCCAACTCGTGGGCCAGCAGTTCGCGGTTGCGCTGGTTGGTCTGCCCGGTCATGAACTGTGGGTAGGCGATGTTGGTGGGGATCTCCAACGCACCGTCGGTGGTGAGCACGTAACCCACCCGGTCGAAGGGGTACGGGCCGTACCAATGCTCGCAGGCGTCGATGGTGGCGGGTAGGTCCTCCATGCGCGGCACGATGGCGCCGATGTTGGCGGGCTTGGCGCAGATGGTCACCGGCAAGGGGCCGTTCACCCCGGGGTGGTCGTAGGTGTGCACGGCATAATCGGCTACGGCCACCGCGCTCAGGTGGGTGGGTATGGGCTGCTGGATTGTGTAGGACCGTATCACGGTATCGCCCGCCAGTTGCACCTCGCCCAGGAACACCCCCTGGCCGTGCAGGCGGTAGGTGCCGGCGCTCTTCACGTTGTAGGTGTAGGTGGCGCGTTCCACGAAGCTGTCGAAGCAGGGGTACCACACCTTGCCGAAGTTGGGCGGTATGGTGCTGAGGCCTATGCCCAGGTTGTAGATGTATTCGCTCTCGAAGTAGAAGCCGCCCCACTGTGGGTCGCGGCGCGGGGTGCCCTGGTAGTGTACGGTCAGTTCGTACTCCTCCCCTTCGGCCAGCGTTTCGCCCAGCGCGATGTCCAGGTAGTCGGCATCCTGCGTGAAGGCGAGCGCACCGCCGGGCCCGATCACGGAATCGACCACGAGCTGCACCAGGTCGAACCGGATGGTACCCAGATCGGGCAGCAGTGTGCGGAAGCGCACCGTGGTGGCCGCCTTGATGCGTTGCCCGGCGTAGTCGGTGACATCCAGGTCGATCTCGTAGTTGAGGATATCGAAGGTGTCGCTGCGGGCGATGGTGGCGTCGATCTGGTTACGCTGCCCCGTGCTCATGCCCGTGGGTGGCGTGAAGGGCTGCCGGAAGTAGTGGCAGCCGTAGGGGTTGGGTTGCGCCAGGACGGGACCGACCAACAAGGTGTTCAACAGGACCAGGAAAACAGCAATGTGCTTCATCGTGCGTGGGTGAGGAAAGCCAGTCCCCGAAACTACGGCCTACCTTCCATTGGACACTCGATGCTCGGTCCTAAAGGATCGCCATGCTACAAAACACGTGGGGCCGCCCCCTGTTCGGAGCGGCCCCACGCCAAAAGGAACTCTGGCAAGGTCTTACTGGACCACTACACGCTTGGTGATGGGACGGCCGTTGGCCATCACGTTCACGAAGTAGGTACCGGCAGCCCAGTTCTTGGTGCTGATGTCGCGCATGTTCTCGCCGGTCTGGCGGCCCATTTGCTCGTCCACCATCGTGCGGCCCATGGCGTCCACGATGAAGAGACGCATATCAGCAACTTCGCGGATCGCGTAACGCACGGTGAAACCATCGGTCGTAGGGTTGCCGCCGAGGATATCCAGCTGCATTCCGTTCATCCAAGCGCTTTCGCCCACGCTCACAGCGCTGGGGGTAAGCACGGCACCGATGGCGAAATCGGTGTTGAAGCCACCACCAGGGTTCGCGGGATCCGTGGTAGCAGCCAATGTGGACAACCAAGCGCCACCGCCGGTCTTCAACCAGCTGCGGTCGGCGAGTTCCACGAAACCGCTCTCGGTCACGGCCAGGTTCACCGAGTCACCGGCAACGATGCCGCTCAGTGCGTAACCGGCTGCGAAAGAGCCGGGGATCCATACAGGTGCGAAGCTCACACCGGAGAAATCCGTGGTGGTGATATCGGTGATGGGCAGCTGCACTTCGCGCAACACGGTGTTCGGACGAGGAGCCGTACCGGTGCTGGTGGTACCCGAACCACCCAGGTTGTAAAGGCGGGCCTTTACGTGCGAGGCAGGATTACCGGAACCAGCGACCTGGACCGCGAAGAGATACACGATACCATCGATGTTGGCAGGTCCGTCGATGAGTTCGAACTCCTGTGCGAATTCGACCAATGGCAACGAGCCCGTGCCGAAGAAGTAACCGGTACCACCGGCAACACTAACGTTCACCAAGTTCGGGGTCGACTCGAACCCGAAGGTGAACAGGGTATCGGTACCACGGCTTGCATCGCGCTGGTAATCCAGCGGAGTAACAGTGCCGATCGGGAATGGAGCTTGCGCTTGGGCCAATTGGGCCACGCCTACAAGCCCGGCAACGAGTAATGCTTGTTTCATCGTAATGCGGTCAGGTTATCGGGTTTATGGAAAGGTTCCAGCGCGAAGGTGATGAAAATGTCGATCCCTTCCGTCAGGACCTCTGCGATGAACTTTCAACACGGTATGTTCATCGAGGATCAAAGGGGCGTTGCGTTAGCAAGTCCGGGGGCCGGGCTTGTCGCTGGAAGGCGGGCACCATACATTTGCAGCGAATTTTCGCTGCGACCAATATTTCGCAGCCCACGTTTCAGCACATTTTACCGCACCCCTCTCCTACCATGGCCTTGCTTCCCTACCTCAAATGGCTGCACGAAGTTGAACTGAGCGACATCGAAACCGTGGGTGGCAAGAACGCCAGCCTGGGCGAGATGATCCGCAACCTGGGGCAGCTCGGGGTGCAGGTGCCGGGCGGGTTCGTGGTCACCGTGGCCAGCTACCAGGCATTCATCGAACACAACGTGCTGGACCAGAAGATCCGCGACATCGTTGCGGGCCTCGATGTGGACGACGTGGAGAACATCCGCCGCACCGGTCTTGCCGTGCGCACCCTGATCAAGAACGGCAAGTTCCCCGAGGAGATCTGGAAAGGCATCCTTGAGCGATACGACGAGATGAGCTTGCAGTACGGCCAGGAAGCCACCGACGTGGCCGTGCGTTCCAGCGCCACTGCGGAAGACCTTCCCGATGCGTCCTTCGCCGGACAGCAGGAGACCTTCCTCAACATCCGCGGCCATCAGGACCTGATCAGCGCCGTGCGCAACTGCTTCGCCTCGCTCTTCACCGACCGCGCCATCGTGTACCGCGAAAGCCTCGGATACGACCACTTCCAGGTGGGTCTTTCCGTGGGCATCCAGAAGATGGTGCGCTCCGACCTGGGCAGCAGCGGTGTGGCCTTCAGCCTCGATACCGAGAGCGGTTTCAAGGACGTGGTGCTGATCAACGGCAGCTACGGCTTGGGCGAAATGGTGGTGCAGGGCGCAGTGAGCCCTGATGAGTTCCTCGTGTTCAAGCCCACGCTGGCCGAGGGCTACAGCAGCATCATCGAGAAGAAGCTCGGCAACAAGGACCGCAAGATGGTGTACGGTGTGGAGCCGGGGAAACCCACGTCCATCATCCCCATCGAACGGGCACAGCGCAACCGATTCTGCATCAGCGATGAGCAGGCGCTGGAGGTGGCCCGCAGCGTGGCCGCCATCGAGAAGTACTACAGCGACAAGAAGGGCCATTGGTGCCCCATGGACGTGGAGTGGGCGGTGGACGGGCTGACGAAACAGCTCTTCATCGTACAGGCACGCCCCGAGACGATCCACAGCCGCAAGGCCACGGACCGCGTGGTGGAGTACAAGATCGACCACTCGGCCGCACAGGGTGTCGGAGAGCCCATGATCATCACCAAGGGCATCGCCATCGGCGACCGCATCGGCAGTGGCAAGGTGCGCATCCTGTTCAGCCTCGACGGTCGTGGCGGCGAAACGGACGGCAAGGACTTCCAACAGGGCGATGTGCTGGTGACCGACATGACGGACCCGGACTGGGAGCCGATCATGAAGAAGGCCAGCGCGATCATCACCAACAAGGGCGGACGCACCTGCCACGCGGCCATCGTGGCGCGTGAGATGGGTGTGCCCGCCATCGTGGGTTGCGGCAATGCCACGGACCTGCTCGATACGGGCATGGAAGTGACCGCCAGCTGCTGCGAGGGCGACACCGGCATCGTGTACAGCGGCATCATCCCCTTCCACAAGGAGGAGACGCTGCTGGCCGACATGCCCGAGACGAAGACGCCGATCATGCTCAACGTGGCGAGCCCGGACCTCGCCTTCAAGTTCGCACACCTGCCGAACGCCGGTGTGGGACTGGCCCGCGAGGAGTTCATCATCAACAACTACATCCAAGCCCACCCGTTGGCCTTGCTGCAGCACAAGGAGCTCGGCGATGTGGCCCTCAGCGGCAAGATCAGCTACCTGATCCACGGCTACGAGGACGAGGAGACCTTCTTCGTGAAACGCCTGAGCTACGGCATCGCCAAGATCGCGGCGGCCTTCTACCCCAACAAGGTCATCGTGCGCTTCAGCGACTTCAAGAGCAACGAATACAAAGGCCTGCTGGGCGGCGAACACTTCGAGCCCGACGAGGAGAACCCCATGATCGGCTGGCGTGGCGCTTCCCGCTATTACAGCGATGCCTACAAGGAGGCATTCGGGCTGGAGTGCAAGGCCATCCGCCGGGTGCGAGAGAAGATGGGCCTGAAGAACGTGGTAGTGATGGTGCCCTTCTGCCGCACGGTGGAAGAACTGAAGAAGGTGAAGGGCGTGATGGACGAGTACGGCCTGAAGCGCGGCAAGGAGGGCCTGGAGCTCTACCTGATGGCAGAAGTGCCCAGCAACATCATCCTGGCCGAGGAGTTCAGCAAATACATCGATGGTTTCTCCATCGGTAGCAACGACCTCACCCAGCTCACGCTCGGTCTGGACCGCGACAGCGCCCTCGTCGCACACATCTACGACGAGCGTAATGAAGCCGTGAAAGGCATGTTGCGCATGTTGATCACCAGCGCCAAAAAGACCAAGACCAAGGTGGGCATCTGCGGCCAGGGCCCTTCCGACTTCCCCGAATTCGCACAGTTCCTGGTGGAACTGGGCATAGATTCCATCAGCGTAACGCCGGACAGTCTGCTGAAGACCAAGCGTGCCATCGCGGACGTAGAGGCGAGCATGGAGGCGGCAAAGCAGGGAGCGAAGGCAACGGCTTGACCTTGCGTTATTGAGATGCCCACCTTGGAGCATCATACCTGCTCACTGTGCCGAAAACCTCGGTACCAATGAGAGAACGCCTGCGCCATTTGCCCCGGCGCGAAGAGCGAACAAGAAGGGCGGACCGAGGTGGGGCGTAAATAACAACCAGATGGGCATCTTGTCGCCAGCATAGGGGAAGGCCACGATACCGTGGCCGGTTCCCGGAACGCGGAACGCGTGCTGCAGCCTATGCACCCTGAACTGGACCATAACGCGGACAAATAGCTGGTGGAACGGCCGTTCAATACCAACCTCGAGCCGAGTTTCCACCGCACCAACTCCAGTGCAGAGATGACATCATCCCGCGTTTGGTCCCTGCATGGTGTAAGAACAGCTCCATAACGCCTTTGGGAATGCCGTGCAATATCATGATAGCTTGGCAAAAAATTACGTGCAAAGGGACTGGATCAACGATTCAAGCATAAGGCTCGGGTCCGGCGATACCGACGGCTTCGCGGATATCATGGATGCGAACTACGACTCCTTCAGCCCGCCCACGAACGAAAATGCAGAGGCTCTTTCGGCGTTGCTGCAGCTGCTGGTGAAGGGTTTGGAGGAAGGAACCTTCCCGGGACAGGAGGACCAACCCTTGTACTACACCTGGATGCTGATCGAGTGCCTGCTGAAGGCCGGCTTCGCACTTCCGGCGAACTTCGATGAGCAACGCCTTTCGCCCTTGGCCGAATTGAACCAAGAGTTGGACTATGATGGCGACACAGCGTCCTTGGGGTGGTACCACATACTGATGGTCTTCCCGGGATCGGATGCGGTGCTGGATAAGCTACTGGTCGCAGGTGCCAAAGCAGGCGGATACTTCCACGAGAACGCTTTCCTTTCGCCTACCGGGCGTACCACTGATGCCGATCGCAAGGAGCTGTTGGTGGCACTGCATCCGCTGGGTGGTTACACACAAGGGGTGACACGCTACAATGCTGATAAAGCACTGGCCGACCTGCTGCAATACCACACGAACTACCGCAGCGATGCCCCCACCCTTTCCGTACGCCACTTCCGCGATGCCGAGGGACGCTTGAAGGCCTTGTCCCTTGCGTGGAACCACCTGCGGGGGGATGACTGGAAAGCGCTTCAAGAGGAATTGCCGGACCATTGGAGTTCGGCGATGACCGCACCAACTGCCTGAACAGCTACTCCGACAGGGAAAAGTGCAGGTTGTGATCCCAGGGGCTCGCATTTCGCTGGGCTGGCTGAATGCCGCCTGCGTCCGATACATATCGGACGCAGACTCTTCGCACTAAAATCCCCCCGGACACCAATAGTTGCCGGACCGCTACCAGAAGCGACGACCGCGTGCCACTACTTCAACGACTCATCCGGCAAATTGAAGATGACCGTGGTCCCGCTGCCATCAACACTTTCCGCGCGTACCGTTCCGCCATGGGCTTCCACAAACGGCCTCACATTGGCCAGTCCCAACCCTGTGCTTTCGGCCCTCTTGGCATCGCCCTGGCCTTTTTCGAAGATCCGCTCCAGTCGCGCTTTGGTCACCCCACTGCCGTTGTCTGATACCCAAAACTCCAGTCCGGTATCGCTATCGTTGTGCTTGGCACCGATGTGTACCTCGCCCTTGGCGGTATAGGCAATGGAGTTGCTCAGCAGGTTCTGGAATACACGACGGAGCATGGTCGCATCGGCATACACCACCAGGTCATGCGGGATGGCATTCACAACGCGCGTTCCGGCATTCTGGGCTACCGGACCAATGGACCGCAGCAAGGACTCCACCATGGGCCACAGGTCGAAATACCGTCGCTCCAGCAATAAGCTTTCCTCTGAAAGCAGGTTGGCGTTCTCCTCCAGCACCTTGGCCACCAAAGCTTCCAATTGCCGCACATTGCGGTGAAGGGTCATTATCATCAGCGCGGCATCCTCATTCCCGGGCTGCTCTTCGATGGTAGAACCCAGCCTGCTCGCTGCCAATGAAATGGCCGTGAGCGGATTCCGTAGATCATGCGCAGCGCCGGACGACCTTGGTCGTGCAGCAGGCCCGAATTTTCCAGGAGCTTCCCGCCCACCATGTCCGAAGACCCAAGAAGGAAGCTCGCGGCCTTGATCCGTTCCCGTAAGCGAAGAGATACTGGCCAGTTGGCGTGGACAGTTACGAGAATTGCCGTCCGCGAAGCACCTCGATGTTCCCACCCTGAACGTCCACATCCCGGGTATGCTGGACGAGCTGGCCAGTTCGTTGGAACTGGGGAATGACCGCACCATAGCCGAGAACCTGCGTGAAGGCACCCCGCCTGAACACGGGTCGCTACGCGCTTTATCACCCACATGTTCGATGGGCCAATCCATTGAGCTATGTGTGGTAGGCTTCACCACGTTCCATCGCAGCGTGTGGAGGACGGCTTCGACATCATTGAGGTGGTGTGTTCCACTCAAAGTTGATGTAACACAGGAATATGCAAAGATGTAAGCCCAAGATGGGACCTTTGCCCCGTGAGCGCTCCAACCGTGCAACTCCTTCCAAGCGGCATCGCCACCCGCACCTTCGTTCCCACAGCGCGCCATGGCCAGCACATTGTGATTGCCAGTGCCACGGGCGTGCTCCAAGGCTACTACAAGCACTTCGCCGCATGGATGGCCGGACGTGGATACCATGTGACCACCTTCGATTACAGCGGCATCGGAGCATCGCGCCAGGGCAGCCTGCGAAAGCACCCGGCCACCGCCACCACCTGGGCCGAGAACGACCTCTCCGCGGTGATCGAGCACGTGCATGCCACCTATGCACCACAACGCATCATTGGTTTGGGGCACAGCATCGGCGGGCAGTTCTTCGGCATCTGCAAGGCGCAGGACAAGCTCTCGGCCTTGGTGCTCATCGCATCGCAACACGGCCACTTCCGCAACTGGGACCTCCCCCACCGCCGCCGCATCAGCTTCCAATGGCTCATGCTCATCCCCGCCTTCACCCGTGTGTTCGGCTACTTCCCCGGAAAGCGATTGGGCGTAATGGAGGACCTGCCGCCCGGCATGGTACACGAGTGGGTCAAGTGGGGCCGCTCCCCCGGCTACCTCTTCGACCACGTGCCCGGTGCCCACGAGCGCTACGCCAACCTGCACGTGCCGCTGCTCTTCTGGAGCTTCGCCGACGACCTCGACCTGGCCCCAAAACGCGCCGCCGAAGCACTGGCGAAGCACTATGTGAACTGCCGCATCACGCACGAGCACATCCATCCAACTGACCTTGGCGTGGAAGCCATCGGTCACTTCGGGTTCTTCAAGAAAGGTGGTGAGGAGAAGTTGTGGCCAGCCTTGTTGGGGCGGATGGCCAGGCTCTGACCCGGAGCACCTCCCCTCACCTTCCACCGTTCATAACGGTCGCTATACGCATTGCCGACCCGTATTCATTTCCTTATATGCAACTTAGTTGCATATTTGTACCCGCAAGATCATCATGAGAACACGCGGGAGGACTACCAGCGATGCGATGGCCGTCGCTTCCACGCAGCAGTGAGGGTTGAATGGAAACCTCCCCGTGTTCTCGCCAACAACTACACCCATGAACGAAGAACGTCGCCTGCCTGTAACTGTCTTGTCCGGTTTCCTTGGTGCGGGCAAGACCACCCTGCTCAACCACGTGCTGCACAACAAACAGGGCTTGCGCGTGGCCGTGATCGTGAACGACATGAGCGAGGTGAACATCGATGCTCAGCTGGTGGAGAACAGCGGCGCACTCAGTCGCACCGAAGAGAAATTGGTGGAGATGAGCAACGGCTGCATCTGCTGCACCCTGCGCGAGGACTTGATGGTGGAAGTGGAACGGCTCGCGAAGGAAGGCCGCTTCGATCACCTGCTGATCGAAAGCACCGGCATCAGCGAACCCGTGCCGGTGGCGCAGACCTTCAGCTTCGTAAGCGAGGAAAGCAACATCGACCTGAGCCGCTTCGCCTACATCGACACCATGGTGACCGTGGTGGACAGCTTCAACTTCTTCCGCGACTTCTGCAGCAGCGAGCGCCTGGTGGATCGGGAACTCACCAACATGGAAGGCGACCACCGCACCATCGTGAACCTGCTGGTGGAGCAGGTGGAATTCGCCAACGTGATCGTGCTGAACAAGACAGACCTGGCCACGCCGGAGATGATAGGTACGTTGGAAGGCACGCTGCGCAAACTCAATCCCGGCGCGCGCATCATCCGCAGCGAGCTCGGTCGCATCGACCCAGCCGCGATCATGGGCACCGGGCTCTTCAACATGGGAGAGGCTGAAAGCAGCGCCGGTTGGAAGAAGGAACTGGAAGGCGGCGTACACACGCCCGAGACCGAGGAGTACGGCATCCGCAGCTTCGTGTTGCGCGATAAGCGGCCCTTCCATCCGCAGCGCTTCTGGACTTGGCTCTCGCAGCACTTCCCCACCACCATCATCCGCAGCAAAGGCATGTTCTGGCTGGCCTCGCGCAGCGATCAGGCGCTGAACTGGAGCCAGGCCGGTGGCAGCCTGAAAGCCGACGGCGCAGGTGTGTGGTGGAGCAGCATGCCCTTTGGCCAGCGCATCCGCTACGCCAGTTTCGTGGAACACAAGGATGTGATCGAAGCGCGCTGGCACCCGGTCTTCGGCGACCGCCAGAACGAACTGGTTTTTATCGGTCAGGAGATGGATGAGGCCCGCATCCGCGCAGCGCTGGAGCAATGCCTCTGCAACGAAGCGGAGATCGCCGCATGGCAGGCCGGGCTTTTCCCAAAGCAGGATGAGTGGCCCATACCGGAGGCGGAACCCGAGACCATCGAACAATGATCACGCAGCCCATGCAAAACCACACGTCAACATCCATTGCCAATCTGGCGAACAGTGCTTATCCCGAAGTGCTGGAACGCATCCACGACCCCGAGGTGAACATCGCCGTTTAGGAACGGAGCGTGCCCGTGGCCCCGGAGGTGATCACCGCTGTGCTTCACGGCCTGTCCGGCGAGATCCGCACGCACGGCTGCGTCACCGCCATCATGGAGCACCTGCGTGAGGTGTTCAGCACCATGGAACTTGATGCGGAGCCACTGCTCGACGACATCGCCTTGATCCTGGAAGGTTTCGCCGCCACCAGCATGGTGAAGGACCTGCGGCTGGCGTTGAGCCCGGTGAACAGCAACATGTGCCGCCGTTTCCATACCGACGTGAACGACCTGCGCCTGCTCTGCACCTACGCTGGACCCGGTACGCTCTGGCTGCCCAACGATGCCGTGAACGAAAAGGCCATCCGCAGCCGCGTTCCGGACTTGCCCATAGAACGCTCACCCGAGGATGTGCAAAAGGTGGCCACCGGGCATGTGGCCATCATCAAGGGCGCGCTGTACCCCGGCGATCGGGTGGCCGCGTGCGTGCACCGCAGCCCCACCATCGAGGAGACCGGCCAGCAGCGTCTGCTCCTGCGCATCGATACCAACGGACCATTGCTCGACCTATGATACCCCGCACCTACGAGGACTGGCACCGCTGTATCACCGTTGACTGCGGCATCACGCTCACCCACAGCTTCGTGTTGGAGCCTGCCTACCAGCAGGCAGGCGCATCTCCATTTTCTCTTCGGAAGCGCATCCCGAGACCCAGCGCTTCATCCAACTCTACGGCGACCCGCACCGGCGCGGCGTGCTGGCCTGGTACCAACGCGCATTGAACACCCTTCCATGACCCTTTAACTACCGAAGCTCTTCCGCAGCGGCGACGGCCCCGGCATCCTGAACAGCGCGCGCTGCATCGTTCACTGCCTGGCCATGCCCGTGCTGATCGCGGCCGGCGCCTCCTTCTTTCACCATCCGCTCGTCGGCTGGACCTTCGTGATCCTCGCCTACCTCGCGGTGCGCAGCGCGATCCGCAGCCGCAACAATGCCCGCACGGCCATGGTGCTGGGCATCGGCTGGGCAGTGTTCGCTGTGGGGGTCA
>JBIIYD010000073.1:0-11634 GCA_044347005.1 Flavobacteriales bacterium | reverse complement strand
TCAAGGACATCTTCCACTTCGCTGCCATCGTGGGCGGGCGCAGCAAGATCGATGGCGACCCCATGCTGGTGGCACAGGACCTCAGCATCGACGCGGAGATCTTCCTCTACGTTTGTCGCAACAAGCCGGAACGTTTCCTCTACCCCAGCAGCAGCGCCGCCTACCCCATCGACCTGCAGACCGAGAGCAACACGCTCAAACTGAAGGAGAGCGACATCGACTTCAAGAAGATGGGCGAGCCCGACATGACCTACGGCTGGAGCAAGCTCACTGGCGAGTTCCTGGCCAAGATCGCGGCCAGCCACTACGGCGTGCATGTCACCTGCATCCGGCCCTTCAGCGGCTACGGTGAGGACCAGGACCTCAGCTATCCCGTGCCCGCCATTGCCGCGCGCGCTGCGAAAAAGGAAAACCCCTTCGAGGTCTGGGGCACTGGCAAACAAGGCCGCGACTTCGTACACATCGATGACGTGCTCGATCTTACGCTGCTTGCTATGGACAAGATCAGCGACGGCCGGGCCATCAACATCGGCATGGGCAGGCTCACCAGCTTCCTGGAACTGATCGAGGTCTTCACCGGCTTTGCGGGATACAAACCGACCATCAAACCGTTGCTCGACAAACCGGTGGGCGTTCACAGCCGCTACTGCGATATGTCGTGGGTGGAAGAGAACCTCGGTTGGAAGGCGAAGATCAGTATCGAGGAAGGGATGCGACGGGTTTACGACGCAGCGTTGAAGAAGATCTGAATACAGGTGAATGGGAGTTGGTGAATGGTGAATGGGAAATGCAGAAGATCGACCCTCAGTTCCATTCACAATTGACCATTCGCCATTCACTTCGATGAACTCCCCCCGCATCATCTGCTTCGGCCCCGGCCCCAAGTTCAAAGGCGGCATTGCGCAGTACAACACCGCGTTGGCCCGTTCGCTGAAGGATGAAGGCGCGCAGGTCACCATTGTCAGCTGGACGCAACAGTACCCGGCGATCATCCCGCGCGAGTTCGTCGATAAGGCCAGCCGCAGCGACTTCCTTGAGGGCTACGACATCCCGGTGAAGTACCTCACCAACTGGAACGACCCACGCACCTGGTGGGCCACCGCGAAGGCCATCGCTGATCTGAGGCCCGACAAGGTCATCATCCAGTGGTACAACCCCACGCAGGGCATACCGCTGAACAGCATCGCCAAGTACCTGCGGAAACACACGAAGGCCGAGATCCTCTTCGACCTGCACTTCGTGGCTGCCAAGGAACAGAGCTCGCTGGATGCACGGCTCACGCGCATGGCGCTAAGGCACGGGCACAGCTTTATCGTTCACGCGTATAAGACAGCGGAGGAATTGAAAGCCTTGATGCCGGAGAAGGAGTTCGAGGTGACGTTGGACGGGAAGAGGGCGAATGGCGAATGGTCAATGGTGAATAGTGGAATGCCTCCGAAGCGAAGTGAGCTACCCATTCACCATTCACCAACTCCCATTCACCCTATCCTGAAACTCTACCACCCCATCTACACCCTCTTCAAGCCCGACCCGGCGTTCGACAAGGAAGCTTGGAAAGCCCAGCACCACCTGCGGAAACACGTATTCCTTTTCTTCGGCTTCATCCGCAAGTACAAGGGGCTGCACTACTGCATCGAAGCTTTTGCGGAACTGGCCAAGCAGCGCGACGACGTGAGCCTGATGGTCGTGGGTGAGCGCTTCTGGCAGACGGTGGACCAGAGCAAGCTGAGCACCAAAGTGAAGAACGCCGTGTTCGGTACGCTGAAGAAACTCTTCCTGAAGAAGGCCGACGACGAACGCGACTACGATCCGCTGGCGATGATCGAACAACTGGGCCTGAAGGACCGGACACTAGTGGTGGACCGCTTCATCCCGAACGAGGAGGTGCCTCCCTACTTCCAAGCGGCGGATACCATCGTCCTCTTCTACGAGACCGCCACGCCCAGCGGGGTGGAGAGCCTCAGCTACAACTTCAAGCTACCCGCCGTGGCCACGCGCGTGGGGCACTTCCCCGAGACCATCACGGACGGCTTCAACGGCTACCTGGCCGAACCGAAGAACATCGCCGACATGGTGCGCGTGATGAACGCGAGCATCGAAAAGCCCATCCCGCGTGAGAATGTGGTGGAGGCTACGAAGAACATGAGCTGGGCGAATTATGCGAAGGCGATCTTGGCGGGGTAGGAGCCTTACCGCGACGACGCGACGACGCGACGGATATGCAACATGGTTATGGGACCAAGTCCAACAACTGGTCACTTTTGGTAGATTTCGGCATAAAGGGTATGCGACACACTTTCACATTCCTGTCACTTCTCCTCCATGCAGTCGCACTTCATGCGCAGGACATCCAGTTTGATCAAGGTAATTGGCAGAACAATGACCAAACCTATCAGCGTCGTTTGCTCACGATCAAGGAGAATATGGAGCGCGTGGATTCCGCCTACACGGAGAATCCTGTCACAGGCGAGCTTCAACTCCAAGTTCATCGCTACCCACTATCACGATATGAGTATCACCTAAGCGACGATCCGTTCCCGCCGTTGCGCAGAAGAATCGATATTCGTCAAGTAGCAATATCTGATACCTTGTTCGTAGAGAACATCGAGACCGGTAATCTGGAGATGGTCGTTCAAAAGTTCATCAGGGACATCCCCAACGGCGCCTACCAAGAGTTCTTCCCCAACGGCACCATCCGCATCAAGGGCACGTTGGATGGCTACAACCAGGACGGCACGCTGAAAAAGATGGGCACGTGGATGGAATGGGATGCCGCTGGGAACGTCATCCGCGAGGAACACTACCCGTAGTCCCCTACTCTATCGTCACCGTCCCGCGCGCTTCCACCTCGATGATGCGGCGGCCTCCTGCAGAACCGTCGGCCTGCTGGATGCCATGGGTCTTTGTCCGGGTGAGGTAAAGGTCCGCCGTACCGGGCACCAGGTTCGCGAACAAGGATACGGGCAACTGGATGCTTTCCGTTCCGGTGCTCGATACATCAACGCTGTTGGTTGTGGTGCTCCCTTGTCGCAACTTGGCGCTGACCGTTTCCCCCGGCTCCAAGGCTATTCCCACCCAGAACACCTGCCCACCGTTGAGGATCGAAAGGACCACGCCGTTCGGCACATTGATGTCGTTGGTATCGGCCCGGGCAATGGTGTTCACGAAAGTGCCCACCCCCGCCTTTGTGAAACGGAAAACGCCATCCACCATTCCCTCTTCGCTCCAGCGGTAGAAGTAGTTGTCGAGTTCGGTGTAGGTCGTGTGCGACTCGTTGTTGAAGGTGACGGTGGAGCCACCCGTAAGCTGCAGGCGCACACCCAAGCTGCTGTTCTTGCGAAAAGTAGCATAGGCCCTGGTCCTGTTGTCGGGCTTGTCGTACAGCACCTTCAAGTCCTGGTAGATCGGGGTCTCGACAGGCAGCACCGAACTATCCTCCTTTCGGCAGGCCCCCAATACAACGACAGCCAACACAACGATGAATTCTTTACGCATGGAATTACGCTTGTCTTTGCGGCAAGGCAACTAATGTACCGAACCGATGGAAGGGTCTGTTCGACGGGACGGGACCTACCCGGACGACCGAACCCGGTTTCCCTTTGAAAGATCATTTGCTTACCTTTAGGGCGTCAGGGTGTTAGGCGAACTGGAACCTCGCTGCTCGAAGCATTCTGGCTCATTACCTGCTCGGAACCATGGTCAACACACCATTGCTACTGCTTTATGTGCTTTCCTGGCTATTGCCCGGAGTTGTTGAACCGGCGCTCGTGACCACCGAGCCCGAAACCGACCTCTCGGCGGTGTTGTACGCTTCCATCGCGTCGGCCGATGCCGGGTTGGACCTGGACGTGCTGCGCGCCGGATTGGCTCGTGCCGAAGCCCATGGGATCCTTCCGAGCGTGATCGCCATTGCGGACATGACCCAACCCAGCACCGCGAAGCGGCTGTACGTGATCGACGTGGAGCAGCGACGCCTGATACTGCGCACCTGGGTGGCCCACGGCCAAGGGACCGGGGATGTGATGGCAACGGCGTTCAGCAACCGCGAAGGTTCGCACCAGACCAGCCTTGGTATGTACCGCGTAGGTGCCGAGATCACCAGTCCCAAACACGGTGCGGCATTGCTCCTGCACGGCCTCGACAAAGGCTTGAACGACCAAGCGCTCCCGCGAGAAGTGATCATCCACGGTGCCGACTACGTGAGCCAGGAGTTCATTGCCCGGCACGGTCGCCTGGGCCGTAGCTGGGGTTGCCCAGCGGTAAGCCGTGAGGATATGCCCGTTGTGATCGACCTCTTGGCGAACAACGGTTTGCTCTACGTGCACGGCAAGTGAACGGCCGGAAAGACCGCACCTTTGCGGTCCGAATGAATCGCCTTCACCGCACTCCCATATGGCTGGCGCTCGCGTTGGCCGCTTGTGGCCCGCAACAGGACAAGGACCGGACGCCCGATCTGGTAGAAGAAACCCAGCGGATCAGCACCGTTTTCGAAAGCGAGGAGGCCTACAGCACTAGGCGCCTGGACAGTCTGGACATCGAGCGCTTCCTTACGGCGCATCCGGAGTTCAAGCAGGACACCACAGGCATCCGTAGCTTCTACCAACGTCGGAAATACCAATACGCCTGGTTCGTAAGCGATTCATTGTCGCAATCCGCCATGGCCTTTTTCGATCTGGTGAACACCGGGGATACCGCTTTTGCCGCGGTGAAGGAATTGCGGGACCGGTTGAGTGGGCTGCTGCTGAATTCGCGAACGGACGGAAGCGGCGTGGCCGTGTGCGACAGTTGCAGGATGCAGATCGAACTGCAGCTTACGGCACAGTTCTTCAGCCTTGCCGACAAGAAGTACAGCGGCGTGATCGGAAAGGACCTGCGCGAGTTGGACTGGTTCATCCCCAGGCGGAAGAAGGACCTTTCGCGACTGATCGATTCCCTGGTGGCCGGCCGGATGGACCTGTCGCCCCTGGAACCCATACACCCCCAATACAAACTGCTGAAGAAACAACTGCGGCACTTCCACGTGCTCGACAGCCTTTCCGACTGGGTGCCGCTGAGTCTGGGTACCCTGCGTAAACTGGAACCGGGGCAACGCGCACCGATGGTTCCCATGATGCGTGAGCGCTTGGTGCTCCTGGGCGACCTGGCGCCCTCGAACGACACGCTGTCGATGAAGAGCGACACTTACGACAGCACCTTGGTGAGCGGTGTTCAACGGTTCCAGGAACGGCACGGGCTGCACCCTGACGGAGTGATCGGTGCAGGCACGGTCGCCGCATTCAACGTGACCCCGGGAGAACGACTGCGCACGCTGCTCGTGAACATGGAACGGCTGCGTTGGGTACCCGAGCAGAGCGCACCGGACCTGATCCTGGTGAACATACCCGAGTTCCGCATGCACGTTTTCGAGGACGGCAACGAAGTGTTGGCAATGGATGTGGTGGTGGGCGCGGTAGCCACGCGCACGGTGATCTTCAGCGATTCATTGGCGCAGATCGTGTTCAGCCCCACGTGGACCGTTCCGAAGAGCATCGTCAAAGGCGAGATCCTGCCGGCCATGGCCAAGTACCCGAACTACCTGCGGCGCAAGGGCATGGAAAAGATCGGGGGCACTGCATCGAGTCCTGTGATACGCCAGAAACCGGGTGCCGGCAACGCGCTCGGCCGGGTGAAGTTCCTATTCCCCAACAGCTACAGCATCTATTTCCATGATACACCGAGCAAAGGCGGCTTCGCGCGGGAGAAACGGGCCTTCAGCCACGGTTGCATCCGGCTCAGTCGACCGACCGAACTGGCCGCCTACCTGCTGCGCAACGACACCACGTGGACCTCCGAACGGATCAAGGAAGCCATGTACCGGGAGAAGGAGATGTACGTGCGCCTGCCGAAGAAGCTGCCCGTTACCATCGGCTATTTCACCGCCTGGATAGACCCCGAAGGGCGCTTGAACTTCCGCGACGATGTGTACGGCCATGATGCACGGCTCTCCGAAGAGCTGTTCTCCATGGAAATAGCACCGCAGGCAGCAAGCCGTTGATCATCGACCCTGGCCGTTCGACAGGCGGATGTGCAAGCTATCGCCACCGAAGTAGAGCGCAAGGGAAGTATTCATCCAGTGCTGTGGATCGGCATACAGGTCCAGCACGGACAGTGCCTTCGGAGGGTCGTTCAAGGGCTCCAACTCCAATTCCGACGCACCCGAGCGTATAGCCTGTCGCACTTGGTCATAGCGGTGCATGCATTGTGCATCGTAGCGAGCGGCGCGTCCCGAGACCAGGTCGCTGGTCACGCGGCCATCCTGTCCGGTAAAGAGCAGGGACAAGGCCAGAAGAGCTAACAGCAGCGGCCGATGCCGATGTGTGCTGAGGGGCACGGCCCAACCTCTTGGTCGGAATACCTGGACATCCCAGACCACCAAGGCCCACCACGAAAGCGGTAGGAATACGAACAGGGCCAGGTTGGCAGTGCGGTGCTGTCCGAGAATGCCCGTTGCCCAATACGGCAAAGCCATGGCCACGAATACTGCGGTTATCGGCAGGGCCAGGGCCAACCACCGTCCGGCACGGGTGCTCCATTGGGCAAGAGCCTTTCCTTGCGCTTCCCTGGCCCATGCCAGTACCAGAAGGCTCGCCAGCAGGTATGCGGGCGAGACGGACCATCGGCCGATGAAACGGAGCGTTTGAGCGCTGGCGAACGCAAGGGTGCGCAGCGGCTCGTGGGTATGCTCGAAATAGCCGCTCCGAAGTGCATTCCCGGGGGCGAAGTAGACCACGGCGGCGCAGACCAATGCCACGATGAACACTGCAAGCAAAAGCGGCCGTGCCGCACTGTTGGTGCGCTCGGTCAAGAAGAGTGCCGTGCCTGTCGCAAGCAGCATGTACACCATGACGACCTCGTTCGAGCCCGACAACGCTACGAGAAGAACGGCACCCCATGCCGCCCATGCTACCTGCTGTAGTACACCCGTTGCAGCTCGGTACCGGAGCACTGCGATAGCGCCATGGAGGATGAGGATGCACGGCAGGAAATACGTGACGGCTCCCGTGTACCAGTACAAGCCTTCTCCCTCGTGTGGAATCAGGTTCATGAGAACGGCCAGGAAGCCCAGCGCGGCCAACAGGGCACGGAGCCTGGACAGTTCCACGAGATCCCGTGTGCGCAGCAGGGTGTAGGCAGCATGCACTAACAGCACCATGAGCACCACAGGCACTGCGCGGTACAGCTTCAGTCCAAGGTCGAAACCGAGCACCAGAGGACCGCGCAGAACGAGAATGCTGGAAAAGTACCGGCCGTTCCAGGTCCGGTATTCCTGCAACAATCGTTCACCCAAGGCACTGTGCGTTCCGTGGAAGGCATAGCTGAGGTCGTCGCCATAAGGATGCACGTACATCGCGAGCCAGACATGGCGTGCGACCAGGAGAACGAGTGCAACGAGGGCGAGACGATCTACGGACGAGCGTGGCATGGACCCCAAAGATGGGCGACGCTCAAAGCCCGATGCGCTCCTTTACGCGATAGCTGTTGCGATCGGCCCCATTGCGGCTCACCAATTCGGCCACGAAGCCCATGGTAAAGAACTGCACGCCGATGACCATGGCGGTCAGGGCCACATAGAACAAGGCCTGGTCGGACACCAACGGTGCGGGCTGATGGACCACGAAGAGGTGCCACACCTTGCTACCGATGAGCCAGAGGACAGCGGCAGCGCCGAACAAGAACATGATGGTGCCCAAGCCCCCGAAAAAATGCATCGGCTTTTTGCCGAAGCGGAATATGAAGGTGATCGTGAGCAGGTCGAGAAAGCCATTGATGAAGCGATCGAATCCGAACTTGGTGGTGCCGTACCTCCTGGGATGGTGCTTCACCACCTTCTCACCGATCTTACGGAACCCTTCCTTCTTGGCGATGAACGGGATGTAGCGGTGCATCTCACCGAACACTTCGATGTTCTTCACCACTTCGCTGCGGTATGCCTTCAAGCCGCAGTTGAAATCGTGCAACATGACCCCACTGGCCCGTCGGGTGGTCCAGTTGAACAGCTTGGTGGGGAGGGTCTTGGTGAGCGGATCATAGCGCTTCTTCTTCCAACCGCTAACGAGGTCGAAACCGTCCTCCACGATCATTCGGTACAGTTCGGGCAGCTCATCGGGATCGTCCTGCAGGTCGGCGTCCATGGTGATGACCACAGCACCTTTTGCCGCCCTGAAGCCCTCGTTCAAAGCCGGACTCTTCCCGTAATTGCGACCGAAACGGATGCCTTTGACGCGGCTGTCCAAGTCAGCGAGCCGCGTGATCTCCGCCCACGAACCGTCGTTGCTACCATCGTCCACCAGGAGGATCTCATAACTCCTGCCCATGGCTTGGATCACCCCGTGCAGCCGCTCGACGAGGATCGGCAGGGACTCGCGTTCATTGAACAAGGGGATGACGATGGAAAGGTCCATGGTGCAAGGATACGGGGTGAAAGTGGAAGGTGTGAGGGAGGCAGATCGCGGAATAGTCCGACTTGAATCATTTGCTTGTACAAGCAAATGGTCATTCCCTCAAGTCGTGCCGCACCCAGGCCATACCCGAGTCCAGGTCCGATGCCCAGCGATCGCTGAACTCTTTGGAGAATTTACCCTCGTAATAGATCCTGATCTTCCCCCAAGCGGCAACGGCATCCTTCTCCAACTTGGTCCCTTCAGGCCCAGCGAATACAATGGTTGATGCGCCTCTGTGTTCTCGGTAGATGAGCCGCTTCAGTTCCATCTTGTCAAGTGCTCGCGTGATGGTGGATGGCTCCAACAACAGTTCGTCGGAAAGTTTCCCAGCGGATATCCCTGGTTCGCGCACGATGCTCATGAGCAGAAAAGCCTGGGTCATGGTCAAGCCAAGTTCAGCGAAATAGGGCTCGGCAACCTTGGAAAGTGTACGCGCGAAAGCGTTGGACGTGAAGAGGATACAGTGGCTGTATGGCGACAGAGGAGATTCCATGACTTCAAACCTAATCATTTGCTTGTACAAGCAAATGATCTACCACTGTCCCCGTGTGACCTGGAAGTCCATGGTCCCTCAGCCAACTATCTTCTCTCGACCCGTTCATCCAAAACCCCATTCTCCTACCTTTGTGCCGGGGCAAGTCCCGTACGACCAGCTCCCGCTGAATCCCCCAGGTCCGGAAGGAAGCAAGGGCAGGCGGTCGTAGCGGTGCGATGCGGGTCGCTTGCCCCACTTTTTTTGCCCTGACCGAAGGTTTTCGACCTTCCCCGGTCGGCAAGAACCACCTCCACACCATACGCGCAGGCTACCTTGGCGCCCATGTCCAACTACACCAAAGTAGTGCTCGTCACCGGTGGTTCCAGCGGATTGGGTAAAGCCATCTGTTCGCGACTCGCGGCCTTGGGGCATACAGTTTACGGCACCAGCAGAAAAGCCGGCGATAGCGAGCAGCCGAACGGTTATCGCCTTGTGGCCATGGACGTGACCAACGAAGCCAGCGTGCAGGCCGGCATGGCCGAGTTGGTGAAACGTGAAGGCCGCATCGATGTGCTGATCAACAACGCAGGGCTCGGGATCCAAGGCCCGGCGGAGGACATCACTGTGGAGGATGCCCAGCGCCTCTTCGACACCAACGTGTTCGGGCCGCACCGGATGTGCCGCGCCGCCTTGCCGCACATGCGCCGGCAGAAGAGCGGATTGATCATCAACATCAGCAGCGTGGCCGCCAACTTCGGACTGCCCTACCGCAGTTTCTACAGCGCCAGCAAAGCCGCCCTGGACCGCTACGCCGAAGCGCTGAGCACCGAGGTGGAGCGTTTCGGCATCACCGTGGTCACCGTGCAGCCGGGCGAGTTCAATACCAACATCAAGAATTCGCGCATCACGCCCGCGGTCATCTCGGAAGCTCACCGTCCCGGATATGAGCGGGCCATGGAGATCCTGGGCGGCAGCATGCACTACAGCCGGGACCCGGACGAATTGGCCCGGGTGGTGGCGCGCATCATCCGCTCGCCCAAGCCAAAGGTCACCTACATCGTCGCCCAAGGCATGCAGAAGCTGAGCGTACAGTTGCGCAAGGTGCTTCCCGGCCGCATGTTCATGGGCATGGTCCGCAAGCATTACGAATGAAGCGATGATCACCTACGATCCGTCCAACTGGCTGAAGGCACTGGCCCTCCACAAGTCGGACACCTTCCGGAAACTGTTCCCCATGCTGATCATCGTAGGGTTGATAACCCTCGTCATCGGCTACGTGGAACTGCGCTACCTGAAGCTGGGCAAGGAGAGCTTGGTGAGCAACCTGCCCGTGATGCACAGCCTGTTGGGCTTCGCGATCAGCATGCTGCTGGTGTTCCGCACCAACACCGCCTACGACCGCTGGTGGGAAGGGCGCAAGCTGTGGGGCCAGTTGGTGAACGTGAGCCGGAACACGGCCGTGAAGCTGGCCACGTACGTGCCTCCCGAGGACACCAACACACGAACGTTCTATGCGCGGCTCATCCCGCTCTTCGCGATCGAGCTGAAACAGCACCTGCGGTCGGAGAAGACCCGCCTCGAACTGGATACGAAGCCCCATCCCGAGATCCCCGATTTCGACCGCAGCAAGCATGTGCCGTCCCAGGTGGCCAGTCTGATGCAGCAGCGCACCATGCGCCTCTATCATGACCGGGTCATCAGCGGGGAGCAGCTAATCGTGCTCAGCACGGACCTTTCACAATTCCTGGACATCTGCGGGGCCTGCGAACGGATCAAGAACACCCCCATCCCTTACTCCTACAGCAGCTTCATCAAGAAGTTCATCGTGATATACGTGCTCACGCTGCCTTTCGGCTTCGTCTTTTCGCTGGGGTATATCGCCATCCCGGTGGTGATGTTCATCTTCTATGTACTGGCCAGCCTTGAGCTGATCGCCGAAGAGATCGAGGACCCCTTCGGCAAGGACGACAACGACCTGCCCATGGATCGCCTGTCCGTTATGATCGACGGGAACGTGAAGGAGATCCTGGCCTGATCGCCCGTTCGCCACTTCCCCGTACGTTCGTGCACGCATGACCGCCCTCTTTCCCGACAAGCGCACCGCACTGCTGATCACCGTGGCGGCGTTGGGCTACTTCGTGGACATATATGACCTGGTGCTCTTCAACGTGGTGAAGCGTGAGAGCCTCGAGTTCATCCTTGGCCCCGGCGACCCACGCATCAAAGGCCTTGGGATCACCCTGTTCAACATCCAGATGCTGGGCATGCTCGTGGGCGGCATCCTCTGGGGCGTATGGGGCGATAAGAAAGGCCGCATCACCGTGCTTTTCGGCAGCATACTCCTTTACTCGCTCGCCAACATCGCGAATGCGTTCACGTTCGACATCACCAGCTATGCCATCGTGCGATTCATTGCCGGAGTAGGTCTGGCCGGTGAACTCGGAGCGGGGATCACGCTGATCACTGAAACCCTGCCTGTCGGAAAGCGCGGCTATGGCACCATGATCGTGGTCACTTTCGGCGCACTCGGTGCAGTATTCGCCGATGAGGTGGTACGTCAAGGCCAGGTCCTGGGGAACGTGTTCGAACAGTACACCGGCAGCCCCCTGATGGATTGGCAGGTGGCCTACCTGGTCGGTGGCCTGATGGGGTTGGTATTGCTCGTCATGCGTGTGGGCA
>JBIIYD010000072.1:0-11638 GCA_044347005.1 Flavobacteriales bacterium | reverse complement strand
AATCTGGACCTTGTGCTGGGTGGAAATGCGTTCGCCGATGCCGGTTTTATTGGTCCCGATGCGGTTCCGCTGGATACTCTTGCGAACGACCCGTTACGCACCGGGCTCGGGGGGTACGAGAACCGGATACGCTTCAATACCGGACTTCGCTGGAGGAACAAGAAAGTGAAAGGGTTGAACTATGGATTGAACGCGAACGCCATGAAAAGCCGTTCGACCAGTGTCTTCATTTGGGACGATACCGACCAAGGGCTCTTCAGGCCTGAAGAGGGAACCGTAACGACCACTTTGGGTACCCAATTCTACATCGACCCGTACGTGAACTATTTGTCGGACCAGGGTACTCGACACAGCCTGCGCGCCCGGTACTTGGACATGGCGTTCGACAACAACAACAACCAAAGCAACAGCAACGTCACCCTCTTCGGTGAATACCAAGTTCAACAGAAGGCGGACATTTTCGGGGAGACGGTGCTCACAGGCGGAATTTCCGGACAGCATGTTGAAACGAATTCGGTGCTGTACAGCGGAAATTCAGAGGCCAATGGTCTTGTGTCCTCCTCCAACGTGGGTGTATACCTGCAGGTTGACAAGAAGATCTTCGACCGTGTTTCCCTTTCCGGTGGCGTACGTTACGAGCAGTTCCGGGTGGACGATGATCAAGCGGCGCAACCCGTGTTCCGTGCTGGTGCTAACTACCAGGTGTTCGAGGCCACCTTCATCCGCGCCAGTTATGGACAGGGATTCCGTTTTCCCACGATCGGTGAGCGCTTCATTACCACCAACATCGGTGTGCTCGAGGTTTATCCCAATCCGGACCTTCGTGCCGAGCAAAGCTGGAACCTCGAAGGGGGCATCAAACAAGGCTTCAAGGTCGGCCGGTTCATGGGCTACTTCGATGCGGTGGTGTTCCAGCAGGAATACGAGGACTATGTGGAATTCACCTTCGGCCAGTGGGTTACCCCTACCGCGCAGAACAACTACGGTCTTGGTTTCAAGAGCGTGAACACCGGCGGGGCACGCGTAACCGGCTATGAGTTCGAGGTTACCGGTAGGGGAAGCGTGGGGCTCGTTGACGTGGCGTTGCTCATGGGTTACACGCACACACTGCCGATCAGTACCACGCCCGACTATGTTTACGCCACGGCATCTTTCGCAGGAAGTCAACCCTATTCTTACACGACCACAAGTTGGAATCCGGAGGACAACATCCTCAAATTCAGGCTCCAGAATTTGTTCCGCACCGATGTCCAGTTCGACTACAAGAAGGTCATGGCAGGGTTCAGCGTGCGCTATAACAGCCATGTCCGCAACCTCGATAAGATCTTCGTCGACCTGGACGAATCGCCTCTGCCACAGTTCAGCCTGCCAACGGGGGTTGGCAACTGGATGCGTACCCACGATACGGGTGACTGGTTGGTCGATGTACGCGTCGGCTACGATTTTTCCGAGCAGACCCGGATATCCTTCATCGTGAACAACCTCTCCAACGAAGTGTATTCGATGCGCCCCTTGTCCATCGAAGCCCCCCGGAGCATGCAGGTGCAACTGACGTTGAACATGTAATGGCCCTGCGGATCCTTGGGGTGATACCTGCCCGGTATGCCAGCACCAGACTGCCCGGGAAGCCATTGGTGGACATTGGTGGAAAGAGCATGGTGCAATGGGTGCTCGAACAGGCCTCCCTGGCCAAGGGCTTGCACCGGGTCGTGGTGGCCACCGATGATGCACGGATCAAGGAACATGTCGAGACTGTCGGGGGTGCGGCCGTAATGACTTCTCCGGACCATGCCAGTGGTACGGACCGGTGCTGGGAGGCCCTCGAGCTGATCGGCATGGGGACCTTCGATGCCGTCGTGAATATCCAAGGTGATGAGCCCTTCATAGCACCCGCACAGATCGAGGAACTCTGCACCACTTTGACTACGGCCCCCGGAGGCATTGCCACCTTGGCGCAAGTGGTTACCGATGACCACGACCTTACCGACCCGGGCGAGGTGCTCATCACCACCGACGTGCATATGGATGCGCTCTATTTCAGCCGTGCGGCCATCCCTGCGCTGCACCGGCCTACGGCGACTCCCCTGTGCGAGCAGTTCCGCTACCTGAAGCATGTCGGCCTCTACGGTTTCCGTACCGAGGTGCTCCAGCGCTTGGTGGCCCTGCCACGTTCATCCTTGGAAGTTGCCGAATCACTGGAGCAATTGCGGTGGTTGGAGCATGGTCACAAGGTCCGGATCGGCCTTACCACGCATCCTTCGTTCTGCATCGATACACCTGCGGATCTCGAATTGGCTCGCGCAAGGGTGAAGGCTGCCGATCTTTGAACGATCAAGATCGGATAACTTGGCGCCTTGAAGCCATGGCCATCGAACGCGACCTCCACGAATTGCTGTATTGCCACGACTGCGTGATCGTGCCGCAATGGGGAGGATTCCTTACCCACTACCGGCCGGCGCGTTTGGACGAAGCACGCCGCCTGGTGCAGCCCCCCGGCAAGGACCTGAGCTTCAACCGCAACCTTACCCGCAACGATGGCCTGCTCACGGACCACCTGGCCAAACGGCAAGGCATCTCGTTCGACCAAGCGGCCGGACGGATCGAACTCGAGATCGCCGACTGGCGGCGAACCCTTGACCGGGATGGACGCTTGGAGCTGCCCCACATCGGGATCTTTTACCGCGACGGGGAATCGAACCTGCAGTTCGACCCCGACAAGCGGGCCGATCATCACAAGGACGCGTTTGGCCTGAGGCCTGTTACGGCGGTACCCATCGAGCAGCCCCGATCCGTGCCTGTTCTTCCGCTGGTAAAGCCCCATCCGGTATTGGCGGAAGTGCGGTCCACCCACAGCCGACGGAACCCGGTGCTATTGGCCGCTGCGGTCCTCTTCGCGGCCTTGTTCGGCGCTGGGGCGGTATGGGTGGCTTCGCACGAAGGTGGTGTTCAATGGAGTTCTTTGTCACCCTTCGGACCACGGTCCGAGCGATCCTATGTGCCCCCTTCCTTGCGCGGGATCCCCGAGGTGACCACTGCGGGCGAATTCTCGCTTCCCGAAGAAGTTTCTGGTATACGCACCATTCCCTTGGGCGAAGCGGACAGCGTATTGCTGACCGTTGACCTGGGAATGTCCGATGTCGAGGAAGCGGCCATCGACACCACGTTGGTCGTGGTACCACGCATCGAACCCACGCCGCAGCGGCTGCGCTTCCACGTGATCGGCGGCTGCTTCGCGCAACCCGAGAATGCCGACCGCTTCCTGTCCGAACTTCAGGCCAAGGGCTTCAATGCGGTGCGTTTGCCGCGTAACGGCGACCTTCATCCGGTCGCGTTCGGCAGTTATGCCGAACGTGCCGATGCCTTGGATGCTCTGGCCCAGGTGCGCAACACGCACACTGTGCAGGCGTGGTTGCTCGTGCGCTGATCATAGCTCCCTTGCAGCAGGCCTTACCTTCGTACCCAAGAACGATGGAGGAGAAACGGATGAAGGAACTGGAAGCGTGCACCATCACTTTTTTGGAGGGTGACGTGGTGCATGTGCACTTCAAGGATGGACGTACCGTCCTACCGGAAGAGGTCCAGGCCATGTTCGATACCGTGGAGGCCGCGCGCGCGGGACGGAAGTTCCTGCTCATGGTATCCGTAGGCGTTGGCGCTTCCCTTACCAACGAGGCCCGAGTGCTGGCTTCGGCCGAGGGTTCCAACCGGTACATCGCTGCGGACGCCATCGTCGTAAGGGATTTCGGGCATCAGCTAGCCGCCAACGTTTTTGTTCGGCACAACAAACCGGGCAGGCCGGTGGGTATGTTCCCCGATGTCCCTTCCGCCCTGGCATGGCTTTCGCAACACCACCACCTCATCGATCAACCCTGACCCATGCTCCTCAGTCGTTCGTTCGCCCTTGTATCGCTCTTCGTTCTTTGCATCACCACAACGTTCGCCCAGACCATCGCCGGACCGGTAAGGACCATTCGTACAACGAAGGCCGAGGTGGTGTCGATGGCCATTTCGCCCAAGGGCGACCAGTTATTGGTCGGATTGAACAAGGGCGCCGAACTGATCGATCTGGAGAGCGGAAAACGGGTGCATGCCTTTCCGTACAGCGAGGACGAGGGTACCACGGTGTACCATGTCGGCTTCAACGACAACGGCGAGTTCGCGGTGCTCATCGGGCATAGTGGTAAGCGCACGGTGTGGAACGTGAAGACGGGCAAGCAGGAGAAAGTGATCAGCGATCATCGCTGGGTTCCCGACCCGCGTGCAGTGAAGGCGATGGGCTTGGACATGAAGAATTCCACGTTCGATAGGTTCTACCAGCAAACGGAAGTGGTCCATGGGGACCTTACCCTGCGCGCTGTGAAGTACGGCGCCGTGGAAGTGGTCAAGGACGGCAATGTGGTCCAGAAACTGGAAGTTCCGGAGAACAAGGACCAGCACCACCGGGCACCCCTGTTCATTCTGGAAGGACAGCTGGTCACCGGTACCGATGATGGTCGGCTGCTGTTCTACACCTTGCCCTGATCCAGGACTTCCAGCGCATTCTGGACGTGCGCATCCGACCCGAAGAGGGCGCTGTAGGAATTCAGGATCGTACCCCCTCGATCGATCAAATAGGTGATCCTGCCCGGGATGATGCCGAACAGTCCGCTCGCCTTGTAGGCGGCATGGGCCCTTCCTTCCACGTCGGCCAGTAGGGTGAAGGGCAGGTTCCATTTTTGTGCGAACGCCTGCTGGGCTTCGCTGCCATCACGGCTTATGCCCACGATCGTGACATCCTTCGCCTTGAGGTCCGCGAAAGCATCCCGGAATGCGCAGGCCTCCTTGGTGCATACCGGTGTGTCCGCCTTGGGGTAGAAGAACAGCACCACTTTGCCGCTGCGCCAGGCGTGGGATAGCGTGAATGGTTCTCCTCGCTGGTCGTTCAGGACGATATCGGGTGCCGGGGTTCCGGGGCGTAGCATGTGCAGGGGTCGTATCCAGTGAAGGCCAAGGATAGCGTATTGTGGAACACCGCATCGGCGCAGCTGTTCATCACACAAACACGAAGCCCCTGATCACGGCCTACTTTTGGGCCGCCTTTACGGCCTCAGCGACCATGGATACCAAACAAGCCCGCCCTGTCAGCGACAGCTATTCACAGACCACCCACGTGGTGTTGCCCAACGACACCAATACCCTGGGCAACTTGTTCGGTGGTCGATTGCTGCAGTGGCTGGACATCAGCTGCGCGATCAGCGCCCACCGACACTGCAAGCGGATCGTGGTCACCGTGGCGGTGAACCACGTGGGTTTCGATAAGCCGATCAAGCTGGGCGATTTCGTCACCATCCAAAGCCATGTGAGCAGGGCCTTCGGTAGCAGCATGGAGGTTTGGAGCGACGTGTCGGTGGAGGACCAGGTAACGGGTGAGCGCATCAAGTGCAACAGCGCCATATACACTTTCGTGGCGGTCGATCATGCCGGTCGCCCCGTGAACGTACCCCAAGCCGTACCCACGAACGAGGAGGAGCAGAAGCGTTTCGATGGGGCCCTGCGTCGCCGACAATTGCGTCTGATCCTTTCGGGCAAGATGAAACCCGAGGAAGCTACCGAGTTGAAGGCCCTTTTCGAGCCGCCTGCATTATAGCGCCTCGTCCAGCGTATCGCCATCGAAGATCTCGCCGGTGGCAGTATCGATGGCCCGTAGGCCCAGGTGTCCGAGCAACGCTGCTATGCCTTGTGCGCTGTGCTCCCCGCCGTGTACGTGGACCAACAGGTAACGCACCTGCACGGCATCCTCCATGTACACCTGAATGCTGATGTCCATGTCGCCCGAACGCACGAACAGCCAGTCCTTGTCCTGGCGATCGGCCATGGGGAATACATCAATGATCCTCTTCACCAGGTATTCACGCTCGCCAATGGGTTCGGGTACGAAGTCCACCGGCACTTCGGCCATGGTGGCCATGGGCGGCAGGTCCTGTATGTAGATGTCCCAGCTCATGGGATCAACGTTTGCCGAACAACCGTCTGAACAGCCCGGGTTTGTTCCCTTGGTGCTCCCGGTACCACTTCGAGACCTTCCGGTCAAGGCCCTTGTTGCAGCTTGCGCCATCGATCGGCCTTTGCCTCCCAGCTTTCAAGGGATGTTCCGCCTCGAGTTCATGGAAAGGCGGCCCGGCAAAGTCGTGGCGGAATCCGGTGATGGCCAAGGCGAGGTCCAATGGGATGTCGATGATGTGGTCCACGTCAGCGTTCTTGCCACCGTCGATCTCCTGTTCGGCGAACTGTCGTTGATGGATCGCCCCGTATGCTTCCGGGAGACCGCCATCCACACCGATGTGGTACAGGCCCGCATCCGGCACGTGGATCGCACCCCATAAGCGCTCCCCGTGGCGCCATTCCTCGGCCGAGGAGAACATCACATGCTCCTCCACCATTGCGGCGACCACACGCCCATGTGCAGAGAGCGACTTGAGTAGCTGCTCATCCACCAAGGCATCCGTGTGGTCCGCAACAAGCAGATACCAATCGGGAAGGCGCGCCCCGCAAAGTTCGAACCCCGGCCAGTCCTCTCCGATCTCTCCGGTCGTTTGCAGACCGAGTTGCGCGAGCAGGGCTTTTTCGCCGGCAGTTTCAATGGCGATCCAGGACAAGCTGTATCCCATGGGTCAGGAAATGGTGTTACCAAGTTCGGCGATCCGACGCAAGTCCTGGTACTCCATGCACCGGAAATGGCCTTTGGGGCAACGGTCGAACCCGATCTTGCTGCAGGGTCTACAAGGTAGGCCAGTGACTTCGGCGATGTGCGCCCGTTCGGGATGTTCAGGGATGTAAGCCCCCATGCCGAAACCGGGCACCGTGTTGCCCCAAATGCTCACCACGGGTTTCTTGAAGGCGGCCGCCATGTGCATGGCTCCGCTATCATGTGCGATCACGGCTCGAGCGCGTTGGATCAAGGAAGCGCTGCCCAGGATATCGTATCGTCCGGTGGCGTCGAACACACGTCCGCCGATGGCGGAGGTGATGGCCCGGGCAGTGGCCACATCCTCCTTGCCGCCGATGAGCACCAATGGGCCTTCCACCAGGCGTGCCAGTTCGATGAGCCGATGTTCGGGTAGCCGCTTGGTGGCGTGGGCCGCGCCGATGGCCAGTGCCGTGTACGCTCCGCGGTGCGTTGCGGGCAAGTCCTCCAACGGCACCACGTGTCCCGGTGGAATGAAGAGGTCTAGGCCTTTGCCATCGTTCTTCACCCCGAGGTGGGCCACGGTCCGCATGTAACGGTCCACGATGTGGATGCGCGGCAAGCGGTCCAACCTCAGGTTCACCAATAACCACTTCTCCACGTTCAACTTGGGGAAGCTGTGCGCGGCTACGCCCAATGCCCGCTTCACCCGGGCCGTCCGCAGGTTGTGGTGCAGGTCGATCACCTGGTCGAACCGTTCGGACCTTAAGCGCGGGATCAGCTCGCCGATGTCCTCTCCCAGCTCATGCACCTTGTCCACATGCGGGCTGTACCGCACCAGGTCCGCGAATTGGTCCTTGGTCGTTACATGCACCTCTGCGCCCGGCACCTGTTCCTTGAGGCAGCGGAGCACCGGGCTCGTGAGCACGATGTCACCGATGGACGAGAAACGGATGACGAGGATCTTCACAGGACGATGCGTTGGCGCCAAAAGTAGGTCGGTGCGCGGTGCGGGTCGAACATGGTCCGCATGTTCCCCGCGTCGTTACTTCGCAGCCATGTTCATCGATACCCACGCGCATCTCTACCACAAGCAGTTCGACGGGGACCGTGCGGCGATGCTGCAACGTGCCTTGGATGCCGGGGTGTCCAAGCTGTTCCTGCCCAACGTGGACCTCGAGAGCGTGGATGCCATGAACGACCTAGCAGCCGCGCATCCCGATCGCTGTTTTCCCATGATGGGCCTGCACCCCTGCTCCGTGGGCGAGGAGAACTCGGCGGTGATGGAAACCGTGGAACGTCTGCTCCGTGCAGGTCACTATTGCGCTGTGGGCGAGATCGGGATCGACCTGCACTGGGACAAGACCTGGTTGACGCAACAGCAGGAGGTTTTCCGCCAACACGTGCGCTGGGCCAAGGAGCTGGACCTGCCCATCGTGATCCATTGCCGGCAGAGCTTCGCCGAGACCATCGCCATCGTGGAGGAGGAGAACGGGCCGGACCTGCGGGGGGTGTTCCACTGTTTCACCGGAACGGCGGAAGAAGCAGCGCGGATCACGGCCTTGGGCGATTTCTACCTCGGCATCGGCGGGGTGATCACCTACCCGCGCGGCGGGCTCTTCGAGACCATGCAGGTAGTGGGTGCCGAACGATGCGTGCTGGAGACCGATGCCCCCTACCTCGCACCCGTTCCTTTCCGCGGGAAGCGCAACGAGAGCAGCTACATTCCCTTCGTGGCCGAGAGGTTGGCGACGGCCACGGGCCGCACCCTGGAGGACATCGCTCTGATCACCACCCGTAACGCCGAAGAACTCTTCCGCCGATGAGCGCCCGACCCTCGGTCCTGTTGATCTATACCGGTGGAACCATCGGCATGTGGGCCGACCCTGTGACCGGGGCATTGAAGCCCATGGACCTTGCCCATCTGGAGGAGCAGGTTCCGGAGCTGCCACGCATCGCTGTGGACCTGCACAGTGTCGCCTTCGAGAAGCCCATCGACAGCAGCGACATGCATCCTGCGGACTGGTCGCGGATCGCCAACTTGATCGGGGAACATTATGCCCGCTACGATGGCTTCGTGGTGCTCCACGGGAGCGATACCATGGCCTACACGGCAAGTGCCCTGAGCTTCCTGCTGGAAGGCCTCACCAAGCCGGTCATCCTTACGGGATCGCAATTACCCATCGGCATCATCCGCACCGATGCCCGTGAGAACCTCATCACCGCCATCGAGATCGCTGCGGCCAAGGACGGTGACGGCAGGCCCTTGGTGCCGGAAGTGGCGGTCTACTTCGAATACAGCCTCATGCGTGGCAATCGCACGGTGAAAGTGCATGCCGAACGGTTCGAAGCCTTCCGATCACCCAACTGGCCGGTCCTGGCCGAGGCCGGGGTACACCTGCGTTTCGATACGGCTGCCATCCTGCCCCGTCGTCCGGGTCCGCTGGTGGTGCATCAGGCATTGGACGAGCGTGTGGCCGTGATCCGGTTGTACCCCGGCATACAGGCGACCTGGTTGGACCATGCCCTTTCGATGCCCGGTCTGCGGGCCGCCGTGATCACCACCTTCGGCAGTGGCAACGGACCCACCGACAAGGAATTCCTGGGTGCCTTGGCCAAAGCAACGGAGCAGGGCCTGGTCCTGGTGAACGTTACGCAGTGTATCGGGGGGCGGGTGGAACAGGGCCGTTATGCCACGAGCAGGGCCTTCCAGGAATTGGGCGTTGTGCCGGGTGCCGACATGACGGTGGAAGCCACGATCACCAAACTCATGTTCCTGTTGGCGAAGGAGCAGGGAACGGAGGGTATACGACGAGCATTGGAGGCACCGATCTGTGGCGAGTTCACGTTGGCTTAACATGACCGCAGGTCGTGCAGAAAACACCGCTTCCCTGTTCCCCGTCGGACCGATGGACCTTTTTGTAATTTGGCCGCCCGCTAAGCGGCGATATGCCTGTATTGCGGCAACAAAAAGGAGAGATGGCCGAGTGGTTGAAGGCGCGCGCCTGGAAAGTGCGTATACCCTTAACGGGGTATCGGGGGTTCGAATCCCTCTCTCTCCGCCATGGCATGACCGGCGGCGAAGCCGCTGGGTCATCGGCGATGGCAACGAGCCGAGCTTGCTCGGGCGAGTGGACAGCGATGATGACCCAAGGCCGGAACGGCCGAGGTCATGCAATGAAGCACTCCCCAATGGGATGGACCGACCGAAGGGAAGGTCAATCCCTCTCTCTCCGCCATGGCATGACCGGCAGCGAAGCCGCTGGGTCATCGGCGATGGCGTTCATACCGAACTACGGGCATTCCAAGGCTGGTACGAACGATACTTGTCATCGCCAAGTCCCAATGCATTGACAGATACTACCTTTCCCCCCGGAACCACAGCGAACAACAACCCCCTCAATCGAATAACGCCCCCCAACATGGTACGCAAGTTCTTGTCCCTTTGCATCGCTGGCCTGATGAGCGTCAGTGTGCTGGTAACCCCGATCATGGCCCAGGATGCTCCTGCGGCCTCCACCGAAGTCGCAGCCGATGCGGCGGCCCCTGCCGGTCACCAGATGTTCAAGCAACGTTTCATCGAGGGTGATCCCGTTTGGATGGCCCCCGTATTGGTATGTATGATCTTGGGCCTTGCGCTGGTGATCGAACGGATCATCTACCTCAATATGGCCTCGACCAACATTGTCAAGCTTCTTACCAACGTTGAAGAGGCACTGAAGACCGGCGGTGTCGAAAGTGCCAAGGAGATCTGCCGCAATACCCGTGGTCCTGTGGCAGGGATCTTTTATCAAGGCTTGGAGCGTGCAAGCGAAGGTGTCGACATTGCGGAGAAGAGCATTGTTGCCTACGGAGGGGTGGAAGTTGGACGCCTTGAGCGCGGCCTTTCCTGGATCAGCCTCTTCATCGCCCTGGCCCCCATGCTCGGGTTCTTGGGAACCGTGGTAGGGATGATCTTCGCGTTCGACCAGATCGCTGCCGCCAACAACATCAGCCCTGCGATCGTGGCCAGCGGTATCAAGGTGGCACTGCTTACCACCGTGTTCGGCCTTATCGTGGCCATGATCCTCCAAGTGTTCTACAACTATCTGGTGAGCAAGATCGACAGCATCACCGGTCAGATGGAGGAGGGGTCGATCGGACTTATCGATCTGTTGGTGAAATCCAATAACAGCAAACATTGACCATGAACCACCAAGGCTCAGGCCTGATCGGCCGGATCGCCCAGTGGACGCTGGCTCTGCTCGGGATCGTCTTTACGCTTATGATCTACGGAGGAAGCGACGTGGGCATTGATGGTGGTCTTTGGGTCACATACATTGCCTTTGTGCTCTGCTCCGCTACCGCCCTTGTCTTTTCCTTGATGGGTCTTAACAAGAAGTCCCTCTTGGGTATGGGCGCATTCTTCGGGTTAGTGGTCGTAGCCTACATCATCTCCGATGGCTCCGTTCGTCCAGAGTGGAACGTGTCCGAGAGTGTCTCCAAATGGATCGGTGCCGGTCTTATCATGTTGTATGTCGCCATGGCGGGTGCCGTTGGTGCCATCGTATGGGGTGAGATCAGCCGAATGATGAAGTGATGCCATGCTGAAGCGACGCAAGAGACCAGGTGTTCAGGAGATCAATGCCGGCTCAATGGCCGACATCGCCTTCTTGTTGCTAATTTTCTTCCTGGTGACCACCACCATGGACACGGATGCAGGGATCATGCGTTTGTTGCCGCCCATCGTGGAGGACAATCAAGATCCCGAAAAGGTGAACGACCGTGATGTGTACGTCGTGCTCATCAACGATGCCGATCAGCTCTTGGTGGAAGGAGAGAACATGGATATCCAGGACTTGCGTGCGGGTGCCAAGGAGTTCATGACCAATCCGGGGAATTTGGAGAATCTTCCCCAGAAAAGATCGGTAACGGCCGCTAGCTGCCGCACCGAGATCGCCAATTATCAGAGCTATGTGGCCAGCGCACCGGACG
>JBIIYD010000290.1:0-3450 GCA_044347005.1 Flavobacteriales bacterium | reverse complement strand
GTCCTTCAGGGAACCGTGGTGGAACCGGGAAGTTTGGTGGCCGGTGTTCCCGGCAAGCGGATCAGGGCCGTAGGTGCCGACCTTTCCAAGAACGAGATCGAGCGTATCGCGGCGAACTACCTCAAGTACGCGAGCTGGTTCAAGGAAGGCTGAGGGTGGTCGGGCTCGACCAATGCGCGGCTTTCACGGGGTGGCCGGGCATGCCCATGCGCACCATCATCGCAGCGAAGACATCCGGATCCCCACTGGTGTAGCAGATCAGGTCGCCCGAGGCGTCCGGTGCAGTGGCAATGGCATGTTGGTCGAGCAAACGCACCACCTGCCGGGCCACGGCAGGTGCGGGATCGATGACCCTGACCTCCGGCCCAACGATGCGTTCGATCAGCGGGCGTACGATGGGGTAGTGGGTGCAGCCGAGCACCAAAGCGTCGATGCCCAGGGTCAGCATTGGTTCCAGCCAGCCGCGCAACAGGTTCTCCGTGTGCGATCCGTCCAGGTCCCCGGATTCGATGGCCTTCACCAGCCCTGGACACGGCTGGTGCAACACCTTCACGTCCTGGCCGAAACGCTCCACGATGGAAGCGTACACTTCCGTTTGGAAGGTCGCCGTGGTGGCGATGACGCCCACGACCCCGGTCCGGGTATGTTCCGCAGCGGGTTTCAAAGCGGGTTCCATGCCCACGAAGGGTACCGTGGGCCAGGTTTCGCGCAGGCTGCGAAGTGCCGCACCCGATGCCGTGTTGCAGGCGATCACGATCAGTTTGCAGCCGTGGTCAAGGAGGGTCCTGGTGATCGCCGTGCTGAACCCTCGCACTTCCTCCAGGCTGCGCTGGCCATAGGGCATGTGGACCGTATCCCCGAAATACAACAGGCGCTCCCGGGGGAGCGCCTGTTGTATGGAACCGGTCACTGTAAGCCCGCCGATACCGGAATCGAAGATGCCGATGGCGCGGGTATCGTACGGCACGGGGATCAGATGCCGAGCTTGGTCTTTACCAAGGGCATGATGTCCTCACCCTTGTCGAAATACAGCAACGAACCGGTGCTTGTATCGAAAACGTAGGTGAAGTTGTTGGTGCTGGCAACTTCCCGGATCGCAGCGTTGGACTTCTCCACCATGGGGCGGAGCAATTCCTCTTCCTGCTTGGCCAGGTCTTCCTGTGCCTTCTCTTGTGCTGCCTGGATGCGTTGCTCCAAGTCCTGGATCTCACGCATGGCCATTTCACGCTCGGTGTTGGTCATCGAGTCGGCACGCGCGCGGGCATCGGCCACTGCTTTTTCGTACTCCGCACCCATCGCACGCAGGCGCTTGTCCAGTTCGCCGGCGAAGGCCTGCATCTTGGCTTCTGCATCCTTGCGCTCAGGCAATGAAAGCAACAACTGCTGGCGATCGATGTGTCCGAGCTTGGTCTGCGCCATAGCCTTGGGCGCTGCGCAAAGCAGTAGGCCGAAAGCGATCAATAGGGTCTTCATGGGTTTGTTCATCGGGGTTGCTTCATATCCGTTCCTCCTCCACCACCGCCTTTGCCGTCGTCACGTGGTGTTTCGGGTTGTTCTTCCTCCGGCGGAGGTGCGAATTCTTCCTCGTCCTTGCCGGCGGCACCACCCTCCTTGCCGGGGCGGATGCCGAGTTTGCGCAGGACGCTGTCGCTCTTGTCGTACTTGTCGCTCGCGAAGAGCAGGTTGCTGCTTTGTCCGCCAAGGTCGAAGATTGCCACGTAACTGGTTCCGGCCACCTCCTTCACGGCGGTATAAACGCGGTCCTGTATGGGTTGGATCAATTCCTGCCGTTTCTTGAACAGGTCCCCGTTGGGGCCGAAGCGACGGCGCTGCAGATCGCGCGCCTCCCGCTCCCTACGGTCTATCTCGTCCAACCGCGAGCGTTTCATTTCTTCCGTGAGCAGGATCGCTTCCGCGTTGTAGGCTTCGCGCATGCGCTTGATCTGCACATAACGCTCATCGATCTCGTCCTGCCACTGCTTCGAGATCCGGTCCAGTTCCTTTTGGGCGTTGCCGTACTCGGGCATCTGGTCCAGGATGTACTTGGTGTTGACGAACGCAATCCGCTGCGCTCCCGCTTCGCGTGCGGTGCTCAGGAGTGCGATCAGGGCCAGTACCAGTGGTAGTTTGATTCTCATGGAGCCATCGAAAATAGGCGATCCGGATCAGAGCTCGCCAAGATCTATGCCGATCGTGAAGTGGAACTGGCTCTTGGCCATGTTCGGTTGCGCCGGTACATCGTCCAGTCGCCAACCGTAGTCCAGGCCCATTGGACCGAACATGGGGAGGAACAAACGAAGGCCGACACCTGCCGAACGATACAATTGGAAGGGGTTGAAGCGGTCGAAATTGGACCAGGTATTGCCCGCTTCGAAGAAGCCCAACGTGTAGATCGTGGCCGAGGGATTCAACGATACCGGGAACCGCAGTTCGGTGGTGTACTTGTTCACGATGAAATTCCCGGTCGAGGGGGTCAGGGAGAAGTCGTCATAACCACGCAGTCCCACGATCTCACGCCCGTCCAATTGGAAACCCGTGAGCGCCGCACCACCCAAATAGAACCGTTCGAAAGGCGAATTGCCCACGGCATCGTTGTAGTTGCCAAGGAACCCGAAACCAGCCCTTGTCATCAACACTAGGTTGTGGCCCGACTTGCTGTTGGTTAGCTTGTTGTACCAGACCGTAGTGAACTTCCATTTGTGGAATTCGGCCCATTTGTAGCGTTGGTCCGGTGGTAGGTTCTCCCAATCCCGGTCCGGTTGCATCAGCGAGTATGGCGGCGTGGCCTTTACCGAGAAGGTGATGTCCGAACCTGTGCGGGCGAAGAACGGTTGGTCCACCGAGTTACGGGAGACCTGGAATTGATAGGAGAGCACGTTGCTCTGCCCGTTGTTGAACGAAAAGACTACGGCCCCGCTGCTGTAGTTACGCAGGTCGTACAACTGGTAGCCTACCGTTTGGCGCAGTATGAAGTAATCGTCCGGCCAGGCTAGACGCTTGCCGAGGCCAACGGATGCACCGGTGATCAGCAGCGACTGGCGAAGTGGGTTCTCGATGCGCCCGGTGGGTGTGTCGATGTATTTGTTCACGCCATTGGACTGCACGGAGTGGTATACCGAGAAACTCAGCGCGTTGGCCTTGCGCCCACCCATCCAAGGCTCCACGAAGGACATGCTGTAGCTCTGGAAGAATGCACCATTGGTCTGGGCACGCAGGTTCAGCGTTTGTCCATCACCACTGGGCAGGGGGGCCCATGCGCTCTTGTTAAGGATGTTGCGCATGGAGAAGTTGGTGAACGAAAGACCCAGGGACAGTACCAATCGTCCGGCGCCCCAACCACCGCTGAGTTCCAGTCGGTCGCTCGGTTTCTCTTCCACGGTGTATTCCAGGTCCACCAGGCCGGTGCGCACGTCCTGTATGGGGTTCACCCCCAGTGTTTCCGGGTTGAAG
>JBIIYD010000288.1:0-3464 GCA_044347005.1 Flavobacteriales bacterium | reverse complement strand
CGATCACCGCATGGCCCGGGCTGCCGCCTTGGATGAACACATCGCCGGCCTCGATGGGCAAGTTCCCAGCGGACTTCAGCTCCTGGCTCAGGCTCAAGGTGCCCGCGTAGGTGAACACCTTTTCCAAGTAGGCGAGGAGCGTGGCGTGCGAGCTGTCCGCAGTGGCGCTCCGCACCCAGGAACATTCGTTGCCCGAAACCTTGATGCGTTCCCCACGCATCCAGCGCGAAAAAGGAGCTGCGAAGCCGTTGGTGAAGTTGAAGCGGATGGCGTGGTAACGCCCCTCCGCGAACAGGTGTTCGGCCCGCAGGCGCATCACGGCATCGGCGCACTGTTGCAGGTCCTTCTTGCCCACGCTCAGATCGATCACGGCGGCGTGTACGTCCTGCCGGTACTTCGGTTCACCGTCGTAGGTGAGCACCGGCGTGCCCTTTGGCAGCAAGGGCAAGGCACGCAGGTAAGCCGCGAACGAGCCGGCGGCTACCGGCACACGCACCGCCGCAGCGGGTGCTGCGATGCATGTGCCGATGGTCCCCGCGCGCACGGCCTGCGCAGGGACCGGGCCAGGCGCGAGCAGTTGGAGCAGCAAGCAGGGTAGGGCGATGGGTGATATCATCGGTGCTTATGCAATGCCGCGTGGCGTTGAAAGTAACGTGGGTCGATAAAGGGCTTGACGGCAGCCGGATCGAATGGCGGATGAGTGCAGAAGGCCCGACCCCATAACACTCCGATACATATCGGAGCATGGCAACGCCATGGGTATAGGAGACGGCATTGTTTTCAAGGGCTGAAGGCCCGGCACATATCAATGCCACCCTCGTTCATATATCGGGCCTTCAGCCCTTTTGTCGCGGGGTGGCATTCTATCCCATGGCGTTGCCATGGGCTGGTATATCACGGGCCGTTGGCCCTGAAAACACTGTGCCACATGGCGATTCGCGTGGGCGGCACAACCGGTGTTCCCAGCCATGACCTGCATCCCATCAACCACCGACATGACATCGCATGGGAGGATTGCTGAAGAGGGCTGAAGGCCCGACCACATACCAGCCCATGGCAAAGCCATGGGTATTTGGAAGCGTTACCGTCTTCAAGGGCTGAAGGCCCGACACATATCAATACCACCCTCGGTCATAGGTAGTGGTACACCCGGTATTCCCGGCCATGGACCAACGGCACTTCAGGCCTTTGCCCGCTGCTTGCGCTCGATCACCGCCTTGTCCTGGGCGGTGGGGACGTAACCGAAGAGGCGGTTGTCCTTGATCATGTTGTCCACGTAAGGCGGTACCATCTCCTCCCAACCGGCGGCGCCGGCGCGGATCATGTCCAACACCTGTTTGCTGAAGATGTGCAGCACGGAGGGATCGAAGCTCTCGATGTCCACCAGGCGCTTGTTGAAGAGCAGGTAGTTGTACAGGGGCCGCAGGCGCGGGTGTACCGGCATGTTAGCCGTGGTCATGATCGGGTCGTTCTCGTTCGCCCGGCTCGGGTACACGTAGATCTTCAGGTCGCGGGTAAACAGGATGCCGAAGGCCTCCAGCATACCGCCGTTCAGGTCGCGGTAGTACTTCTCGTCGAACACGTCGATCAGGTTGTTCACCCCCAGGATCAAGCCCATGCGGGCCTTGGTGTATCGGCTGAAGTACTCCACCAGTTTGTAGTACTCCTGGTAGTTGCTGATCAGCACCGTCTGCCCCAGCGAGCAGAGGATATCCGCCCGGTCGATGAAGTCCTTCTCGTCCACATCGCCCGTGTCCGAGCGCAGGTTGCTCAAGGTGATCTCGAAGAGCACTTGCAGGTTCTGCCGGTCCACACGCTGTTCCTTGATGAACATGTTGTAGCCGTTCATGATCATGTCGATGTTCACCTTGGTCACCGGGCGGAAACTGCCGCGAATGGCCAGGATGTTCTTCTTGTAGAGCATCTCGCTGGCCTGCAGGTTCTGCCCGTCGGGGCCGAAGAGCACCGCATCGGTATACCCGCGCTTCACCAGCTGCAGGCTCAACAAACGGTTGTCCACCTGGGCGAAGGCGGGACCGTTCATCTGGATCATGTCGATTTCCATCACGTGCCGCGTGACGTTGTCGTACAGCCCGGACATGATCTCGTCCGGGTTGCCGTGGTGTACCAGGCAGCCGTGCAGCAGGTTCACCCCCAGGATGCCGATGCTCTCCTGCTGCTTGTCCATGTCCGGGTCGTGCAGCCGGATGTGCAGGATGATATCGCTGGTGGGCTGATCGGGTGCCGCCTGGAAACGCACGCCGATCCAGCCGTGACCGCTATGCGGCCGTTGGAAGGTACTGGTGGCGATGGTGTTCGCGAAGCTGAAGAAGGTCTTGGTCGGATGGTCCTTGCGATCGAGCCGGTCGGTGATCAGGCCGTACTCGTGCCGCAGCATGTTCTTCAGCCGGCTTTCGCACACGAAGCGATTGCCGGGCTCGGGGCCGTAGATCGCATTGCTGAAGTCCTTGTCGTAGGCGCTCATCGCCTTCGCGATGGTCTGCGAAGCGCCGCCCGCACGGAAGAAGTGCCGCACCGTTTCCTGCCCGGCGCCGATCTCGGCGAAGGTGCCGTAGAGGTCCGGATTGGCGTTGATCTTACGCGCCTTCTGCGCGGGGCTCAGCACAACGCGTTCGGGGTCCGTCAGGATCATGGTCTATAAGGCACGGTGGGTAAGGGCGCAAAGGTAGCCTCTTCCGCAACGGCCCGCCAGATGAACAACGAACTACAGTCCGGGTTCATCGGCGAACGGCTGCATGCGCCGCTTTACCGGTGCCCGCTGCATCACGCTTTCAGCGAACTGCTCAGGTGGATCGGGCTTTCCAGGGTGCGGTGTACGGGGCACGACTTGGCGATCTGCAGCAAGCGTTCGCGCTGCTCCGGCTCCAGCGTTCCGGCGAAGCCCACCTCCAGGTGTATCCGGCTTTCGATGTCCCGGCCCTTCTGGCTGCGCTCCAGCGTGGCTTCCACGTGGATGGCCCCGGTGTCCCACTGTTTCCGGTCGGCGTACATGCGCAAGGTGATCGCCGTACACGAGGCCAAGCCCGCCAGCAGCAGCTCGTGGGGGCGGGGCCCCAGGTCCAGCCCTCCATGTTCGCCGGGTTCATCGGCGATCACCTCCAGCCCACGGGTCGTGATGCGGGTGGTGTACGGCGCGCCATCCAGTACTGCGGAAACGGAGCGGTGCGAGGTGTGTTCCATGGGCTTTGTGGTTCGGTGGCCGAAGGTACCGCCACACCTCCGGCGGTCCGATGTACATCGGACCTTACGAAGTGGGCCTTGCGGAAAGGGCTGCGTTAGCGCAGGGTACCGCCAAATGCGCGGAGAGCCTGCGCAGGCTTGAAAAGGAGAAATAAATGCATCCGCAACGACACGTTTTGACGTTATGAGCGAACTAAATTGTACGCAAAATTCACCGACATGAACACACTACGTCTTTCCGGATCTCTCGCTATTGCCGCTCT
>JBIIYD010000137.1:0-7994 GCA_044347005.1 Flavobacteriales bacterium | reverse complement strand
GAAGGCCGGCCGGGACCACGGTGAAGACGCCGGGACGGTGCTGAGAGCCGTACAGCAGTTTGGGTCCTTCGATCGCAAGGAGATCCTCGACGCTGGGCACCCAGCGAACGGACCAGCCGAGCATGGAGGCAAGCACCTGCTCCACGGCATAGCGTGACCTTTCCGTGGGCCGCTCCAGGTGCACATGTACTTCCGAAGCGACCATCATCGATGCTTGAAGGTATGTCGGAGATCCGTTCGGTTCAGGTCAGCAACGCTTCGCAAATGTGCTCCGCCGCGTGCGCGTCGCCATAGAGCGCCGGAGCAAGAGGAACGGATCGTTGCATGAAATGGTCCACCGCTTTGCGGATGCGATCGGGGTCGGCATCCGCCAGAATGGCCTGGCCATGTTCCACGAGTTCCACCCACTCGGTCTCCGGGCGCAGCACCACCACAGGCCTTCCGAAGAAGAAGGCCTCCTTCTGAACGCCGCCGGAGTCGCTCACCACAAGCTTCGCATTGCGCTCCAGATCGACCATGTCGAGAAATCCTGCCGGCGGCACCACATGGAATCCCCGGGCCGATGCCATCCGCCGTTGCAGGTCGCCATCGGGCAGCTCGTCCAAGCGTTTCCGGGTGCGTGGATGCAAGGGCAGGACCACAGGAAGTGCATGGTGCTCGACGATCTCGAGCAATGCGTTCACAACGGACGTCAAGCGCTCGGGAACATCGGTGTTCCCATCCCGGTGCACGGTAGCCAGCACATACCCTTCGGGCTCCAAGCCCAACACCTTGCGCACCGTGTGCCGCTCTTCGGCCAAGGCCGAGAAATACATGCTGTTGTCGAACATCACATCGCCGGAAAGGAGCACGTGCGGACGATCGATCGAGGCGCCCTCGCTGCGGTCCAATGGGAACCCTTCGCGCTGAAGATTGGTCACCGCTGTTGTCGTGGGACAGAACAACCACGTGCTGCAGTGGTCGCAAACGATCCGGTTCACCTCCTCGGGCATGGACTTGTTGAACGAGCGCAGGCCGGCCTCGACATGGGCCACAGGGACATGCAGTTTGGATGCTGCCACGGCCCCCGCCAGTGTGCTGTTGGTGTCGCCATAGAGCAGCACCACATCGGGCTTCGCATCAAGGATGGCCTTTTCGACACCCTCCAGCATGCGCGCTGTTTGCACCGCGTGGCTTCCACTGCCCACGGCCAGATCGACACCCGGTCGGGGAATGCCCAATTCATCGAAGAAGACCTGGGACATGTTCGCATCGTAGTGCTGGCCCGTGTGCAGCAGGATCTCTTCGATACGCCCCTTGAACGGACCAGCCACGGCCCGGCTGATGGCCGAAGCCTTGATGATCTGGGGGCGTGCACCAATGACGGTGAGCAGGCGGAGCGGGCGTTTCATCGAAGCATACCGTTGTCAGCGAAACTGTAGTAACCACTTGCCGTAACGATCACGTGGTCGAGCACGGTGATATCCAGCAAACGGGAGCCTTCACAAAGCTTGTGCGTAAGTCGGATGTCCTCCTCGCTCGGCCGCAACTGGCCGCTGGGGTGATTGTGGCAAAGGACGATGGACGAAGCCCGACGATCGATGGCTTCCTTGAAGATGATCTTGGGATCGGCAACGGTGCCGTGCATGCCTCCGCGACTTACGCAGCAGCGATCAAGGAGCCGGTTGCCGCGATCCAGCACCAGGATCCAGAATTCCTCGTGCGGTTGTTCGCCCAGCAAGGCTCGCACTTCTTCGTAGGCGGCAGCGCTGGTCGCGATCAACGGCCTTTCGACCCCTTCCACATTGCGTCGCCGCCTGCCCAACTCCAGGGCAGCAGCGATGCCGATGGCCTTGGCCTCGCCCATTCCCTTGGACTTCATGAGGTCATGTACGCTCAACCGGCCCAACCGGTGCAGGTCGTTACCGGCCCTGTCCAGGATCGAGCGCGCAACGTCGAGCGCACTGGCCTTCGTGGTGCCGGAGCGGATAAGGATGGCGAGCAGCTCGGCATCGGATAGTGCGGCGGAACCCAGTTTCAACAGTTTCTCCCGAGGCCTGTCGTCCTGGGCCCAGTTCTTTATGCTCTGCCGTTCGGCACCTTCCTCCTGCGCTCCCATGGGGGTAAAATAGAACAGGTCCTCCTAAGAGGACCTGTTCGAAGCTAAAATACCTCCGGTCGGCTCACTTCAGCGCACCAACGTGGCGCGTGATGGAAGACTTGAGGTTGGCAGCCTTGTTCTTGTGGATGATGTTGTTCTTGGCCAGTTTGTCCAACATGGACGAAACTTCCGGAAGAAGCTCCGCTGCTTCTTTCTTGTCCGTAAGACCACGGAGCTTGCGCACCGCGTTGCGGGTGGTCTTGTTCTGGTAGCGGTTACGCTCGTTGCGGGTCTCGGTCTGGCGGACGCGCTTCAGGGCTGACTTATGATTGGCCATGTCTTCCGTATTCCTTTTCCCAAAAGGGAGCGCAAATATAGATCAATTCCCATTTACACAAAGCATTGTCGAAAGAAAAGCTTCGGAGGACCTGCCGTCCGATGCCCGTGCACCCCTGCTCAGTAGGCGTTGGGGTCCTTGCCGAACATGTTGGTCACGGTCTTCACCACGATCCGGATGTCGAGCCAGAAGGACCAGTTCTCCAAGTACCACACATCGAGTTCCACACGGCGTTCCATCAGCTCGGGCGTCCTCGTTTCACCCCGGAACCCGTTGACCTGGGCCCACCCGGTTATGCCCGGACGAACGAAGTGGCGCACCATGTACTTGTCGATGATGTCCCTGTACTGGTCGTTGAGGCGGATCGGGTGGGGACGAGGGCCCACCACGCTCATGTGCCCCAACAGTACGTTGAAGAACTGAGGCATCTCGTCAAGGTTGCTCTTGCGCAGAAAGGCACCGACGCGGGTAACCCGTGGGTCGTTCTTGGTGGCCTGCTTGCTATCGGCCTCCTTGTTCATCCTCATGCTCCTGAACTTCCAGCACGCGAAGGCCGTGTTATCGCGCCCCGAACGCATCTGCTTGAAGAACACCGGACCCGGGCTCGACAATTTGACCATCAGGGCAAGAAGTGGGAACAACCAGGAAAAAACGAAAATGATCACACCCAGTGAAAAGACGATGTCGAATGCCCGCTTCACCTTCCGGCTCATGGGCAGTTCCAGTGGCTCCCGACGGATCTTGCTCACCGGTACCGATCCGTGGAACTCCAGTTCGCTGGTCTTCACGACCGGAATGAAGCTCTCGGCACTGGGGATCACCCGGAAACGGATGGTGTTGCGTTCGCAGAACTCCATCAGGTCCGTGATCTCTTCGCGGCGGGTACCCGGAAGGGCACAATAAAGTATGTCGATCCGGTTCTTGATGGCGTAGGACTTGGCAGCCTCCACATCGCCCAACTGTCGTTCGCCCAAAGGACCGTCGATGGGCGTATCGTTGAAAATGCCGCAGAAACGATAGCCGCGCACGGTCTGGTCCTCGCAGTAATGGAAGATCTCCTCCGCCGCGGGGCCATCGCCCACGATAAGGAGGTCCTTTACCGGGGTAAGGGGGTCCAGGGTGAGGACTTTATTGAATCCGGTGTGCACGTTCTGGAATGCGGATCGACCGGAACGCAACAAGGACGAGAGCTCGCTGCCCAACTCGGGAGCAAGCGCAGGCCGCGCCACCAGTTCCAAGCCTTGTTTTGTGTGTAGGTGCTTATCCATGCAAATGTCGGTCGATCGGGACCCAAGATGTTCGTCGTGGGGTAGCAAATGTAGGTCCTGGTCGAAGGGATGTCAAGTTTGTCGAAACAATTTAGGCTTTCGTCGAAATTATCATGCCTTTTGTCTAGTAATTGTGCCGATCGTCGGTAATCGGATAACACCCGTCGATCCTCCTACGCTGAGCAAATTCCACGCATCCGGGTCAAAACTTACCCGTAGTGGAATCGATCAGCGCGAACCCTTCATACCGAAAGCGGAGCCAAGAAGTTCGCGCAGGAAGTACCAGATGAAGAGCGAATTGGTCACCAGGTAGCGTTTCCACAGCCTGCCGGGCTCCAGAGCCAGCCTGTACAGCCATTCCAACGATGCATTGCGCATCCATGCGGGCGCACGGCTATCGACACCGGCATACAAGAGGAAGGCACCTCCCAACCCGAGCATCACCCCGTTCACCCGGCCTTGCATGGCCGCCATCCAGCGCTCCTGCTTGGGGCAACCCAGGGATACCATCACGATGTGGGCTCCGGAAGCATTGATCCGTGCAGCATCCGCCGCAAGGTCCATGGCCTCCAATGCTTGGAACGGCGGTGACCAGGTCCCTGCAATACGCAGCGTGGGATGCTCCTGCGCAGCACGCGCGACCATGATCTGGAGCGTGCCTGTAGAACCTCCGTACAAGTAGACCGAAAGACCCTGCTCCTCCGCGGCACCTAGCAACGCGGGAAGCAGGTCGTTGCCGGCCACGCGCTCCTGCTTCACCTTGTGCAGCATGCCGATCGCCTTTACCACAGGCATACCGTCCGCAGTGGCCAGATCGGCCGAATTCACCACTTGCGCAAAGGACGGGTCCCTCGCTTCCATGGTCATGTGAGCATTGAGACAGCACACATAACTGGACCGTTGCGCAGCCCCGAGGCCGACAATGGCCTGGACATGCTCGGCAAAGGACCCCAAGGAGACATCCACGGTAATGACCCTGCGCTTGGGCAATGGCTGCATCCGTTCGCTCATGACCCTTGGGCAACGACCGTGCGGTCCACGATCCGTTTTACAGGGGCCACGATCCGCTCACTGCCTGCATCGTACCACTCCACCATGAGCCGCGCACCGTCTTCAATGCTGTAGGGTGCAACACCGAACGCTTCTTCGGTCCTGTCCATGGGTGTGATGTAGTCGCTGGTCATGCTCCTGAACCGTCCGGTCGTGATCGGGAAAGGCAGTCCCATCGCTTTGAATGCGTCGCCGCACCAGGCCAATGTCCTCACCAACACCGTAGGAATGTAGCGCACCGGCTTGCCGACCAGTGCCTTGGAGATCGCCTCCACCCACACTTTGAGGTCCACCGGGGGGTCGCCCACATAGAACACGCGTCCATCCACCTTTTCCTTGCCGGAGTGCAGCATCCGGTCGATCTGCCAGACCACATTGCCTACATAGCCATAGGAACGAACCACGCGCCCCTTGCCCGGATGGAAATACAAGCCCTTCCGCATCACCTTGAACATGACATCACGGTACCGCAAGCTCCAAGGCCCCCAAATGGTGGTGGGCCTGATGATGGTCCACATGCACGTCAAACCCGCATCGCGGGTGTATACCTCGGTCAGGCGTTTCGATTCACCGTATATGGTATACGGCCTGTAGTCCTGGTCATGTGCGGGCTGATAACCCGCCTCGCACACGAACTGCGTGCTGGTAACGATGACGTGCTCCACACCGGAGTGGCGTTTCACCACTTCCAGGAGGATACGGGTGCCTTCGTGGTTCTGAAGGTAGGCGTCCACATGGGTCTGATCTTCGGTATCCGTGCGTGCAGCGAGGTGCACCACATGGGTGGGTCCGAACTGTTCGAACACCCGTTCCAAGGCCTTTTCGTCGAGGATGTCGACCTCGGTCCAGAATGGCCTCTGAGTTGGGTCCAAGGGCGGATTCCAATCGACGTTGACGAGCGGGATACCTTGGCCGATGTAGTGGGCCATAAGGTTGGTGCCGATGAATCCGGAACCACCCGTGACCAGGATGCGCATGGTTTTCAATGCTGTTCGATAAGGCCCCGAAGCTCACGCTCCATGGACCGATGGAAGGCTTCCAACGTAAGTTCCTGTTCAAAGATGCGTCTGCCCTCCGATCCTGCACGGGTGCGCAGCTCTGGATCGACGACCAACCTGACCAAACGGTCCGCCACCGCTGCGGGGTCCTGCACGGGAACCAGGAAACCGCTGCTGCCGTCCTTGACAACGGACGGGATCCCGCGCCACAGCGTGCTCACCACGGGTTTGGCGAACTGCATGGCCTCCAGCAGGACAAGACCAAAGCTCTCGGCTTCGAAGTAGGATGGGAAACAGAAGATGTCGCAACCGGCGAAATGCAGGTCCTTCTCCCTGTCCCGCTTCACACCCAGGAAGGTGATCCGGTCCGTGAGCCCTTGCTCCGTCACATACTGGCGGCACGCCTGCTCGAAGTCCGCACTTCCCCACCTCCCCATCAGTTCGAGTCGCACGTTATGCCCACCGGCCACCACCGACCGAAAGGCCTCCAACAGCACCCGTACCCCTTTGCTGGGTATGAGCACACCGGTGAACAGGATGACGATCGGACCATCCGGCCCGGCGGTCTTCTCTGGAACGGAACCGCGCATGTCCGGCAGACCATTGGGAACGACCACGTCCCTGCCCGCTCCCAGGACCCGCCCATCCTCGGGATTCTGCGGAGCTGTGCGAATGGCCAGGTCGGGGTCGCGGTAGGCCATGCGGAACAGCGGCCTCAATAGCGATGGCAACTCTTGCTCGTAGCCGGACACCCCTCCCGCATGGAAATGGAAGACCACCTTGCGGAAAAGCCAACGGGTGGAACAAAGCAGCACGATATCACGCAGAACCGGTACCCTGTTGGGACCGCTGGGCGGATAATAGAGCACCGGAGTGCGCCAGCGCGACCGTGCATACCAGATGCGGAAGATGGTCTTGAATAGCACCCAAACCTTACCGAGCGCGAACTTCCCGACATCCTCCATGTCCTGCGAGAACGAGAGTCGCACATGGTATAGCTCGATGTCCGTATAGCGACCGTTCAGGAAGTGCTGGATCATGACGGCCTGGCCACCGAAGGGTGGCGGGGTTTGGCCAACGACCAGGATCCTCAGTGGAGTTGAAGCGGCGCGCACAGGGCAAAAGTATTCCCTGCCGACCCGGGTCCTTGGAAGCGGGTCCGACGACCGTCAACAGTGCAACGTGGACGTCGTCGCACCGCCTCCTGCATCCATCCATCGACAAGAACCCGGGATTTGTCGGAATTCTGCAACCTCTCCGGTGCACTTGCGGTTCAAGGGGACCTAAGCTCCTTCCCATGCGCGGCTACCAACTCCTTCGTTCTGCCTTGCCAGTGGCCTTCATGGCTGTCCTAGGCATTGCAAATGCCACCACGTACTACGTTTCGCCTACTGGGAACGATGCGAACAACGGAAGCTCCCAAGCCCAGGCGTGGCGGACCATTGCCCGGGTGCAGCAGCACATGGTCCAGTTTGCTCCCGGTGACCAGGTCCTCTTCCAACGGGGCGGTATCTACAGCGGAACACTGTCCATCTATCGCTCCGGGGCATCGGGCCAACCGATCGTGTTCGGCGCTTACGGCAGTGGGGAGAAGCCGATCATTTCCGGTGGCGTGCCCGTGACCGGCTGGACACTTCACCAGGGCAACATTTGGCGGGCGGCGCTTGCAGGGGAGGCAAAGTACCTGATGGTGAACAACACGCCGATGACCCTTGCACGGCATCCGAATACAGGCTGGCTTCGCAACGTACAGGGCAGCAACAGCACCATCAACGCCGGCGGGGCATTGAACCAGGCCAATGGCCATTGGAACGGCGCCACCGTGGTGATCCGGTCCACGAACTGGTCCTACGAGAATTCGACCGTATCCAGCTTCAGCAACGGCACGCTCAGCTTCGCACCCATCATCATCAACCTCGAGAACAACGACTGGGGCTTCTTCCTGCAGAACAAACTGAGTGCGTTGGACCAGGCGGGCGAGTGGTACCACGACACCAACACGGGACACGTGTACCTGTGGGCTCCCAACAATGCCGACCCGAACACCTTGGGCATCCAGGCTTCGGTGTACGACAACGGATTCGCCCCGGGATGGCAGCACCAGCACATGCGCATCCAGGACCTCACCTTCCAAGGCCAAAAAACAGCCGGGGTCAGCACCGAAGGAGCGAGCTATGTGACGGTGATCGGCTGCACGTTCCGGCATCTGTACAAGGCCATCTCCAGCTCCGGGGGCAACAACCAGTACCTGAACAACACCA
>JBIIYD010000287.1:0-3492 GCA_044347005.1 Flavobacteriales bacterium | reverse complement strand
GACCGGAAGCTGGACGACATCATCGCGTTCAGTGGGATCGAGCACCACATCGATACCCCGTTGAAACGCTACAGCAGCGGCATGAAGGTGCGTCTGGGCTTCGCGGTGGCCGCACACCTCGATCCCGACATCATGATCGTGGACGAGGTGCTCGCCGTGGGCGATGCCGAATTCCAGGCTCGCTGCCTCGGCAGCATGCGCGACGCGGGCCGCTCCGGCCGAACGGTGTTGTTCGTGAGCCACGACATGGGTTCCGTGGAGGGCCTGTGCCAACGGGTGATCTGGATGGACAAAGGCAGGGTGCTGCGCGATGGCCCCACGTTGGAAGTGGTGCAGGCCTACGCACGCGACGGCGCGGCCAAGGAACGGGCCTTCGTATGGGAACCGGCCCACGCGCCGGGCAACGATGCGGTACGCGTGCGGAGCCTTGCCGCGGACCACGCCCTGGATGACGGCTGCTTCGGCCGGTCGAGCCCGATCACCATCACGGCCGAACTCGACATCCTGAAGGAGTTGGACCTCGCACTGGACATCCAGGTCCAGGTGTTCACGGACAGCAATGTGCTGGCCTTCATGAGCGTGATGGGCGAAGTGCTGGGACCCACCCGTTGGGGCCTGGGGCGCGAGCGCATCCGCTGCACCATACCGGCCGGGTTGCTGAACACGGGAGGCTACCGCGTGGCCTTGACCCTGGTGCGCAATGGCCAGCCATGGATCCCGGTGCCTGAGGTGCTGCGCCTGGAGGTGCGCGATACCTTGGCCCAAGGCGAGTGGGCGGGGCGTTGGCAGGGCATCGTGCGGCCTCAGATCACGTGGGTCCGTTGATCGGGCGCAGAAATTCCCGCACGCTTAGCTTTGGCCGTGAAGCCGGTCATCGTCGGCTATACTCCACCATGCACATTCACCTGGTACCCGACGGCGGGCTCTGTAATCGCATGCGAGCCGTGGATTCCGCCATCGCATTGGCCCGGGAGAACGATTGGGGACTTACGGTCCATTGGCGGCAACAGCGAGGCATACTCAACTGCCGTTTCGATCGCCTTTTCGAGCCCATTCCCGGCATCCAACTGCGCGAGATACATGGCATGCCACGCGGGTTCGACGATTCGTGGCGGTCCCGCTTGGTCCGGTGGTACAATGGCGGTATTGCGATCTCCAGACAGGAAAGCGGCGCCCTGTTATCCCAGGGGGTCGATCCCCGAGCGTGGAATGCCCATAAGAACATCTTCATCATCAGTTATTCGCGTTTCCACCACAACGTGCATCAATATGCCGACTTCATACCCAATGCCGATCTACGGGCGTTGGTCGATGTCGAAACAAGGGACTTTTCGCGGGAGACCATAGGCGTCCACATCCGGCGCACGGACAACACCAACTCCATCGAGCACAGTCCCCTGGATCGTTTTGAAGCCGCGATACGATCGGAATTGGGGAAGAGCGAACGGCACAGATGCTATGTGGCGAGTGATAGCCTGGAAACGAAAGAACACCTGCAGCGGATGTTCGGGGACCGGGTACTGTGCAACATGGTCCAGGCCGATCGGGACAGTCCGGCAGGTGTCGTCCAGGCCGCTATCGAACTATATGCGCTGTCACGCACGCAACGGATCTACGGCTCCTACTGGAGTTCATTCTCCCACACGGCTGCACACATCGGGCACATCCCGGAATACACCGTATTGAAGGACGAATTCCGCCTGGCCCAATGAGAGCGATCCGGGAACCCTTGGTCCATGCACTACCAGCGATCAAGCTTCCGGCCGGGTCGGGAGGATCGAGCGAGGGTGCTTCTTGTCCATTCCTTCCATGAGCATGAACGAGTCGGTATCGGTGGTGATCCCTGTTTACAATGCGGAGCGATTCGTGGAGGATGCGGTCCTTTCCGCCCTTGCCCAGCCTGAGGTGCGGGAGGTGATCCTGGTGGAGGACGGTTCTCCGGACGATGCCCTTCGTGTGTGCGAACAGCTCGCCTCCCGTCATCCCAAGGTATCGCTGCACCGGCATGCGGACCTTGGCAACCACGGAGCGGGCGCATCGCGCAACCTGGGCATCGACATGGCACGAGGCGAATATGTCGCGTTCCTGGATGCGGATGACCGCTTTATGCCCGACCGCTTTTCCTTCGAGCGAAGGATATTCTCTGAACATCCGGATGCCGATGGCGTGTATGGAGCCCTCGGGGTGCATTATCACGACGAAGATGCCCGTACGCACTTCCTTTCCATTGGCCAGGACGAGTTGGTGACGGTTTCCCGACCGGTTCCTCCGGAGCAGCTTTTCAGGTCACTGATCGAAACGGGCAAGGGCTTCGGCTATTTCAGCATCGATACGCTCACGGTCAGGAGATCGACGCTCCAGAGGCTGGACCCGCTATTTCCCACGAATATGCGACTCCACCAGGACACGGACTTCCTACTTCGTCTGGCCTACCATTCCCGCCTGTATCCGGGAAGCATCGATAAGCCTGTTGCCCTGCGTGGTGTACATGCACACAACCGCATCACCCGGAACACGAACGAAGCCCTGACCCGGCGGTTGCTCTATGCGCATCTCCATCAATGGTCCGGTACGGTGCCCATGGAGCGTTCGCTCCAGCGGCGCATCGCGGCCGAATATGCCCGCTTCTCGATCCTGAGCATATCGGGGAAGCTCCAACTGCTCTGCTTCGCGCGTCGTTTCATCGGCAATGCCTGGCTGTTGAACGTGATGGACGTTCGTCGCAGCTATTTCGACGGCCTTTTCGGTGCGGGCTCGATGGCATCCCGGTTCTTCCAAAAGGTGACCTGGCGTTTGTTGAACTGAGCGCAAGGTGTCATCACGACCGGTGATCGTGACAAATGGTTCGGTGAATGTTACGGAGTGGCCTCCGGTCGGTGCGTTACGCAGGGTCCGCTGCGTGAGGTTCGATGCTTATCGCAATTGCGCAGGCGTGAGATCCGTTTTTCCGACTGGAAAGATCGCTCCGACAACTAGGAAACTGGATCCCCTAACTGGATAGAGCGCTTCGATAACCGGAATACAAGCCGTTCTGGTCACGTGTTTTCCAAACCTCGGAAAATCCTGAAAGGGACCTAGCTGTGCTAAGGTTCCACAGGGTCCACTGCGTGAGGTCCGATATGTATCGGACCTACGATGATTTGGGGACCGTCGGACATGCCGGACCACTGTGGGATCCCTCGCTCCGTCCCTTACGGTTCCTGCGCCGGTCAGGGCTATCGGGTCTTAATTTTTAGCAAGCTCTCGCGGAATGCGTCGGAGTAGGATGCGGAGTTGCGCTTGAGGTTCAGGGTGAGCTTAGGGGTCTGATCGAGCCGGCAGAGGTTGAGGGCCCAGCGGCGCACAGTGGCCAGGTTCTCATCGGCATGTCCTTTCCTGACGCGGGAGGCATCCTCTTGGAAGGTGACATCCATGACCCAGTGCAGGGAGTTCTCGATGCCCCAGTGCTGGCGTACCAGTTCACCCATTCGCATGGCGTGCGCCTTGAGGCTG
>JBIIYD010000071.1:0-11800 GCA_044347005.1 Flavobacteriales bacterium | reverse complement strand
ACAACATGGTGCTGTCCTGCGCTGTTCGCGATCTGGGGGTGCGGCACATCATCACCTCGCCCATCGAGCACCACGCCGTCGAACTCACCGCCGGATCGCTTTCCGACAATGGCAGTGCAACCGTGCATTGGTTGAGGTTGGGGCCGGACGGCAAGCCCGACCTGGGGCATTTGGAAGAACTGCTGCGCACCATCGGGAACAACGGTGTGCTCGTGTCGATCATGCACGCCAACAACGAACTCGGTACACGTACGGACCTGAACGCGATCGGGACCTTGTGCCGCAAGTACGGAGCCCTGTTCCACAGCGACACGGTGCAGACCATGGCGCATTACCGCTTCGACCTGAGCACGCTACCGGTCGATTTCATCACCTGTGCAGCGCATAAGTTCCACGGGCCCAAGGGCGTGGGCTTCCTTTACATGCGGGCGGGTTCCACACTCAAGCCCATGATCACCGGCGGATCGCAGGAACGCAACATGCGCGGCGGTACGGAGAACCTGGCAGGCATCGTGGGGCTGGCCAAAGCCCTGGAACTCGCCCACCTCCACATGGACGAGCACCACCGTTACATACAGGGGCTCAAGGACCACATGGCCGCACTGCTTCGTGAAACCATTCCGGGCGTGGGTTTCAACGGCGACCCTTCAGCGGACAGTCTGTACACGGTGCTCAACGTTCGTTTCCCCGATGACGGACGTGCGGAGATGTTGCTCTACAACCTGGATATCGAAGGCATCGCATGTAGTGGTGGCAGCGCGTGCAGCAGTGGCAGTAACACCGGGAGTCACGTGCTCGCGGCCTTGTACCCCGATGTGAAAGGGGCCAACATCCGGTTCTCCTTCAGCCGGTACAACACCCGGGAAGAGATCGAGCGGACGGTGGACGCTCTTGAGCGCATCTTCCAGATCCAACCGTCCCCGCGCACCACGGCCCATGCGTGATCACCGGTTCGACACTTTACCGGGCTTGCACCTCGAAGATGAGGCTGCACCCCGAAACAGCTTCGTACGGTGAGTTTCTCTTCCGCCTTGTTGGAGCAGGCCGTTGACCAACTGGCCACCTTGCCCGGGATCGGGAAGCGCACCGCCATGCGCCTGGCTTTGGACCTTTTGCGCCGCGATGCGATCGAGGTACATCGCTTCACGGACGCCGTCCGAGCCCTGCGCGACCAGGTGCAGTACTGCGAAGTGTGTTGCAACATAAGCGACAGACCGAAGTGCAGCATTTGCAACGACCCCGCACGGGATGCCGGGCTGATCTGCGTGGTGGAGGATATCCGCGACGTGATCGCCATCGAGAACACGCGGCAGTTCAAAGGGGTATACCACGTGTTGAACGGCGTGATCAGTCCCATGGACGGGATAGGTCCGGACGAATTGAACATCCGGCAACTCGTGGAGCGTGTGCAAGCCGGGGGCGTGCATGAAGTGCTGCTGGCCCTGGTGGCTTCCCTGGAGGGCGACACCACGGCATTCTTCCTCAACCGGAAGCTGCAACCGCTCGGGGTGCGCTTGACCACCATTGCACGGGGCATCAGCGTGGGAGGCGAACTGGACCAGGCCGACGAACTGACCTTGGGGCGCAGCATCACGGACCGAAAGCCCTATGGGTCAACTGCTTCGTGAGCCATCAGGCGACCTTCCTTTCATCGGTTGCGTCTACCTTGAGCCGCGTAAGGCGGATGTTGCCTTCCAAGAATGAATCGGCGATGGGCGTTCTCCATCCGAATGAAAACCGACTTGAAGTATGCGTAGCTCATTGACGTTCCTGTTCGCGATCACGGCACACATCGCCTTCACACAGTGCCAGATCACCACCAGCGCTTCACGGACCAGCATTACATGCGGCACCTGTGTGTCGTTGACGGCTTTCGGTAATGGGAACGGGAACGTAGCCTTCGAGGAGAGCTTCAATTCCGGGGCACCGGTCGGCTGGCAGTTCACCCAGTCGGCCACCTTCACCAACCCTTGTTCGCCCAACGGGGTGGACGGAACACCGCACCTGTGGATGGGTGATGCCTCGATCAACCCGAGGACCATGGTCACCGTGCCTTTGGACCTTTCGCTCGGCGGTTACATCTGCTTCGACATGTTGTTCGCCGTGCAAGGTGAGGCATCGCCTTGCGAAGGCCCGGACGAGCCGCAGGAAGGGGTCTACATCCAATACTCGGTCGATGGCGGGGCCACGTGGAACACCATCAACTACTTCGACCCCAACGGAGGTAACGACCCCCAGTTGACCAACTGGAACAACTACTGCTTCACGCTGCCGCCGGGCGCTGTGACCCCCAATACGATCATCCGCTGGCACCAGGACGATGTGTCCGACGATATCTACGACCACTGGGGCCTCGACAACATTGCCATTACCTTGAACGACCCCAACTTCGGGGTCACCTGGCTGCACGATGGGTATTCATATGGACTTGGGGTACCCGGTGGTGTGAACCCGACCCAGGTGTGTCCCCAGCAGACCACCACATACGTGGCCCAGGTATCGGACGGCACCACCACCTGCCTGGACAGTGTTACCATCACAGTGAACGACCCGGTCATCATCATGACCGCGGGCCCCGACCCTTCCTTGAACAGCAACTTCGAACTCACCATCCACGATCGCTGGGGCGAGTTGATCCATACTTCCAAGGACCTCTTCGTAGGCTGGGACGGCACATACGATGGCGTGGCATGCATGGACGGTGTCTATGTTTGGACCGTTGAGGCGCAGGATCCGGACAATGCCGAGATCAAGCGTTTCACCGGCTATGTCACCATGGTCCGCTGATCAGCTACCAAGTACCACCGGCCCAAAGTGATCGTTGCTTTGCCATGAAGCTGAGCGTAGTTATCGTGAACTACAACGTTCGCGCGTACCTCGAACAATGCCTGCGTACGGTGTACGAGGCCTTGGACGGGATCGATGGCGAAGTGTTCGTGGTGGACAACCTGAGCACGGACGGGAGTGTCGAACTGGTACGTGATAAATTCCCGCAGGTCCAACTCATCGCGAACCGGGAGAACGTGGGTTTCTCGCGTGCCAACAACCAGGCGATCCGCGTGGCCAAGGGCGACTATGTGCTCCTGCTGAACCCCGATACGGTCGTTGCAGAGGACGTCTTCCGCAAGGTGCTGGAGTTCATGGACGCTCATCCTCGCTGTGGAGGACTGGGGGTGAAGATGATCGACGGGACGGGACGGTTCCTGCCCGAATCGAAACGCGGACTCCCCACACCGCAGGTCGCCTTCTTCAAGATCATCGGCCTTACACGGCTCTTTCCGCAAAGCCGGGTGTTCGGGCGTTACCATCTGGGGCATTTGCCCGAGGATGAAGCCGCACCGATCGAGATCCTGTCCGGTGCCTGCATGTTCCTTCGGAAAAAGACATTGGACGAGGTCGGGCTCCTGGACGAAAGCTTCTTCATGTACGGCGAGGACATCGACCTCAGCTACCGCATCACGTTGGGCGGGTACGAGAACTGGTATTTCCCGGACGTAAGGATCATCCATTATAAAGGGGAGAGCACGAAGAAGAGCAGCGTGAACTACGTGTTCGTCTTCTACAACGCCATGGCCATCTTCGCCAAGAAGCACTTCACGCAAAAGAGTGCGGGCATATTCCCGGCGTTGATCAACGGGAGCATCTACCTGAGTGCCGCCGGTGCCATCGCCGTTCGCTTCCTGAACCGCGCCATGCTGCCCATCCTCGACCTGCTCGCCATGGTACTGGTGCTCGCCCTGGTGGTGCCGGTAGTCCCGGTACGCTGGTCGCTCTTCCCCGAACTGGGCGTTGATATGGTGATCGCACTGTTCACGCTCGCGTGGATCGGATCGTGGGGTGGCTATGACAGGCCGGTGAGGCCCTTGCGTCCCTTGTTGGCCATGGGCACCTTGTTCGTGCTTACCACGATCGTGCGTTATGCGATCAATGGCGACCTTCAGGAAGTGGCCGGCATGGCGCTGCTCTTCGGATGGAGCACCTTCCTCATGCTCGCTGTTCGCACAGGGCTGCACCTGCTGCGCATCAAAGGTTATGGGATGCGGCGCAGGGAGCGCGAGCGCATCATCGCCGTGGGTTCAGAGCTCGAGTCCACCCGCGCCCTCGCCCTGCTATGGCAGACGCACTATGGCCTGGGTTGGACCACGCATCTATCACCGGAAGAAGTGCGCAAGGATGCCGGGCTGGTGAAGCGTACCATCGAGCAGCACGGCGCGGGGGAAGTGGTCTTCTGTGCCAATGACATGCCTTGGGGCGAGATCATCGGACACATCGAGATGCTCCGTTCGGGCAGTGCGGAGATCAAGATCGCCCAGCCCGACCGCGAGTTCATCATCGGCCCGAGCAGCATCGAAAGCCTGCAGGACCTGTACATCCTGGAAGGGCGCACGATCGGAAGTCCGGCAGGCAGGCGCGCCAAACGCCTTCTCGACCTTGCGGTGTCGGTATTCCTGACCATAGCGGCACCGGTGCTGGTGTGGTTCGTGCCCGGTCCGAGCCGCTATTTCCGCAACATCGGCGATGTGCTCTCTGGTCGAAAAAGTTGGGTGGGCTATAGCTCCGCCATACCGCGTTCCACCAAGTTGCCCGCACTGCCCCCCGGCGTGTTGGATACCGCTACCGGTCTGCAAGGCGATCAACTCGATCCCCTGACCTTGGCGCGATTGAACTCGACCTATGCCAAGGACTACAGTCCGATCGAGGACCTCAGGATCCTGGTGCAAGGGATCCGCAGGGTCGGCATTTCGTAGCCCTGACCATCCATTGCCTTGGTTACCTTTGGCCGGCCCCCTGTTCGGGGTAGATCGACCATGTCCCAGATAGACATCCTGCTGCCCAAAATGGGCGAAAGCGTGGCGGAGGCCACCATCATCAAATGGCTCAAGAACGAAGGCGACCATGTGGAAGCCGACGAGCCCATCGTGGAAATTGCCACGGACAAGGTGGACTCCGAGGTGCCCGCCCCGGAAGCCGGCGTGCTGTTGAAACGCCTTGTTGGCGAAGGTGATGTGGTGAAGGTCGGCCAACCCATCGCGTCCATCGGAAGTGCGGGGAGCACGGTGGTGGCGCCAACGGCAGCACCGGCGGAACCCAAGCCCGCCGCTGTGCCCACGAACGGTACGGCCGTGAAGCCCCAAGTGGTTTCCGATGCCAGCAGCATGATCGCACGCACCGGTGGGTCGGGCAAGTTCTACAGCCCGTTGGTGCGCAACATCGCCAAGAGCGAAGGCATTTCCATGCAGGAGCTCGAAGGCATCGGCGGAAGTGGACAGGGAGGTCGTGTTACCAAACAGGACGTGTTGGACTACCTGCCACAGCGCGGTTCGAAGCCTGCGGCACCCGTGACCGAACCGGCGACATCGGTAGCGGCAACCCAACAGAGCGCATCCGCATCGGCCCCAGCACCTGCTACCGCTCCTGCTCTTGTTCCTGCTCCCGGGGACGAGATCATCGAAATGGACCGCATGCGTCGCTTGATCGCCGACCACATGGTGATGAGCAAGCGCACCAGCCCCCACGTCACCAGTTTCGTCGAGGCCGATGTGACCAACCTGGTGCTCTGGCGCGACAAGGTGAAGAAGGCCTTCGAGCAGCGCGAGGGCGAAAAACTGACGTTCACACCGGTCTTCATGATGGCGATCGTTCAGGCCATCCAGGAGATGCCGATGGTGAACGTACAGGTCAACGGCTATACCATCATCCGCAAGCGCGACATCAACATCGGCATGGCCGCTGCGATGCCCAACGGCAACCTGATCGTGCCGGTGATCAAGAACGCCGACCGCTTGAACCTGGTGGGCATGGCCAAGGCCGTTAACGATCTTGCGAACCGCGCAAGGCTCGGCAAGTTGCTGCCCGACGAGATCAGCGGCGGCACGTACACGGTGACCAACGTGGGCACCTTCGGCAACGTGCTTGGCACTCCGGTGATCAATCAACCCCAAGTGGCTATCATGGCCACCGGAGCCATACGCAAGAAGCCCGCGGTGATCGAAACCCCCACCGGCGATATGATCGCCATACGCCACCTGATGTTCCTCTCCCATTCCTACGACCACCGCGTGGTGGACGGTGCACTGGGCGGTCGCTTCGTGAGGCGTGTCGGCGATATCCTGGAAGCCTGGGACATGGATCGTTCCTTTTGATGGACTCGCTGGCGGAAAATCCTACATTTAGCCACGCTTCGAACTTCGTGGTTCTCAATCAAAGCGCTACACCATGACGAAAGGATCTGCTGCGCTCTGCCTTGCGGCCTTCATCCTGCCTCTGTCCTCCGCCGTTGCTCAAGGGGAAAGTACTTCCTTCAACTGGAAGTTCGAGGAAGGCAACAAGCTGATGGAGGAAAAGCTCTACAACCAAGCCGCCGAGGTATGGGCCCAACTGTTGACCGAGGACGCTGAAAACGCCAACTTGAACTACAAGCTCGGAGTTTCCTACTTCAGCTCTTACAACCAAAAGGCGAAGGCACAGCCTTACCTGCAACGGGCTTCCCAATTGCGGGCGAGCAGTGGTTCCGGATCGTTCAACGCAACGGGGTACGACCCGTTCGAACCCCGCGAGCGCAACGCTCCGGTGGAAGTGGACTTCTACCTTGCCCGCTCCTACCACTTGAGCAACGACCTGGACAAGGCCGATCTCTATTACCAGAAGTTCCTCGACCAGACCGAAGGCAAGCATGTACTGGCCCCGCAGGCCAGGCGCGGAAAGGAGCAGGTGGCCAACGCGCGCACGTTGCAGGAGACCCCGCTCAACTACAATGTGTTCAATCTGGGGACCATGGTCAACTCGGAATACCCCGACTTCAGCCCGGTGCTTTCGGTCGATGGCAATGCCCTTTATTTCACCTCCAGGCGCATTCGGCCCGATAGCTTGAATTTCGGCGTGCTCGACATCGTTTCCGGCTTGCCGTACGAGGATGTCTATGTGAGCTATAAGGATCGGGAGGGGAACTGGCAGCCGGCGGAGGTGGTGCCACTGAAGAAGGAAAACGCGGAGTATCAATTGGCGGTGGTGAACGTTTCCGCAGATGGACAGACCTTGGTCCTGTACAAGGACGATGGCGGTGGCGACGGTAACCTTTACCAAAGCACCCTCGTGGGCGAAGTATGGAGCGAACCGGTCCTGATGGGCTCGGACATCAACTCCAAGTCTTGGGAGACCCATGGTGCACTGACCGCCGATGGCAACACCTTTTATTTCGTGAGCGATCGCAAAGGCGGGTTCGGCGGAAGGGATATCTACCGAGTTGTGCGCCTGCCCGATGGACAGTGGAGCAAGGCGCAGAACCTCGGCAACATGGTGAACACCCAATTCGAAGAGGACGGTGTTTTCATCCACCCCAACGGACGTACGATGATCTTCGCTTCCACCGGTCATAATTCAATGGGCGGGTTCGACATTTTCGTAACCGAGCTCCAGGAAGATGGGACCTGGACCTCGCCCAAGAACTATGGCTTCCCGTTGAACTCACCGGACGACGATGTCTTTTTCATCACCACCGCCGATGGCACCCGCGGCTACTTCAGCTCGGACAAGATCGAAGGCTTCGGAGAAAAGGACATCTACTATGTGGACCTACCTTCCGACATGGAAACCGATGGACTGGCGGTGCTCAAGGGGTATATCATCCCGGCAGCTGGCGAACAACTGCCCTCCAGTATGGTCTTGTATGTAACTGACAAGTCCACAGGTGAGATCAAGGCATACAAGCCTCGCCAGCGCGATGGGGTCTATGTCGCAATCCTCCCCCCCTGCCGCGAGTACAATCTGGACTACCGCGTGGACGATGTTACCGTGCACAGCGAGGACATCTTCGTGGAGTGCGAGAGTTCGTACCAGGAGATCAACAAGGAGATCTACCTGAGCCCCATTTCGCTATCGGCTCCTGCCACCGTGGCAGACCTGCCCAAAGGGCGCCCACCAGGAAGCAAGGAGACCGGAATTCCGGTGCCTGCTCCCAAGGTCGTAGGAGCAACTGCTGCGGCGGGTGTCGTGGCCAAGCCCAAGCCGAAACCCGAGGTGGTGGTCGAAAAGCCCGGTACCCAGGCTGAACCGAGGACCCCGACGACCGCTGGTGCGGGTTACTTGGACGAATACGCCAAGTACTACTCGTACAATGCCAAGGACATCGACCAGAACGAAGCGGAATGGCGACTGTTCATTACCGCTGTTGCCGATGCCGTGCAGAGCAAGGGCGAAGCCCGGATCGTGATCGAGGCCAGTGCATCCAAGGTGCCCACGCGAACCTTCGGCACGAACGAGAACCTGAGCCGGAGCCGCATGGAAGATGCGCGATCAAGGCTCGTTGAGGTGCTTACGGCTCGCGGTGTCGATATCGAGAAGGTGAAACTCGAGGCGGTGAACAGCCTGGTGCAAGGACCCAAGTATGCCGGTGACCACCGCAACACGGACAAGTACGGCAAGTTCCAGTACGTCAAACTGAAGGTCCGTTAAGGAGCATCGATCGTGAAGAACTTCGAAACCCCGGACCACTGGTCCGGGGTTTCTCTTTTGAACCTTTGTACCATGCGACTCGAGTTGGAACGCCCACTTGCTTTTTTCGACCTGGAGACCACTGGGATCGGTATCGGTCGCGACCGGATCGTACAGGTCGGGATCGTGCGATTGGGTGCGGACGGCACCCGGGAACGTTTTCAAACGCTGGTGAAGCCCGGCATTCCGATCCCTGCGGAAGCCACGGCGGTGCATGGCATTACCGATGCCGACGTGGCCGATGCACCGCTGCTGGAGGATGTTGCCGCAGAGGTCCTAAGGAACCTCGTTGGCTGTGACCTCGCCGGGTTCAATTGCATGCGCTTCGATATCCCCTTCCTGACGGAAGAACTGCATCGTGTGGGGCATGCGTGGGACCATGCCAGTGTGCGCGTGGTGGACGTGCAGCGCATATACCACCGCATGGAGCCGCGGAACTTGAGCGCGGCCTTGCGGTTCTATTGCGATAAGGAACACGAGGGGGCGCACGATGCCTTGGCGGATGTGGAGGCAACGGCCGACGTGCTGCTGGCTCAGTTGGAGCGTTATCCGGACGATCTTAAGGCCACGGTGGATTTCCTCGGGGAGTTCAGTGGCGACCGAAAGCGTAGTCCTGATGCAGCGGGCAAGTTGCAGTTCGATGAGCACGGTAGCATCTGCCTCTCGTTCGGCAAATACAAAGGCTGGAGCCTGGAAACGATCGGCCGCACCGACCCCGGATACCTGCAATGGCTCATGACCAAGGCCGAACTACCGGGAAGCACACTTACGATCATGCGCAACTCCTTGGTCGACCTGCACCCATGAAGATCATTTGCATCGGCAGGAATTACAGCGAGCATGCCCGGGAATTAGGGAATGAGCTGCCCGAAGAACCGGTCTTCTTCCTGAAGCCGGCAACGGCGATACATCCATTGCAGCGCCCTTTCAGGATCCCTGATTGGAGCAAGGATGTGCACTACGAGATCGAACTCGTATACCGCATTGCACGCTCGTGCAGCAAGGTGCCCCAAGAGAGCGCATGGTCCTGTGTGGACGCCGTAACCGTCGGCATCGACTTCACGGCCCGTGACGTGCAGAACGAGTTGAAGAAAAAGGGACTGCCCTGGGAAAAGGCGAAGGCTTTCGATGGTTCGGCGGTGGTGGGCGAACGCTTCATCCCCATCGCATCGAACGATCCGGTGCGTGGCTTCCGTTTGCACAAGAACGGACCCCCTGTGCAGAGCGGCGATCCAGCGGACATGATCCATGCGGTACCCGATCTCATCGCCTTTGTTTCCCGCTTCATCACCCTGCTGCCGGGCGACCTGCTCTTTACCGGAACGCCTGCGGGAGTAGGTCCTGTGGCTGCCGGTGACCGACTGGAAGGCTACCTGAACGAAGATCGCTTGTTCGACCTGCGCGTGGAAGGATAACTTCGCATCGCCGATACACAAGAGCCACGACCAGAGCATGACCAAGATCGTCCAAGTAGGCAACATCGCCTGCGGTGCAGAGCAACTCTTCCTGATCAGCGGCCCCTGCGTGATCGAGACGGAGGATGTGATGATGCGCACCGCCGAAAAGCTCAAGGAAGTGAGCGAACGGATGAAGGTCCCGGTGATCTACAAGAGCAGCTTCACGAAGGACAACCGGAGCAGTGTGGATTTCTACCAGGGCCCCGGTCTGGACGAAGGGCTCAAGATGCTGCAGCGCGTGAAGGCGGAATTCGGCTTTCCATTGCTGACGGACATCCACTACCCCAGCCAGGCCAAGGCCATCGCCGAGGTGTGCGATGTGATCCAGATCCCCGCCTACCTCTGCATGCAGACGGAATTGGTGACAACGACCGCGAAGACCGGTGCGGTCGTGAACATCAAGCACGGCCAGTTCCTGGCGCCGGAGAACATGATCAACCCGGCAAGGAAGTGCGAGAGCGTGGGCAACTCCAAGGTCATACTCACCGAGCGCGGCTACACCTTCGGCTACAACGACCTGGTGGTGGACCCACGTGCCTTCTACCACATGCGCAAGACCAGCTATCCGCTGGTGTTCGACATTACGCACAGCATCCGCAAGTATGGCATACCGAGCGCCGACCCGCGTGGTGGCAACCGCGAGGTGATGCCCACTATCGCACGCGCCGGAGTGGCAGCAGGTGTCGATGGTGTGTTCATCGAAACGCATCCCGACCCGAGCAAAGCCCTTTGCGACGCGGCCAGCCAGCTCTGTGTTACCGACCTCGAGGAATTCCTGAAACCACTGCTCGACCTGCACGCCGTGGAGGTCCAGTATCGCAATCAACCTGTCAACGCCTGATCGTAGCACCCTTACCCGCGACCCGATGGGTCGCCGCAACGGGTGCCACCAGCCAGCCCATCCGAACCGACCAAAGCATCACCCCGCAACATGGAATTGTACCTCGACAGCGCCGACATCAAGGAGATCGACGAAGCCTTCAAGCTGGGCTTCCTCACCGGTCTTACCACCACCCCTACGTTCATGCACCGCGGTGGTGTAACGAACATCGATAAGATGATCCTCGACCTGGCCAAGAAGGTCCCCATCCTGCAGGTGGAGGCCTTGGGCGAAACGGCCGAAGAGGTGGTGAAGGAGGCCAAGCGGCAGTTGAAGATGGGGCTCAAGAAGGAGACGACCGTCTTCAAGATCCCGGTTTCGCTGGAAGGTCTTCGCGCATGCCGGATGCTGCGCAACGAAGGCATCATGGTGAACGTGCATTTGGTTTACACCATACAGCAGGCCTACATGGCCATGCAGGCCGGTGCCAGCTACGTGTGCCCTTTGGTGGGTCGCTTGCAGGACCAGGGCCACGATGCATTGGCCTTGGTGGAACAGTGTGTGCGTGCCGTGAACTACTACGGCTACGACACCAAGATCATGTTCAGCAGTGTGCGTACCGTGGAGCACGTACGCAATGCCGTGGACCTCGGCGTGCACACCATCACGGTGCCTTGGAAGCTGATGAAGCAGCTTACCGACAACCATTTCACGGCCATCGGCACCAAGCAGTTCTACGTGGACACGCGCCTGATCACCATGAAGGTGAAGGACGTGCTTTCACGCAGCAACCCCATCGCGAAGGACAGTGCCACCGTGAGCGAAGCCCTGGTGGAAATGACCAAGCATGGCTTCGGTGCCGTAATGGTCGTGGATGCCAAGGGAAAGAACGTGGGGGTCTTCACGGACGGCGGACTGCGCCGTGGCATCGAGAAGGAAGGCAATAAGTTCCTGGCGAAAAAGCTGAGTACGTTGAAGTTCAATGCTCCGTTCACTATTTCCCCCGAAGCGCTACTCGATGAGGCCCAAAAGG
>JBIIYD010000070.1:0-11891 GCA_044347005.1 Flavobacteriales bacterium | reverse complement strand
AGGACCTTGGTGTTGGTGTCCACCATGGCGTTCTTGTTGCCGCAGTCCATCCACACGTCCACCGCCCCGGCCTTGAAGCGCGCACCCTTCTGCTTCATGTTCTCCATGGCGTTGGTGAGCTGGTACTCGCCCTTCTCCTTGATGTCGTTGTCGATGAGGAACTGCATCTCCTTGCGCAGTCGCTCGCCATCGGCGAAGTAGTAGATGCCGATGATGGCCAGGTCGCTCACGAACTCCAGGGGCTTCTCCACGAACTCGGTGATGATGCCGTCGCCGTCGAGCTTCACCACGCCGAAGGGCCTGGGGTCCTCCACCTTGTTCACCCAGATCACCCCGTCGCAGTCCTTGTCCAGCTTCAGTTCGGCGCGGAACAGGGTGTCGGCGAAGGCCACGATCACGCGGCCGCTCAGCGCGCTTTCGGCGCAGAGGATGGCGTGGGCGGTGCCCAGGGCCACGTCCTGGTAGTGGATGCTGCCTTTGGCGCCAACGCGCTTGGCGATCTCCATCAGCTCGTTCTCCACCTTCACACCGAAGGCGGGGTTGACCACGAAGGCCACCTCCTCCACGGGCTCTCCGGCCACGGCGGCCAGGTCCTCCACGAGGCGTTGTACGATGGGCTTGCCGGCGATGGGCAGCAGGGGTTTGGCGGTGGTGTGGGTGTGGGGGCGCATGCGCTTGCCCATGCCCGCCATAGGGACGATGATCTTCATTCCAAGTGGTTCTCGCTCAGCGGGTGCCGGTGTGTCCGAAGCCGCCCGCTCCTCGTTCAGTGGCGCGAAGGTCCGCACTTTCCGTGAAAGTAACCTGGAGGTAGCACGCAACGATCAACTGGGCAACCCTTTCCCCATCCTGTACCTCAAAAGGCTCCTGTCCGTGGTTGATCAGCAGCACGCCCACCTCGCCCCGGTAATCGGCGTCGATGGTGCCCGGGCTATTGAGTACGGTGACCCCGTGTTTGAAGGCGAGTCCGCTGCGAGGGCGTACTTGTGCCTCGGTGCCTTCAGGCAACTCGAGGTAGAGCCCGGTGGGTATCAGCGCACGCTGGCCAGGGGCGAGCACCACGGGCGCATCGAGGTTGGCGCGCAGGTCCATGCCGGCGCTGTGCGCGGTGGCGTAGGAGGGGAGCGGGTGGCGGCTGCGGTTGGTGATGAGGACTTCGGTCTGTTCCAAGGTGGAGATGATCTTGCGAGCAAAGTTCGTGTCCATTGGGATAACCAACGTAGCAGTACGTAACTTCGTCTATCAATACGTATCCCTCATGACCACCAAACTCACGCTCTCCGTACCGGAGAAATTCAAGCGCACCGCCCGCGCCTTGAGCCGTAGGCGTAAAAAGAGCATCAGCGCATTGGTGGTGGAATTGATCGAGCGTGAGGCCCAGCTGGACAAGGACCCCTTCGAGAACCTTCGCGGGATCTGGAAGGATAATGAAGTGGATGCGGATGAGATCCGTACGCGGGCATGGAAAAGGTCCTGATCGATACGAACATACTCATCGGCGTTACCCGCAACCAGGTCCGGGCCGAAGAGGCGCTTCGTCGGGTGGCCGGCGCACAACTCGTGATCTGCGACATCGTGCTTTCGGAGGTGTTGGACGGTGCGCGCAACAAGGCCGAACATGCACGCATCATGAAGGAGCTAAGCACACGCTTTGAGGTACTTCCCTTCATTCCGGCGATCTCCCTTCATTTCCGGGAGATCCTCACTTACACCGGGCATGAACGTGCTTCCTACTTGGCCGACCACCTCATTGCAGCTACGGCCATGGCCCACAACTGTGCGCTGCTCACCTTGAACGAGAAGCACTTCAAAGGGATCAAGGGCTTGAAATTGGCATTAATCGGATAAAGCCTACGTGACCTCATGAAAGCAACCCTCTCCTTGCTTGCTGTCCTGCTGTTGTCAACTTCGCTACAAACGCAAAGCAGCCTGCTCAAAGGCTTGGTCAATGACATTTCAGGGGTCCCTCTGGCCGGCGTACTGATCGAGGCAATTGGTCCAGATTCCAGTATTGTTGGAAAGTGTGTGTCCGACCAGGAGGGTCGCTATGCCATTGACCCTCTTCCTCCTGACACCTACGCGGTGAGAGTGAGCAGGGAAGGCTATGTGGAGCACCGCCAAATGGGCGTACTGATAAGTGAACGGACGATCACTTTCATGGATATCAAGCTTACTCCGATCGGCTGGAAAGCCCCAAAGGAGCCGAAGAAGAAGCGACGCAGGTCGAAGCGCTGAACACGGTTAATTGCTTGCGGCTTATTCATGCGAAAAAAGCCGGAATGCGCACCCGCATCTGATCAATTCATCAAACCAGATCTCCACCAATGAAAGCCGAGGGTTCCATCACCGGGATCTGACTTACCGCGAAATCCTTGGTGTTACAGGTAACGATGGCATCCACCCCGGTGGCATGCATGGCGGCGAAGTGCTGCACACCGTCCTCCAGGTCGACGAATTCACTGGCGAAGCTTGCGTAGAAGTCTGCGTTCGAAACGGGCAACATGGTGAACAAGGGCAGGAGGCTGTTCATCGCCTTCACCACGCGATCGCGGTCCACATGTTTGCGGCTTATGCACCACTTGTTGCTGAGCACGAACATGATGTTGGCCATCAGGATCGGCGTGGTCAGTCCGGTGAAGCGGCCTTGGGCCAACGCATCCATCACCTCTTGACTGGCGGCGCTCTGGTCCTCGGTGCCCGCCATGGCAGCGATCACCACATCGCTATCGATGAGCACGCCCATCAGGCACGTTTCTGCTTGGCCCGAGCTCCTTTCGCCTTGGCCTTGCGCACCAAGTGACCCATGCGATCATCCCGTACGGCATCGGCTTCGGTAAGTTGAAGCGTACCGCCCCAGACCTCGCTCCAGGACTTTCGTTCTGGTTTCTTCCCGCTGGTGGCCTGTTCAACCACCTCCTCGAAGAATTCGCTCACGCTCTTGCCTTGCCTCCGGCTGTTCGCCTTGGCCTTTCGCACGATCGATTCCTCGATGCTAAGGGTGAGCTTCTTCTTCATGAAGACCAAAGATACGTGATCATGAAGCGAGTACGTACAACGGCGCCGTGCTATACCCTCAATGCTCCACGTTCCAACTTCCACACCACCGCCACGTACCCCGTCAGAACCACCGCCCGCAGCGAATATTCCAACAAACCTCCCAGGTTCGTCAGGCCGAGCGCAGCCGAGGTTCCCCACCACAGCACCACCGCCCCCGCCATGTACAGCAGCACGCGGCTCACGTTGTAAGGAATAGGGTAGTGCTTCTGCCCCCACACGTAGCTGATCACCGCCATGCTGAAGTAGCAGGCCAGCGTTGCCCAGGCCGCCCCCATGTAGCCCAAGCTCGGGATCAAGGTGAAGAGCAGCACCAGCGTGATACCCGCACCGATGATGCTGATGGTGCTGCCCACCTTGGTCTTGTCCGTGAGCTTGTACCACACGCTCTGGTTGTAATAGATGCCGAGGAACACGTTGGCCAGCAGCAGGATCGGAACCACGCGCAGCCCTTCGTGAAAGTCGGGGTTCGGGATGAACCACTTGAACACATCGAGGAAGAGCATCACCACTAGGAAGGCCGTCATGCACACCGCCACGAAGAGGTTCATGATGCGGGCGAAGGTGGCTGCGCTGTTCTTCTCCTTGGCGTGGCTGAAGAAGAAGGGCTCGGCGCCCATGCGGAAGGCTTGGATGAAGAGCGTGATGATCACTGCCAGCTTGTAGCACGCGCCGTAGATCCCGATCTGCGCATCGGCCGTGTCGGTGGGCAGCAGGTATATCAGCACAGCGCGGTCGGCGGTCTCGTTCACCATGCCGGCGAGGCCCGCAATTGCAAGTGGCCAGGCGAAGGCGCGCATGGGTTTCAGCAATGCACGATCGAACTGTGCGAAGCGGGGCCATTGTGGCACCAGCAAGAGGAACTTCACGCCGCTGGCCACAAGGTTGATCAGGAACACATAACTCACATCGATGCTGGGATCGTGCGGCTTGCGGTAGGCGAAGAAGTACAGGCTGAGCGCCACGGTGATACCGATGTTGCTCATGTTCACCGCCACGAAGCGCCAGGGTTTTCCCTCGTGCCGCAGCCGCGCCATGGGGATGGCCGTCATGGCATCCAAGCCCAGCGCAATGGCGAGCATCCACACAAGTTGTCCGTGCTCCGGGTAGCGCATGGCCGCCGCGATGGCATCTGGGAAGAGCGCACTCAGCAGCATAAAGGGCAGTGCGATCCCAGCCACAGCGAAGAAGGCAGTGGCGTAGGCCCCCGCCGCATTCCTCCCCTCTCCCCGGGAGAGGGGCTGGGGGTGAGGGGCATTCGCAAAACGGAAGTACGTCGTCTCCATGCCGAAGCTGATCAGCACAGCGAGGAAAGCCGCCCAGGCATAGAAGGAGGTGATCACGCCGAACTCCTCGGGCGGGAACACACCCTTGCTGGTGTACAGCGGGGTAAGCAGGAAGTTAAGGAAGCGCGCAAGGATGCTGCTAAGCCCGTAGATGGCCGTTTGGCCGGCGAGTTTGCGGAGGGCGCTCATGGATGCGGCCGCAGATGACGCAGATGAACACAGATGGTCATCAGGCTAGAGTTGACCGATGCGGGTGGAAGCGTTCCGAAGGTGGATTTGCGGAGGGCGCTCATGTTGATTCAACCACGGATGAACAAGGATGGACACAGATCAGGTCGGGCTGACCGTTTATTGACCCGGACCTGCTCCACCACGAAGACGAAGATCGGACGCGTTCGAGGATGAACGCCAAGTAAAAGGACAACTTTTGAGAACGGGACTGATGATAGGGACTGTCTATGGGCTTCGGTCCAAATCCGATGCACTTGGGGCTCGGCTTACCTTGAACAGGTCCCCTTGTCCGTGTGCTTACGGTGAATGCTCTTCAGGAAAGCACCCCTTTCGAACACTGGAACGAACCAGGACCGCTCGCCTTTCTTGAGCTCACTTATGAGGCTTTTTGTTCTCGCGTTCTTCATCGATATGTTCTTGCTCATGGCTCGGAGGTCAACGCGGAGATCTGCTGGCGTTCAACATGGCCTTCCGTCCCGCGATTTTGCGGAGGGCGCTCACTCCCAGTTCGCGTTATCAGGGACGATAACGTGCGACATTACCTCGTTCCAGTCTCGAAAGATCCGCGTGTTGGGAAAGGTCCCGGATGGCAGTCTGCGTTGTGCCCAAGTAAGGTGAACGACCGCATAGCCCTGCGGAGAGTCCAGTATCTCGAACAAGACATCATCGTTATCCTGGCGGCGGGCGATGGTCTTCAACGTGCGACCAGCGAGCACATGGTCAGGGTGCACCTCGCGCTCAAACTGCTTCACGAGGTCCGTGTCGCTCCAGCGCCACGGAGGAAGTAGTTCGGGTGCTCCCATGCTCACGCCCCCGTGAACTCCGCCTTCCTCTTCTCCATGAACGCCCCCGTCCCCTCCTTGAAATCCGCAGTGCCGAAGCACTTGCCGAACTCCTCGATCTCGCGTTGCAGGCCGTTGGCGCCGGGTTCGTAGCCGGCGTTCACCGCGCGGATGGCGGCGCCCAAGGCGGTGGGGCTGTTGCGGGCGATCTTGCTGGCGAGTTCCATGCAGGTGCTCAGGAGTTGGTCAGCAGGTACAACGTGGTTCACCATGCCCCATTGTTGGGCCTCGGCGGCTTGGATCATGCCGCTGCTGCCGAGCAGGATCATCTCCATGGCCTTGCCCTTGCCCACCAGTTGCGCCAGGCGCTGCGTGCCGCCGTAGCCGGGGATCACCCCCAGGCCCACTTCGGGCAGTCCCAGTTTGGCGGTCTCGCTGGCCACGCGGAAGTGGCAGGCCATGGCCAGTTCCAATCCGCCGCCCAGAGCGAAACCGTTCACCGCGGCGATCACGGGTTTGTTCAGGCGTTCCACATGGCTGAAGAGCTTGTCGTGGCCATCGGCGCTCAATGCCTTGCCATCCTCCACGCTGAAGTGCGCGAACTCCTTGATGTCGGCACCGGCCACGAAAGCCTTGATCCCGCTACCGGTGATGATCAGCACGCGGACATTCTTGTCAGCTTCGGCCTCGGTGAGCGCGCGGTCCAACTCATCGATGGTGGCGCGGTTCAGCGCGTTGAGCTGGTCGGGACGGTTGATGGTGATGACGCGGATGTTTTCGGCGTCGGCGATAAGGAGGTTCTGGTAGCTCATGGATCAGAAGATCAGATGATCAGAAAATGAGATGATCGCCTGACCGGAAAGCAAATGTATCGGCTACCCGCGCATGCGGGATGGATGCTGTTTGGTGTCGAAGAAGTCGGTGATGAAGATGGTTTCACCCTCCAACAAGTAGACTACCAAATATCTGCTCGCAGAAAGGCCGCGATGCCCTTTTCCACGATGGGCCAGGTGTCTTACCGGGCGACCTTTTCGAGGGGGATCAACGAGGCTTAGTGCCTTCTTCAGTAGGCCGTCAACAACTTTTGCAGCGGTCTGTTCTGAAGCATGTACAGTGAGGTAGTCCTCGATCTTCGTTAAACGTTGTCGGGCTGGCAGGGTGTACTGAAGCTTCATGCACCCTTGCGACGATCACGAATGTGCTTGACCACTTCCTCGTGCGTGAACACTTCCCCTTTCTCGATGGCCGTATCGCTAAGGTCAGCCATTCGATTCATCTCAACGAACGCAGCACGGTCATCCGCAGAGGACATGAAAAGCTGGCGTACTTGCTCCAGGAAGGCCAAGTCGCTGGTACCGTCGATCATCTTCTTGAGCTCGGACCTTAGTTGAAGGGTGGTCATGGATCTCAGGGTTTCCTCAAAGGTAAGGCGACAAAGAAGGTGCTTCCCTTCCCCTCCTCGGTCTCGAACCACACCCTGCCGCCAGCGGTCTCCACCATGCGCTGCACCATGGCGAGGCCCAGTCCCATGCCGCTGCTCTTGGTGGTGAAGTTGGGCCGGAAGATGCGCTCCTTGTCCGACTCGGTGATACCACTGCCGTTGTCGCGGACTTCGGCGATGGCTTCACCGGCGGCGCTGCGAAGTACGAGTTGGATGTTTCCTTCCCGCCCGTCGGGGATGGACTGCACGGCGTTCTTCAGCAGGTTGTTGAAGACGCGCAAGAGTTGCTCGCGGTCGGCACGCACGGGCAGCTTGCCGGCGTGCTGGCGCTCCAGTGCGCAGTGTACGCCGGGCGTGGCATCGAAAAGGCTCATGGCCGCTTCGGCCACTTCGCCGAGGTCGAGATCCTCCTCCTGTGCGCGCGGCATCTGTGCGAAGTTGCTGAAGGCGCTGGCGATGCCGCTGAGGGTGTCGATCTGCTCCACCATGCCGCTGCTGAAGCGCTCCAGGCGGGCGGCGGCATCGGGCGCATCGGGTGTCCAGGTGCGCTGGAAATGCTGGATGCCGAGCTTCATGGGCGTCAGCGGATTCTTGATCTCGTGGGCCACCTGACGGGCCATTTCGCGCCAAGCACTTTCGCGCTCGCTGCGGGCCAGGCGGTCGGCACTTTCGCGCAGCTCCTCGACCTTGCGGTTGTATACGTCCACCAGCTGACCGATCTCGTCATCGCCCCGGTATCGGATGGGTTCATTGGCCCCTTGGAGCCCCACCCGGGAGAGGGCATTCTTGAGCAGGTCCAAGGGTCGGGTGGTCCAATTGCTGATGAATACGGCCACCACTACGCTCAATGCGAACAGCAGGACGAAGAGGTTGACCACGGCCACCAGCACATCGGAACGCTCCTGTTCCTGCTGGGCCTGGTCGGCGAAACCCGGCAGTGCGATGTAGGCGAGCACCAGTCCCTTGCGGTCGCGCAAAGGCATGTAGGCGGCACGGTAGGCCGCGCTGCCGATGGCCTCCTTGTGCACGAAGGAGCTTAGGCCGCGCAAGGCCAGTTGTTCGTAGGCCACGGGATCCATGCGTTTGCCCAGCAAGCCTGTGGCGAAGATCTGGGGCCGCGATGTGGCCAGGAGGCGCCCGGTGGTGGTATACAGGGTAATGTCAGTGAAGAACACGTTGCTCAGGCGGGCGAGCAGGTGGTCGAGGTAGGCGGCATGGCTTTGGTCCAGGGCGGGTTCCCCGTCCACACGGTGCTGCAATTCTTGGTGCACCGAGGTGGCCTTTTCCACGATGGAGGCTTCGAAGCGCTGCTCGAACTGCCGCTCGAGCAGGCGCTGGGTGCCGTAACCGAAGAAGACCGCACCAGCAATGGCGAAGAGCACAAGGGCCAGCCGCACCTTGGCTCCGATACCCAGGTTGGGCATCCCGCGGGACCCCAGGATGGACAACAGGCCGAGGGCCAGGCTCAGCATCAAGCTATAGAGCACGAACAGGTAACTGAACGTGGTCGCCTTGTCGAGCATGCCGGCTTTGGTCAGCCCCAGGATGATCAGCGTGCGGTCGGGGTCGCCCTTGGCCAGGCGTTGCTGGCCATCGGCCTCGTACCAGAGCATGTTTTCGGGCCCCAGGGCTTCGGTCCACCGCAGCGGCATCTCCAGCCCGGGCGAACGTTCCACCAGGAGCCGGTCCTCGTAGCGCGCATAGGAATAGCGTTGGGATCGTTCGGCCAAGGGGTCCTCACCGGCCAGGAGCAGGCTGGGGAAGCCCAGTCCTTGGGCTGCCGAACGGGGGTAGAGTTCCACGATCAGCTGTCCGGGAGGCAGGGTGTCCACGGGCATTACGGCTACCCGGGCATGGTAGAACGGACTCTGGCCGGCTTGCTCCTCGATGAACAGGTCGGGCATATCGGCCACCGCGGTGGGTTCGATGAAGTCGCTTTGCGGGCCGGTGAAGCTGCGGGGCGGTTCCGGGTCCGTGGCACAGATCACCTGCCCGTCGGTGCCGAAGGCGAACAAGCGCACATCATACCGCTCCCAGTAGCCGGTAAAGAAGCGCTGGCGCACGAGCCTGTCCAGTTCGCCCGGCCCGCAAGGTGCCTGTGCAGCCAGCAGGCCATAGACCTGGGGGTCCACCCGCAGGGTGGGGGCCACCTCGCGGAAGAGTTCCTCCACCACCGGGTCCTCGCGCGTGGCGAGCCGTTCCGCAAGCACCTGGCGTTCGCGCTGCTCGCGCAGGCCCGTGTAGCGGGTAAGCACATGTGCGGTAAGCAGTGCGAAGCAGGTGAGGCCCAACACCACATGCACGAAGCGCAGGCCTTCCAGCTTGATCCGGGCCAGAAGAAGCAACAAGGGGATGGGCCACAGGAACAGGGCGGTGTCCCGGATGCCCATGGCGTGGTGTATGCCGATGGAGAATGCCAGCGCGCCGAAGCCGCTGACCCACAGGTCCTTCGCTCCTTTTCCGGGTAGCAGGGCGCCCATGACCGCATCGGTGATGAGCCACCAGGCGCCCAGGAAGAGCACCATGCCCAGCAATGCGAGCAGGCTGGCGCTGCCGAGCCCTTGCACATGGTAGAGGTCCAGATCGATGCTGCTGTCATTGACCAGCCCGAGCAACACCCGTGTGACCCAGGCGGCGAGCAGCAGGATGATGGTCCAGGTGCCCAAGGCGGCCAGCCAGCTCCGTGGAATGGGGGCTGCGTTCTTCAGTGCACGTTGCATGAACACCCCACTGGCGAAGAGCAGCAGGGCATTGATCAACAGGTCGCCCAGCGAAGGGAAGGCGAAGGATGCTGCAAATACAGCAGGGTCGAACAGTGGAAGCCGGTCGAAGGGGGCACTGGTGGTCCAGGCCAATGTGGCGATACGGGCCAGGAACAGGACGCCGAGGAATAGGAACGTACCATGCCACGGCCCGCCCCTGCGGACCAAACCCATGGAGAAGAGCCACCAGGCGGAAACGAATGCCAGTGTGCTCAGTGCGACCAACAGCAACTTCAAGGGGAGCCAGCTTCCCATTTCCAAAGCCCCATCGCGCCAGCCGAGGCGGAACATCACGGCCCCGCCACCGTCGCGCAATTCCGGCCCGGATGAGTCACCCAGCTCGGCGAGCAGGCCTTCGGGGGTATGCAGTGATGGGTGGAACGACCGACGTAAGTAGCGGTTCTCGATAGGTGGCGTGCGCCAGATGGGTCGCAGGCCATGCACCACATGGTCGCCGTATCGGGTCATGGTGTGCAGGTAGCTGGCATCGGGCAGGACCACATGTCCCGATCTGTTCCGTACCAGGTCCGGTGACCCGATGGCCGCATCGCCGGACCAGCAGAGGAGGCTATCGGCCAGGAAGCCCAGATAAACGGTACCGTTCTGCTCCCGCTCCAATTCCAGATCGGTCCCCAAAGTCATCATCCACCCTGCCGGACCCTGCTTCCCAAGCTCCACGGCAAGGCGGTCGGTGGTTTCCTGAAGGTCCTTGGAACCTTCGGTGATGCTGACCTGTAATGCTTGGTGGACTCTTGCCGTGCGGTCCTCGGGGTCGGGTTCCTGAACGCCGATTGAAAGCACCGCAAGGAGCAGACCCAGTAGGAGAAGGACCAAGGAGCGGGACATCGGAGGGGATAGCAACAACGGTCGCGCCAAAGTACGCAGCCCATGTTCGCCTTTCGGGCAGGGAACCACGGCAGCATAACCCTTTGACCAAGTGTGGCATAGAACGCCCCGGATCCACCACTCATGGATCCGACCTTCTGGATGAAACAGGCACTACTCTGGGTGCTTGCCGTGCTCTTGACCTCAGCACTGCAAGCCCAAACGGGAACGGAATTCTGGCTTGCACCGCCGGAAGTCACTTCCTCGCACGGCGATCAGCCGATCTTCATCAACGTCACCACGCTGGACCAGCCGGCCGTCGTGACCATTTCGCAGCCGGCCAATCCAGGCTTCAACGGCGGCGCTCCGGTCGTATTGACCATGGCCGCGAACACGGCCCAGCGCTATGACCTGACCGCGTTGAAGAACGCGCTGGAAACACGGCCCACGAACACGGTGCTGAACACCGGTCTGCGGATCTCGGCCACGGCGAGCATCACCCTGTTCCTCTCCTTCGTGAATCCGTTGCAGGCAGCATTCACCGTAAGTAACGCATGCGCTGGATCGCAGACGGTGTTCACCGATCATCGGTTGGAACTGTAGCTTCGGCAATGGCGCTTCTGGCACCGGTCCCCAAGTGTCGAACATGTTCGATACACAAGGCCAGTATACTGCAACGCTCACGGTGTTCGCTCAGAACGGTTGCAGCAGCACGGTGACGCAGACCATCGACATCCTGAACGCACCGGTCGCAGGCTTCAGCATCGCTGGCGATCCCTTCACCGACACGCCGATCGAATTCATGGACAACTCCTTCGGTGCCACCAATTGGCAGTACGACTTCGGCGATGGCAACGGAGCGATCGTGGCGGAACCCACGCATGAGTGCACCGAGGCCGGTCAATTCATCATCGTGCAAACGGTGACCAACAGTGCCGGTTGCAGTGATCGGGATTCCCTGCTCATCAACATCGAAGTGAAGGATATCCTTCCTCCGAAGTTGCCCAATGCCTTCAGTCCCAACAGCGATGGCGTGAACGACGTGTTCTACGTGCGCGGCGGTCCCTTCAAGACCATCGACCCGAAGATCCACAACGGATGGGGAGAGCTCATCTTCCAGACCACGGACCCCGAATTCGGCTGGGATGGTACGCACGATGGAAAGCCGGAGATCAATGGCGTTTACGTGTACTCGGTCGTGGCCACCTGCATCGATGGCAAGGATCATGACCGGTCCGGCAAAGTGACACTGGTACGTTAAGCAGAAACCTGAGCAACCATGACAACCAAGAACACATTCATGCTGCTGGCCCTCACCTTTGGAGGGACGACGGCGCTGCTTGCCCATGACGGCCATCTCTCCCAGTACGAAGCCGCACCCATTACGCTGAATCCGGCGTTGACCGGCATGTATGAGAACGCGGAGTTCCGCATGAGCTCCAACCTCAGAACCTGTTTGCATTAGCAGGTGATCTTGCGAAGTAGTAGGTGGATCATCGAGATCTTGACG
>JBIIYD010000069.1:0-11906 GCA_044347005.1 Flavobacteriales bacterium | reverse complement strand
TCGATGACTTCTGTTCGTTGCACGCTCAGGCTTCCACTTCGTTCTCTTCGAGCTTCTGGGCGATCATCTTCACGGGATCCACCTTCATCTCTTCCAGCAGGTCCTTTTCCACCCGCAGGTTGCCGATAATGAATTCCTGCCGCTCGGGGGTGTTCTTGCCCATGTAGAAACCGAGCAGTTCATGCACTGCCGCGTCCTTGGTGATCATCACCGGCTCCAGCCGGATGTCCTGCCCGATGAAGTGCTTGAATTCGTCCGGACTGATCTCGCCGAGACCTTTGAAGCGTGTGATCTCCGCCGATTTGCCCAGGCTCATCAAGGCGCGTTGCCGTTCCTCGTCGCTGTAGCAGTAGATGGTGTCCTTCTTGTTGCGGACGCGGAACAGCGGTGTCTGCAGGATGTAGAGGTGGTCGTTCTTCACCAGGTCGGGGAAGAACTGGAGGAAGAAGGTCATGAGCAACAACCGGATGTGCATGCCGTCCACATCGGCATCGGTCGCGATCACGATCTTGTTGTAGCGCAGCCCGTCCATGCCGTCCTCGATATCGAGCGCCGACTGGATCAGGTTGAACTCCTCGTTCTCGTAGACCACCTTCTTGGTGAGCCCATAGCAGTTCAGCGGCTTTCCCTTCAAGCTGAAGACGGCCTGGGTGTTCACATCACGGCTCTTGGTGATGCTGCCGCTGGCACTGTCACCCTCGGTGATGAACAAGGTGGTCTCCTGCTTCCGCGGGTCGATCTTGGGGTCGCTCAGGTGTACGCGGCAATCGCGCAGCTTGCGGTTGTGCAGGCTGGCCTTCTTGGCACGTTCGCGGGCCAGCTTGCGAATGCCGCTCAGTTCCTTGCGCTCCCGCTCGTTCTGCAGGATGCGTGACTGGAGAACCTCGGCGACATCGGCATGCTTGTGCAGGAAGTTGTCCAGTTCGCGACCGATGAAGTCGCCGATGAAGCCGCGCATGCTCTGCCCGCCGGGCTCGATCTCCTGGCTTCCGAGCTTGGTCTTGGTCTGGCTTTCGAAGACCGGCTCGATGACCTTCACGCTCACCGCCGCCACGATGCCCGTGCGCACGTCGCCCGCCTCCCAGTCCTTCTTGAAGAAGTCCTTGATGGTCTTGGCCACCGCCTCGCGGAAAGCGCCTTGGTGGGTGCCGCCCTGCGTGGTGTGCTGGCCGTTCACGAAGCTGTAGTATTCCTCGCCGTAGTGGTTGGCGTGGGTAATGGCCACTTCGATGTCGTCCCCCTTCAGGTGGATGATCGGATAAAGCGGCTCCCCGTCCATCTTCACTTGGAGCAGGTCGAGGAGCCCGTTCTTGCTCTGGTACTTCTGCCCGTTGTAGTGGATCGTAAGGCCCGTGTTCAGGTAGCAGTAGTTCCACAACAAGCGCTCGATGTGCTGGTCGCGGTACTGGAACTGCTTGAACATCTGCTCATCGGGCTCGAAGATCACCTTGGTGCCATTGGGTTCGGTGGTCGGCACCAGCTTCTCGTCCTTCCGCAGCACGCCCCGATCGAACTCCGCACGCTTCATCTGCCCTTCGCGGTGGCTCTCGATCTTGAAGTAGTGGCTCAGCGCGTTCACCGCCTTGGTACCCACACCGTTGAGGCCAACGCTCTTCTTGAAGGCCTTGCTGTCGTACTTGGCGCCCGTGTTGATCTTGCTCACCACGTCGATCACCTTGCCCAGTGGCACCCCGCGACCGTAGTCGCGCACTTCTACGCGGGGACCGTTGATAACCACCTCCACTTTCTTTCCATGCCCCATCACGAATTCGTCGATGCAATTGTCCAGCACTTCTTTCAGGAGGATGTAGACTCCATCGTCGAAACTGCTGCCATCGCCCAGCTTGCCGATGTACATGCCCGGCCTCAGCCGGATGTGTTCCTTCCAGTCCAACGACCGGATGTGCTCTTCGCCGTAATTCGTATCACTCATATGATCGGGGCGGAATCCCAGCATTGACAAGGGTTCCGAAGGGTGGACGAAGGTAGTTCCCACCCACGGGGACGCAAAACACGAGCGGAACGCGGTTATTCACGATCCTCGGGAGTTTTCAACACGTCGGGCAGGGGCCGGGCTTGGCGCCATGTAGCTCCGCGCCCTACCCTATTGCAGGCCCCGCTTGTGCAGCAAGGGCTCCACACGGGGCTGGCGCCCAGTGAGTTCCAAGTACATGGAATTGCCGTCCCGACTTCCGCCGTTGGCCAGCACCATGGTCCTGTAGCGGTCGCCATTGGCCCTGGTCATCCCCCCGTTCTCCGCGAACCAGGTGAAGGAGTCGGCCTCCAGCACTTCGCTCCAGAGGTAGGCATAGTAGCCGGCGCCGTAACCGCCGCTCCAAATGTGGCTGAAATAGGGCGTGCGGTAACGAGGCGGCACCGCTTCCAATGCGATGCCGTGCTTTTTGAGCACCTCGGCCTCGAAAGCAAGCGGGTCCTGCACTTCGGGTGCATCCGCGGGCAACATGTGCCATTCCAGGTCAAGAAGTGCAGCCGCGAGGTACTCGGTGGTGGCATAGCCCTGGTTGAAACGTGTGCTGGCCAACAGCTTGTCCGCCATGGCCCGTGGCATGGGTTCGTTGGTACTGAAGTGCCTCGCATAGCGTGCGAAGACCGATGGCTCCAGCATGAAGTTCTCCTGGAACTGGCTGGGGAATTCCACGAAATCGCGCGGCACATTGGTGCCACTGAAGTAGGGATGACGCACCCGGCTGAGCATGCCGTGCAGCCCGTGGCCGAACTCGTGGAAGAGCGTGCGCACATCGTCCCAACCGATAAGCGCCGGTTCGCCCGCCGGCGGCTTGGCATAATTGCAGGTGTTGGTGATCACCGGGCGTTCGTCGCGGAGCAGGCTCTGGTCCACGAAGCTGCTCATCCACGCACCGCCCTGCTTGCTCTCGCGGGCGAAGAAGTCCCCATAGAACAGGCCGATACCGCTGCCGTCCGCATCGAAGATCTCCCACACACGCACATCGGGATGGTAGACCGGGATGTCCGTGCGCAGCTTGAAGGTGATGCCGAAGAGTCGCTCGGCGGTGTAGAAGACGCCATTATACAATACACTGTCCAACACGAAGTAAGGCTTGATGGCAGCCTCGTCCAGGTCGTACTCCGCCTTGCGCACCTGCTCGGCATAGTAGTCCCAGTCCCACGGCATCAATACCATTCGCTGCGTGTCCGTGCCCGGTGTTGCCTGTTGTGCGTCCATCAGGGCTTGAAGCTTGTCGGCTTCGGCCCGGGCGTTCTTCATGGCAGCGGGCACCATGCCCGAAAGCAGGTCCAAAGCGGCCTGCGGGGTGCCGGCCATCTCGTCGGCGAGCACGTATGCAGCGTGGTTCGGATAGCCCAGTAGCAGTGCACGCTCGGCGCGCAACTTCGCCTGTCGCGACACGATCTTCAGGTTGTTGTTCGCATCGCCCTGGGAGCAGCGATCGATGGAGGCCCGGTACACCTGTTCCCGAAGCGAACGGTCCTTCAATGCGGAAAGCACAGGTTGTTGCGTGGTGTTGCTCAGGGTGAGCAGCCACTTGCCTTCCAAGCCTTTCGCCTTCGCAGCATCCGAAGCAGCGGTGATCGCTGCCTCGCTCAGGCCTTCCAGTCGCTTCACATCGTCCACCACCACGGCGGCGTTGTTGGTTTCGGCCAGGACGTTCTCGCTGAACTGTGTGGAAAGCTTGGACAGTTCCTCGTTGATGGCCTTCAACTTCGTTTTGCCCGCTTCGTCCAGCAACGCGCCGCCACGAACAAAGGCGGTGTATCGCCGCTCTACCAGCCGTTTCTCGACGGCATCGAGCCCCATTTCGTCGCGGCGGTCGTACAAACTTTTGATCCGTGCGAAGAGCCGCGCGTCCATATTGATCGCATCGCTGTGTGCGGAGAGCCTGGGCGACAGCTCGGCACGCAGGTTCTGCAGTTCCTCGTTGGTGTGCGCCGAAACGAGGTTGTACATCACCGAGCTGGCGCGGGACAGCAACAACCCCGAACGTTCCAAGGCTTCGATGGTGTTGGCGAAAGTGGGTGCCTGCGGATCGGTGGCAATGGCTTCCACCTCGACCAGTTGCCGGCGCATGCCTTCCTCGATGGCGGGCTTGAAAGCAGTCTGCTGGACCCAGTTGAAGTCCGGCGCATCGTATGGCAGCCCGGTGGTGACGAAACGATCGAGGTCGATGGCCTCGGAGGTGGTCGCAGGATCGGTGCACGCTGTGCTCATGATCGACAGGGAAAGCGTGAAAATAGGGGTGCGGGAACGCATGGTCGTGAATGGTGGGCAATACTACCCCTTGAAAAGGACCGGGATCATCGATGCGTCCAACAATACTCCGCTGCACGGGGAATGCTGAGCTATGACCCGAGAGGAATGGGCGAAACGAGGAACGAGCGACGGGACTTCGGCAATTGCCCGATCCCACCACTCGTTCCGAACCGTTCGAACGTTTCTCAGGAACCGCTGACGGTCCCGGTGGAAAGTCGACGCTTATTCCACCACCACTCGACCACCGGCGGTGCGTTCACCGCTGATCACCTTGTAGAAGTAGATGCCCGGTGCCATGTTGGAAACGTCGAGTGCAACACGCTGCTCGAGACCGGACTCGACGGTACCCTGGTCGTATGTTCCGACCAGCACACCGCTCAGCGAATACACGGAGATCAGGGTCGGAGCGTCCTCCTGGGTACCGCTGATCAGCAGCGTTGCCTGATCATGTGCCGGGTTCGGGAACACCTTTACATCGAGCTGTTCATCGCGCAGTACCTGGATCACATCATCCTCCGGCGCCAGCACCATGCCCGCAGGACCGGGACACGTGAGGTACCCGCTGTTCATGGTCCCTCCGAGGTACCCGGCATTCACGGCAGACACGGCTGCATGGAGCTGCTCCCTCGTGTAGCTGGATGAACAGCTGCCGATCTTGGCATCCGCGGAAGAGATCAACTGTGCCACGGTCCAACCCGCGAACGTACCGTTGGCGATCACCATGTTCTTCAGCAACACCGATGAAGGGTTGAACGAAGGCGCCAACTCATCGAAGCGGACGGCCAACTTGAGGGCGACCAACTCGCCGGCAAATGCGTTCGAGTAGCTCGACCCGGGGTTCTGTACCGTGCCCCAGGGCAACTGCGCCACACTACCGCTCGAAGGAAGGAAGTCGATGACAGCAGCAGCTGTGGTCAGACGCAGCTTTCTCCAACCGCACCCGATGGTCAGGTAGGTCGAGCCGGGGAAGGCCGTTGCGAAATTGCTGGTCATATAAGCGGCCGGGCTGCCGGTGGTCGCCGTGGCCCCCCAAGTATTCTGGGATTCCGTGCGTGTTCCGGAACAGCCATTTGTTGCCAGTGTGATGCTCGTTGATGCAGTGGCGGTGCAGCCACGTGCATCGGTAACGGTCACCACATAGTTCCCGGAAGACGACACGGTCGCAGTAGCCGTGGACTGCACGGGTGAGGTGCTCCAGCTATAGGCATAGGGTGCAAGTCCGGACGATGCTGTTACCGACACGGTCGAGTTGCCCGCATTGGAGGAAGCCACCGCTGAAGGCGCCGGATTCAGACTCACATTGACGGCCGCGGAATTTGCAACACATCCTCCGTTCGTTACGGTTACCGTGAAGTTGCCCGGAGTGTTCGCCGTGTAGGAACTACCCGTTGCACCGGTGATCGTGATGCCGTTCTGCTTCCAGACATACGTGTTCCCCGCTCCGGTGCTCGTGTTCAACACGACGCTCCCACCGTTACAAAGGCTGGTGGATCCGGCCGCAGTAAGCGAGGCCACAGGAGCCGACCCTACCGTTACGTTCTGCGCTGCGGATGACGCACTGCACCCGGCCCTGGTTACGGTCACCGTATAGCTGCCCGCCTGGGTGGCGGTGTAGGAGTTGCTCGTTGCACCGCTGATGGTGGTACCATTCAATTTCCAGAGATAGGTATTGCCAGTAGCGGTCGGTGTGCTCAGCACAACACTCCCACCAGTGCACAAAGCGGTGGAACCGGCAGGGGTCAATGTCGCGGTAGGCGCGGCCGTCACGCTTACCGCGATCGCCGTGGAGCTCGCTCCGCATCCACCATTGGTCACTACGACCGTATAGCTTCCAGCGATCGTGGCAGAGTAAGTGTTGCTCGTGGCGCCGCTGATGGTGGTTCCATCACGCCTCCATACGTAAGTGTTGCCGCTCACGGCGCTCGCAGTAAGGACCACGCTGCCACCAGTACAAAAGGTGGTCGCACCACCAGCGCTTATCGTGGCTGTGGGCGCTGCGGCTACCGTCACGGTGCTCGCGGCCGAGGTGGTCGAGCACCCGCCATTGCTGATCGTCACCGTGTAGCTGCCTGCCTGCGATGCCAGGTAGCTGCTGCTCGTGGCTCCGCTGATCGTGGTGCTGTTCCGTTTCCACACGTAGGTGTAGCCGGTACCCGTTGAAGCGTTCAGGGTAACGTTGCCACCGGTACAGAAACCGAGGCTGCCGGAAGGGGTGATGGTGGCGTTCGGCGTTATGCTCGTTCCCACGCACTGGCAGCTCGCGTTCCAGGTATCGTTGGTGGTGCAGGCATTGTTGTCGTTGCAAGGCGTACCCACCTTGTTCGTTCCGCCCATCACGCCCAAACAATCGGCGGTAGCGGCGCCGGAAGCCGTGGCCAGTGCACCCAGCGACAAGTTGAAGTAGCTTCCCGAAGGGCCTATCTCCAATTTGACCGAGCGCACCATGTACTCCGCACCGGCCACGAATGGAACAGCGGGGTTGCTGAAGGTGGTACCGGTAACGGCCGTGGTCGTTAATCGGGTGATCGCTCCGGTCGAGGCATTGAAGCCGTATACGTGGTAGCCGTCCACCGCCTCGGGGGCCCCGTTCCAACTGAAGGAGGCTACACCGGACGCGTTGGATACCACGAGATTCGACGGTGGCATCACCATTTTCTGGCGCAACGAGGGATCGCCCATGAGACCCAGGTGCGTGGTGCCCATGGAGGCCTGCCAGCCATCGGTCAAGGGAGTGTACTGCGTGCTGGTATTGTTCATGGTGAGCAGCGTGCTCAATCCGATGTTCTCGCCCATGCCCATGTGGTGGAAGTACCAGGCGGGAATGCCGGCCCAGCAGCTCGTAAGGCCCGACCCGCTCGCCAGCGGGGCACGCAGGAAGTTGTTCTTGTTGTCCCAGTCGCCGAAGTAGCTGCCCATGGACATGTTGAAGACCCCACCGCCGGACATGGCCGCATACCCCTGGGTGGTGCCCAACCGATCGGCACCGTTGAAGGTGAGCGTGCTACCCTCCATGGCCTGCCCCCCAGCACCACTTCCGTAGGTCCACAGGTAGCTCTGGCCATTGACCAGGGTATTGAAGTCGCCCATATAGATGTTGGGTGCCGATACGTTGGCAATGCCCACTTGCGGGGCGATGTTGCGCCATCCGCTCGCGCTGAGCGGATTCGAAACCCATTCGAGGTTGTCGAAGATGAGGCCGCGCTGCGTGGGTGTCCATTGTTTCACCTTGAAGGCGTGCAGCTTCACCAGGTAGGCACGGAGCAGCTCTGTCTCGTTCTGTCCGAAGGCGGGCATGTCGAACATGTCCACGCGGCCCACCTGCAACTCGAGCGGCGATGGGAAGGTGCTCTGATCGAACTTGCCATCACCGGGCACGTTCCTGTTCTCGGCACGCTGGGCTCCGTTGTTGTTCACGCTGGCATCGGTCCAGGTGCCGTTCATTTCACCATAATATCCGTCGCAGGGCCAAGCGCCCTGGTGCTCGCTGTGTCCGTCAGGAGCAATGTTCCCGGAATAAGGCACGGGAACGTGCCCGACGATGAACACGGCCTTTACTTCCGAAGGGGCGGAATTGTAGTGGGCGATGACCGTGTTGCGCACACTCGCCGGTGATGCGGTCCGCGAAACATCGGAACGCAGCACCGCCCAACCATCGGCACGCAGGTCCTTGGTCAGCTGGGTCAGTTCAGCGCTCAACGATGAAGTGAAGGAGTTATCGACGAGCAGCACGATCTTCCCCCTGTAATCGGTCAAAGGCACATCGATGCCGCTCCTGATGTAACCCTGCCCGGTTACGCCGCCCGCCACGCGCACCACCTTGTATTCGTAGGCGGTGTTCAGGCTCACCGAAAAATCCTGGTACTGGGTGGAAGATGCTGCCGGGGTCGCGATCGCAGTACCCCAGGAAGTTGCCGTTGCCAGCTTTCTGAAAATGGTGATCGAGGTGGTGCTGGGTAGCGAAGACCAGGAGAGCAGGATGAAGGCGGGTGCCCGCTGCACCGCAGCGTTCAGGTCCACCGAGGCCTTCCTGGAATTTGTCTGCGCGAAGGACTGCACACTGAAGAGGAAGGCGAGTAGGATGATCGAAGCTCTTGACATGGTCGAGGGGCTTTGTTTACCGGGAGCAGGATGGCTCGCGTTGGTAGAACCGGGGACTTCGTGCAAATGACAGGCTACACCTTAGTTCCGATCGACCATGATCGAGGTTTAGAGCAGCCATGAACGGAACGAGCGACTTGGAGCAGAATGCCTTCGACAAATTGATTGCCCAGTGCCGTACAAAGGTACCCGGTCCCAAAACCGCTGTCCAGCGCAAAGCCTTGTCCAGCTTGACCTGTACGCCGATCACAACGGGCTGATGCGGGCGTTCATCGGCATGAAAGACCGCACTCGTCCGGCGAATGGGCGCTTCGGTCCTTTCCTAGGAGAATTCTACCTGAACGCACATTTGCCCGTTGGATACCTCGCAGTGTCCGACAAGCACAGATACACCAGCCTACGGAACCGGGGACGATGTTGCCCTCTATGGGCCGATCGGGGAATAGCATCCCACAAAGCATCGGCGTGTCCGCTGCGTTGGACCCGATGGTTCCCTGCTCAAACGTTGAACAGGAAGTGCATCACGTCACCGTCCTTCACGATGTACTCCTTGCCTTCCACACGGAGTTTCCCTGCGGCACGGCACGCGGCTTCACTACCAAGGGTTATGAAGTCGTTGTAGCTCATCACCTCGGCGCGTATGTAGCCCTTCTCGAAATCGCTGTGGATCACACCAGCGGCCTTGGGACCCGTATCGCCCTGATGGATGGTCCAGGCACGCACCTCCTGCACACCGGCCGTGAAGTAGGTCTGCAGCTTCAACAGGTGGTAGGCCGCATGGATCAGCTTGTTCACCCCAGGCTCGTTCAATCCGATGTCGGCGAGGAACATCTCGCGTTCCTCCGGAGTCTCCAACGATGCGATCTCCGCCTCGATCGCTGCGGTCACGAAGATGACCTCGGCGTTCTCGCTGGCCACGGCGGCCTTCACCATGTCCACGTACTTATTGCCGGTCACGGCACTCTTCTCGTCCACGTTGCACACGTACATCACGGGCTTTGTGGTGAGCAACTGGAACTCGTTCACCAGGGCGGGGTCGTCGTTCGCGCCTACCACCGTACGGGCACTTTCACCGCGCAGCAATGCGGTCCTGATGCGATCCAACAGGTCGTAGCGGCGTTTGGCTTCCTTGTCACCGACCTGCGACGCTTTCTCCACTTTCTTCAGGCGAGCCTCCACCGTCTCCAGGTCCTTCAACTGCAGCTCGATGTCGATCACTTCCTTGTCGCGCACCGGATCCACGGTACCGTCCACGTGCACCACATTGGGGTCGTCGAAACAGCGCAGCACGTGCAGGATGGCGTCGCACTCGCGGATGTTGCCCAGGAACTGGTTGCCGAGCCCCTCCCCTTTGCTCGCCCCTTTCACCAAGCCCGCGATGTCCACGATCTCGACCGTGGTGGGCAGGATGCGCTGCGGCTTCACCAGCTCGGCCAATTTGTTAAGCCGGACATCGGGTACGGTGATCGTTCCTACGTTCGGTTCGATGGTGCAGAACGGGAAGTTGGCCGCTTGGGCCTTGGCGTTGCTGAGGCAGTTGAACAGGGTGCTCTTACCAACGTTTGGCAATCCGACGATGCCGCATTTCAAGGCCATGGGTTCCGCTTTTGGGCCCTGCCTATGCGGCAGGCGGGCGCGAAAGTAGGGCTTTCACGACGGAGGACATAGGCTGCCCCTCTCCCGATCACGGCACCAACACCCGACCGGAGAGCACACGATCGCCTTGGGTGGCATGCACCATGTACACCCCCATTGGACCTACGAATGGAAGCGTGTATGCGTCCCCTGCCAAGCCACCTGTACCCGAGGCCACCAGACGACCGGTGGTATCGAAGACCCGGATCGCAACGCCCCCGAGCACGGCATCGAAACCAGGAACGACCACGCTCATCGTCGACGCCTGGTAGCGAACATTCCCTGAACCTCGTTCACGCTCGATCACCGAGGTGGGCAGGTCGTTGCATTGCAGGCTGCCTTCGCACAGGAACACCGCCGAGTCGAAGTTGCCGTCGTCGAGGTCGGCGATCGCGATGCGCAGATGGTACACCTCGCCCGGCTGCACCACCGCCCTCGCAGTCAGGACCCTTGTATATCCATCCAGTTGGGTGCCCTGCCCGAAGTCGTTGTCGACGAAGTTCACCGTGTCCAGTTGCCAGCCCGCGTTGATGTTGCAGAGCCCGGTATTCCCATTGGTACCGGCAACGCCATTGTTCACCGTGTTCACCGTTACCGGAAGACCGCTCTCGGGCAGCGTGGCGATGTTGATGGCCGCATTGGTGAAGGGTCCTGCAATGCCGGGTCCGGAAAGGAACATCCCCACCCGATCGTCCTTCACGCTGCACACCCACTCGTCGTATTCCTCCGAACCGAATACGAAGCGGATCGATAACGTGTCGCCCCACGGGATGAGGTCGAGGTCGAGGCGGGCGATATCGGTGGTGCCGCTGTTGGGAATGCTCAGGTTGTACAGGTCCTCGTCCAAGAGCGTCGGGAAGGTTCCGAATGAGGCGTTGTCGGTATTGTTGGGGCCAATGACCACGTAATGTACACCGGTGACCAGCAGCAAGCCGCCCGTGGTGCCGATGCCCGCCGTGCTGTCGGTGAACGATGCGAACTGCTCCGGCGAGTTGGAAAGGACGGCATCGAGCACCGTGACATTGGGGCCCACCAAGCGGTCGAGCACCGCCTGCAGCGGATCGAGCACCTGGTAGCTGATCACCTGGGCATGGGCAGTGACCGTAAGAGCACAGGAGAGCAGTGAAGCGAAGGTGATCCTCATCGGATGGCGAAGAACAGAAGCCTTGGACGGTCGGTTCTTCACCACGAAGATGCATCGATCATCCTATGCAAAGCATCCTGTTGCGAAATACCACCTGGTACGACAAGGCTATGCCACGGGCTTCCTGAACACCAGGAAATGTTGCCAGGGAAGGCCGTTCCAAGTGCGGTCGTGGACCAGACCTGCCGCCTGCATCTCCTTGATCGCCTGCGCCTTGGTCATGCGGTGCAGGGGTTTAATGGGCACCCGCTCATCCTCACCGCGGAACTCCACCAGGAACAGCAGTGCGCCGGGCTTCATGGCACGCACGATGCCTTCCATCATTTCCCGGGGGTGGTCGAACTCGTGGTAGACGTCCACCATCAACACCTTGTCCAGGAGGTCGGGCGCCAGATCGGGGCTGGTGGTGCTCCCGAGCTTCGGTTCCACATTGTCGCATCCCGCCAGCAGGCTGCGTGCAAAGACCGAGTCGAGCATGGCCCGTTGGATATCGACGGCATACACCTTCCCTTCCCGGGCCAATAATGCCAATGGTATCGCGTGCTGGCCGGTGCCACACCCGATGTCGGCGATCACATCCGTGGGCGCCACGTTCATCCGCGCCAACATCCGTGCGGGCTGTTCCTCGCGCTCCCGCTCGGGGCGGTCCAGCCAGGCCGCGTGAGCCGCATCCATGGTATGCGAGATCTCACGGCCCATGTACCATTTTCCGATGCCGTCCGGCGAACCGCTGCGCCATTCGTATTCGACCGGCGACATGGGCGACTGCCCCATGGCGAA
>JBIIYD010000286.1:0-3540 GCA_044347005.1 Flavobacteriales bacterium | reverse complement strand
CTGAGGCCCGCTTTCACGATGTCCACGCCGTTGATGGCCTCCAGCATAGTGACGCGCACCGGTGTGCTGATCGTTTTGCCCCCTTCGTCCACGAAGGCGCCTTTGGGAATATCCAACACCAGTCCGTTGGGTGTGATCAGGGTGGTGTCGGCCTTCGGGTCGATCGTCATCACCAAGGCAGGCAGCTTCGTCCCAACGGTATCCGTCAGCACCACGAGTTGCTGCTGTTCGTTCTCCACAGCAGTATCTGTGGACCCGTGTAGCATCCCGCCCTCCTTCGCCAGCATCCACCCACCCACCGCAAGGATGGCGATCACCGCCGCACCACCGATGCCCGGCGCCCACTTACCCCATTTGTAACTGCGGTAGGCCTTGTTCACCGCAGGCCGCAGTGCGAGGCGTTGCAGGCCACCGTGAAGGGCGCGTTGTTCCTCCACCAGGGCACGCAGTTCGGCATTCGTGCGGATCCGCTCCTCGAAGGCGGCACGGTCGCTCGCGTTCAGTTCGCCGCCGAGGTAGCGGTCTACCAGTTCCATCAGGGTCAGTTCGTCGCGCATCGCTCAGGGAAGTTGAGGTTGTGCAACGGATCCCTGTGCGAGCAGCGTGCGGTAGCGTTTGCGGGCTTCCTCGAGGCACTTGTATTTCCGCGTCTTGGCCGCGCCCTCGCCCGAGAGTCCGATGGACTTGGCGATGGTGAGCAGCGGCTCCTTCAGCAGGTAAAAGCGTTTGAGGAGTTCCAGGCACTTGTCGCCCAAGGCCTGCAATGCACGTTCGGCAAGGCCAAAGTGTCGATCCTCAGCGAGCAAGGCGCCCAGGTCGTTCGGCTCATCGGGCGCGGCCTCCAGCTCCTGCGTGAAGCGGCCCCTTCTGCGCAGCTCCTCCTGCCAGCGGTTGCGGCAGATGGCGTACAGGTAGGTGCTGATGGAGCAGGTGAGCGTGAAGCCTTCGTCCTTCGCCTTGCCGAGCAGGATGATCAGCGCGTCCTGGAACAGGTCCTTGGCATCGGCGCGGGTACCGCCGTGGTTCCGCACCATGCGCTCCACCTTGGGCAGGTGCGCATAGAGCTTCACAAGGACCTTGTGCTGTTGCCCTGTTCGCAGTTGGCTGATGATCTCTTGGTCGCTCATCGGGATCCGTCTTTACCCTTGATGCAGGAAGAACGGAAAGGTGACCCCGCAAGATATCGGAGGGATCGATCATGCGGTGTTCGCGATCCCGTTTCTACCTTTTAGGCATGAATCGTCTTCTCCTGCTGATCTGCCTGCTATCGAGTGCTACCCGCCTCGATGCCCAGAACGTGACCGCCTTTCTCGATTACATGGACCGGTTGATGGTCTTCGACAAGGGGATCTTCACGCAGATCGAGCCGCAGAAACCCAAGTCCATCCTGTTCGGGGGCAACAGTGTGGTGTATTCCGATGTGCGGGACGACCTGAAGGTGTACAGGAACGGGAAGGTGGAGACGATCGAGCAGGCATCGGGGATAGAGCCGATCGTGACGGACCATTTCGTGGGATTCACCGTGGCGGGGATCCTCAAGGTGAACGATGGGCGCACACGCATGCTGTGCCCCAACGTTGGTGTACACTTGGTGGAGGACAGCCTGGCCGCCTTCAAGGACGAGGTGAACCAAACGGTGAACGTCTATTACCGTGGCGAAACCGTGAAACTGGAGGACCAGCTTGCCGGGAATTCGGTGGTGCAATGGAAGTCCGGGGACAACATCCTGGCCTGGGTGTCCAATTACGATCGTTTGTTCAAGGCCTTCTATCAGGGCACGACCTATCAATTGAGCGACCTGGTCACTGAAATGGACTTCCAATGCGGACTCGACATGGTGGCCTACCGCGATGCTTACGACCACACCTTCAAGGTATTCCACAAAGGCACCATCTACGACCTCGAAGAGCGCATGCCGCAGCGGTACCAAGTGGGCAAGGGTGTGTTGGCCTGGCTCGACCTCACGGGATCGCTCAAGGTGTTCGAGGGTGGTCATGTGCATACGGCGATGACCTTCGAGCCCCAGCGTTGGGCGGTGGTGGACAGCTTGCTGGTTATCGAGGACCAGGCTTTTTTCAATGTGTTCAGCAATGGAACGCTGCATACCGTTGAACGCGTGGTGCCCAAGAACTGGCAGGTTTCATGGGGCAACCTGGCTTATGTGGACGTGGACCAGACCCTGAAGGTTTGGCACCACGGCAAAAGCGAAGTGGTGGTCCGCGGTCAACCCGTGCAGGAGTATCGTTTGGACAGGGGTGTATTGCTGGCCCGGCTCAACAACCGATCGGCGCGCATCTGGTGGCGTGGTAGGACCTATGAATACTGATGGCCCGTGTCCATGACATGCTCCGGTCGATCGTCATCCGCTTACTTTGGTGGCCCTGCAGTTCGATCCCGTTTCCTCAACTCCCACCATGCCAGACACCGGCCGCATACACCGCATCCTGCACCCCACCGATCTTGGCGCGGGCAGCACGACAGCCTTCCTGCACGCCTTGCGCATCGCCACGATCACGCGTTCGGTGCTGACCATCCTGCACGTGGACAATGGCGACGGTGCGGAATGGAGCGACCTGCCCGGCGTGCGGTCCACCTTGTCCCGGTGGGGCATGCTTCGTGATGCCGAGGACATGGACGGACTTGTGGCCATGGGCGTGGGTGTGCGCAAGGTTGTCTATGAAGGTAGCGACCCCGTGAAGGCTTGTGTGAACCATCTGGAAGAGCATCCCACGGACCTTATCGTGCTGTCCACACACCAGGAAGCAGGACGTGTGCGCTGGTTCGGGCGTCAGGTGGCCGAGCCTTTGGCCCGTAGCGCGGGCGAGCCTACGTTGTTCATTCCGGATGGCGGAAAGGGCTTCGTGGATGCGACCACGGGCAACGTGGAAATGAACCGCATCCTGGTGCCGGTGGCGATGAAGCCGGATCCACGACGGGCGCTGGAGATCGCCATGCGCCTTGCGGAAAGGCTGGAACTGCAGAACATCGTGTTCACCCTGCTGCACGTTGGCGATGCCAGCACGGACCCCATCATCGAACTGCCCAAGCGCGCTGGATGGTCGTTCGAGCGCATCGTGCGCGAAGGGGACCTGGTTGAAACCATCGTACACGCCGCCGAAGCGACCCGTGCCGACCTGGTGTTGATGACCACCCAGGGACACGACGGATTTCTGGACGCACTGCGGGGCAGCACCACCGAGCGTGTGATGCGCGCCGTGAAGTGCCCGGTGCTGGCTGTTCCAGCGTGATCGAAAGGCCACCGTGGCCTACTTCCATTCCAGCAGCGTTACCCCCAGGCCGATCATGGTCTGCTCGTGGTTGTAGTCGATCAGGCTTTCGCCATAGCCATGGAACACCTGCAGAAGCAGTTTCAGGTTGCCTTTGATGGTGTAGGACCACTCGCCCATGATCGAGCCCCCGTAGAAGGGATCGTTGAGGAAGGAGCTTCGCACTTGCACGGATATCAAATGCCGGTCGATGGCGTGCATGACCAGGAACTCCCCGCTCCCCAAATAGTTTTCGATCTCGGGGTTGTCGTCC
>JBIIYD010000003.1:0-36856 GCA_044347005.1 Flavobacteriales bacterium | reverse complement strand
GCTCACGGTTTCCCGCTACTACACTCCTTCCGGCCGTTCCATCCAGAAATCCTACGAGGAAGGGGTCGAAGCCTACCAACGCGAAAGTTCCGCACGCTGGGAAACCGGCGAGCTGACCGGTGCGGACAGTGTGCATGCGGCCGATACGGTGCGCTACTACACCATGAACAAGCGGGTGGTTTACGGCGGAGGGGGGATCATGCCGGACGTTTTCGTGCCGATCGACACCACCCTCAGTTCGTCGTATTTCGGGCAACTGGTGCGGCGCGGTGTGCTAAACACCTTCGCCCTGGGCCACGTGGACCAGAACCGCTCGAAGCTGTTGGCCAAGTACCCCGACCCGGAGACCTTCCGCACCCGCTTCACGGTGGACGAGGCGCTCATGAGCGGCCTGGTGGCCGCTGCGGAAAAGGAAGGCGTGGCACCCGACGCGGAAGGTCTGGCACGCTCCAAAGCCTTGATCGAGCTGCGCCTGAAGGCCCTGATCGCCAGGGATATTTGGAACACCTCGGCCTATTGGCAAATGATCAATGCCGAGAACCCGGTGGACCGGAGCTTCCAGAAAGCCTTGGAGGCCCTCTCCGACAACACCTTCCAGCGGATCGGCATGGCCCGGTACTGAACACCTGCCAGCTTCGCGGAACAACTGTAGGGCAGGAGCTGTTAATGCCTTGTTAAGGAAGCCGGCGACCGTACCCTTCACCTGTTAATTTCGCGCCCACAACAAACCCCTTCACGCTGAAATTTCCATCCCAATGAAAGACAAGATCCAGATCGCACTGCTTTCCGTGATCGCGGTGGCCCTTGTTGCACTCGCCGTAGCCCAGTTCACTGGCGGAAAAACCACTACGGAAGGTGCAGCCAATGTGGTGGCCAGCAACGTGGTGGCCGATCCGGCAGCCGCGTCGGCAACTCCCGCCTTCGACCCCATGGCCAACACCGGCGAGGTCGTCGACAATACGCCGAAGACCATGGTGGCCTTCAAGAAATCGGAGCACGATTTCGGCAATGTGAAGCAGGACAGCGAGAACAAATACGTGTTCACCTTCACCAACACCGGCAGCGAGCCGTTGATCATCGAGTCGGCCACGGGTTCCTGCGGTTGCACCGTGCCCAACTACCCCAAACAACCCATTCCTCCGGGCGGCACCGGTGACATCGAAGTGGAATACAAGCCGGGCAAACAAGAGAACGCCCAGACCAAGACCGTCACCGTTGTGGCGAACACGGAACCGCGCGAAACGGTGTTGCGCATCAAGGCCTTCGTAGAGAAGACCAGCTAGGCTTCAACGGATCATTGAAAGCCCCCTTCCACCTGTTGGAAGGGGGCTTTTTCATGCCGGTAGGTTATGGCCGAAGGTTCGGAACAACTCGTCGATCGCAAGAGCGAGCGCGTGGTCCTTGGCCGTTACGGTATCGCCCGCATCATGGGTGGTGGTGCGCACGGCCACCGTGCCACCGGCGACGGACCAGGTAGGATGATGCCCCATGGTATCGGCGAGCGCTTTCATCCGTGATACGAATTCGGACGCTGCACCGGGACCGCTGAAGCCGAACGACCGCTGGAGGGCACCATCGCGCTCCACCCAAAGGACTGTGCTCATCGGTGCAGGGGTATCGAAATGGTGTGCATCCCGGGATCCATTGGCCGCACCAACTTCATCTCCGCTATAAGGTGGTGGGCTTCGGCATACTTGTCGATCAGGAAGAGCATGTACCGCACATCCACACAGATGTTCCGGCACTTGTCCGGATCGAATTGGATGTCGCTCATCGTGCTTTCCCAACTGCGATCGAAGTTCAATCCGATCAGTTCGCCCCTTCCGTTGAGCACCGGACTACCACTGTTGCCACCGGTGGTATGCAGCGATGATGTGAAGCAGACCGGCATGGTACCATCCACCCCATAAGGACCATAGTCCTTGGCCTTGTACAACTCGATCAGCCGCGCAGGCACGTCGAATTCCGCATCACCGGGAACGTACTTCTCCAACACCCCCTCCAGTGTCGTGAACGGTTGGTAAACGACTCCGTCCCTGGGCTCGCTGCCCTCGACCTTGCCATAGGAAAGACGGAGCGTGCTGTTCGCATCGGGCCAGTAGGTCTTTTCCGGATACAACTCCATCATCCCTTTGACGTAGGTGCGCATCGCCGTCTCGAGTTGGTCGCTCAGCGCAGCATGGTTAGGTCTCACCTGCTCCAGGAAACTCCGGAAAAAGCTGCGCGAAGCCTTGTAGGCCGGATCGGCGGCAAGCTTCTTCATGGCCTTCGCACCGGGCTTGGCGAACGCCTTCCGCAGCCTGGCCTCGTCCGCGAATACGCTGCGTGCGTAAAGGGCATCCACCCAGGCATCGGAATTCCCCTTGAACTTCCCATCGATCTCCGCGAACAGGTCCGGTGCAAGATGTGCCGGCACGTGGGAACGGTAGATGGGCAGCAGCGCCTTGAAGATGCGCTTGTCCACTTCCACGTCATAGTTCTTGAAGTAGCCCTCGGCACCGGCCAGTCGATCGGCCACGGCAGGGGACAACTTCCCTTCGGCACTTAGCCTGGCATGCTCCTCGACCACCTCCCGGAACCCATCGGTGAAGCGCAGGATCTCGGGTCCGTAGTAGACCATTTCAACGAAAAGGTCCCTGGCCGTGGCGTAGGGTACATAGGCCCCATACAGGTCCTTGATCGTGGGCAGCACCCCCGAATAGGCCGTGGAGCCCGTCTCGACCGCCCTGGCCTGGTAGGCTTGTTCATACGCGCGTTTGCGTTCCAAGGTGTTCAACTCCTTCAGACCCCGCAATTCCCCGATCCATTTCTTCCACGCGTTGCTGATGCCCGCCTGTTTGTCCGCATACTGGAGCCTGGTGCGATCGCTCGAGCGCATAGCGGCATCGATCACCGCAAGACTTGCCCTCCGCATTTCGATGCGCATCGGATCGGCCTTGGCCATGGTGTACTCCACGGCATAGGAGCTCAGGTAACGCTGTGTGGAACCCGGGAATCCGAAGATCATGGCGAACTCCCCTTCCACCGGACCTTCCAAGCTAATGGGCAATACATGTCGTGGTACGAAGGGCACGTTCGCATCGGACGGATCCGCGGGCTTGTTGTCCGCCCCGGCATAGATGCGGAAGAGGCTCATGTCGGCATTGTGTCGCGGCCACATCCAGTTGTCCGTATCCCCGCCGAATTTGCCGATCGCGCTGGGAGGTGCGCCCACCAAGCGCACATCGCGGAAGGTCTCGGTCACGATCAGGTAATAGCTATTGCCGTAATTGAACGGACGGACCACGGCATTATAGTGGGTGCCAGCGACGGCCTCCGCGGAAATGGTAGCCGCCAAGGAACCGACTGCCTCCCGGCGTTGGGCCTCGGTAAGACCCTCGCCGAGGTTCGCCAGGATGCGCTCGGTGACATCCTCCATGCGAACCACGAACGTGGCGCTCAAACCGGCATTCCTCAACTCGTCCGCCTTTGTAGCGGCCCAGAAGCCGTTCTTCAGCCGATCGTTCTCCACGGTGCTGTGGTCGCTGATCGCACTGAAGCCACAATGATGATTGGTCAGGATCAAGCCTTGGTCACTGATCACTTCGGCGGTGCAGCCGCCCCCGAACAGGACGATGGCGTCCTTGAGGCTGCTGCTGTTGATGGAGTAGATATCCTCGGCGCTAAGCTTGAGGCCGGCACTTTGCAGATCGCCCTCGATGCTCTTGAGCAACGTAGGCAGCCACATGCCCTCGTGGGCATTCGCAAGGGATCCAAGGAGAACGGCGGAGGAAAGGAGCAGGCGACGGAACATGTGCGAAGATGAATGAGCTGAACAGGAGCGGGAAAGGAGCGAAATTACTACCCCCGAAGCCGCTGACAGGAGCTCAACGCGCGTTGTTCTCCAAGGGATCGGGGCGGACCGACTTTTCCTTATCGACCACTTCGGTTATGAACAGCGCCAGAAGGACGATCAGCAGGATGGCCAAAAAGGCCTTAGGGTCCTTGTAGAGCGGCTTGCGGTGTACCGATCGCAGGGCGCGCTGGTAATTGAAGATCAGGCGTTCGGAATTCCGATAGCGCGCAAGCTCGGCGTCGCTGGGTTCCGGCGGCCGTCCTTCGGGTGTTATGCGGTAGCGAGGACTCATGTCCGGGGCAAAAGGTAGTGGCGCAACGTGGCGAGCACACGGTGTGTACGCATTTTCGCAGCTTCCTCGGCAATGCCAAGGACCGCGCCAAGTTCAATGAAGCTCATTCCGTCCAGGTAGCGCATTTCGATCAGGCGGGCCTTGTCCTCGGGTAGCTTGCCCATGGCTACCGCCAACCTGCGAAGGTCATCATCATCGCCCGGGACACCCATTTCCTCGCACATCCCCTTCACCTCCCGGTAACCGAGGTCGATGACCACTTCCTTGCGTTTGCGCCAGTGCATCCGTAGTTCGTTCAGGGCGATCCTGTACAGCCAGGCGCGAAAAGGAAGACCCCTCGGTTCGTAGCGGGCCAGACCCAACATCGCTTTCAAGAAGGTCTGCTGGGTAAGGTCGGCCGTGAGTTCACGGTCTCCGGCACGACGCAAAATGAAGCGGAACACATCGCCGAAGTAGCGGTCGTAGAGCGGACCAAAGCGGCGCGGGTCTCTGCGGGCGGCCAGTACCTGTTCGGTCTCGTCGGTGGACGGCGATGGTGCCATGGGTCGGAATATGGAATGCAACGACTCGCATTCCGTAACGCCTCGTTCAGGGTGCAAGGTACCGGAGCACTTGAAACATGGTTGGACCCGACCCCGTAGAACGACCGTCTAAGTGGGCCCGGACACCCCACCAATAGCTGAAACAGATCGACAAATGCTCCCTACTCTCAGGCATTCCATAGCACCGGCCCTACTGACCTCGGCAATTGCCGTCGCCGGCACTGCACCGTTGCTCCAGGCCCAACCCGTGCATTGGGACTGGGCCCGCACTTATGACCTCGGTAGCCGCAATTACAACATCGACCTTTCCCAACAGCGTGCGAACTCCGTTGTGGAGCAACTGGTCGCAAGCGACATCGAGCAGGAGCGTATGGTTTCCATCGGGCTTGGGAAGAACGCTCCGGTCGCGGACAACCGCACCGAAGCGGGACGGAGCCTGAATCGGCGAGTGGAGTTCAGGATGGCGGTCGATATGGAAGACCACGCCCGCGAGTTGAAGCGCTGATCCGCCGGGTGCAACCTATTCCGATCCCCTGCGTAGGAAGATCGTGACCTGGAACTACCGTAAGCATTTGGACCAGATGCGCTACAGGACGACAGTGTGCCTTGTATGGCTGGGAATGGCAGGATGGACCGCACCTGTGCATAGCCAGGACGGCGCCGACCGCCTGGCCGAGATGCCCAAGGCATCGGCGGATGCCGCACCCAATGCGGAAGCCGCGCGATTCAAGGAAATGCTCGGGAAATACACCCCCTTCCCCTTGGACGACCATAGTCTACCGGGGTTGGACCCAGGCGACCGTAGCACCTTGTTCGAGGTGCGGATCGACATTCCCGAACTTGACCAGGTCCGGGTTACCACGGTGTTGTTCAGCGCCCAAAGCCACACGATGTCACCCGAGTACGCCCCGTGGATGGACCACTTCGCCCAAGTCCTGCTCCAATATCCTAAAGCCAATGTGCGCATCGAAGCACATACGGACAGCGTAGGTGCTGATATGCAGAACCAACTGTTGTCCGAACTGCGCGCTGCGGAAGTGAAGGCCCAACTCGTTCAACGCGGTGTACCGTCGTCGCGAATTTCGGCCTTGGGCCTTGGCGAACGCCATCCTGTCGGCCCAAACGAAACCGCGGAAGGACGCCGGGCGAACCGCCGGGTCGAGTTCAAGACCTTCTTCCCTGTGAAGCGCCGATAGCGCTATCCTGTATCCCGCGAGCGTTTGAGCGCTTCCCGTTTGCTCAGTGGGGATAAGCCGGTGCTGTCCACGAACACCCGCACCGCTCCGGGGTCAGTACGGGCGTATTGGCGCAAGGCCCAACCGATGCCCTTGCGAACAAAGAAATCCTGATGGTGCGCGAGGGCCTTGCAGTTGGCAAAGAGCATGGCCGTATCCGTTTCGCCCTTCCAATTCAGTTGATGGATCAAAGCCGTTCGCAACAACCACAATTGGCCGCTGGCCAGCCAGCGCGCGTTGGCCGCCAAGTGCGCCTGCCTCTGATGGAACAGGACGGCACCTGCGCCATGTACCACCAGATGGTCCACCGTATCCCACCAGGAATGTTCCAGGATCAGTTCCTCGATAAAGGGTAGTTCGGGCAGGCCGATCGCCCCCACGTTGCGGGTCAATAGCTCCATGCCGGTGTAGTGCATTTCCCGCTGTGGCTGGCGCCAACAGCTGCGAACAACGTCCGACAGTTCGCCCAACATCGGCATTCCGAACTTGGCGATATGGGCTTTGGTCAGGCGCCTTCGTTCGGGCGTTCCAATGCCCAAAAAGGGAAAGCGATGTCGCATATAAGCCTCCTGACCTTTCGCCATGTCAGGCTTGGCGTGCTTGCGCAGGTCGACCAGCAAGGGTGCCAGCCACGGATGTACCTGGTCCGGTTCCATGGAGCGCAAGTTGCACGATCCGAACGGCACCTTGCTGGTCCCTTTGATCAAAGAACCCATCAGCGGTGCTTACTTTCGTGGAGGATGATATGCCTGTCGAAGATCCCTTTCCTATTGGCACTTACCCTGGCCGCATCCACGGCCTGGTGTCAACATGGTATGCGGTTCATCAGCAATGAAGGCCAATGGCCCAAGGAAGTGACCCATCGGGCCGAACTTCCCGGAGCATTCGTGTGGATGGAACGCGGGGCCGTGGTGATCGACCGCTATGATGCGGAGCTTGTGGCAAAGGCCCATGCCAACATCGCGTTCGACCCCACCAAGGAGATCGGCGGATCGCTCCGCCATCATGCCTTGCGGTTACGCTTCCTGAGCGCCACTTTGGAAGCCCGGACCAGTTCACGTCTCCTGCTCCCTGGGCGTTACAATTACTTCCTCGGCAACGACCCTTCGCATTGGGGACACAACAGCCGCGCGTACGCGGAGGTCACATTACACAGTGTGGCTCCCGGTTGCGATGCCGTCTTTCGCGAAGGGCGTACCGGCTTGAAATACGACCTTGTCCTTAGCCCCGGTTCCGATCCGGCCGGCATACGGTTCACCTATGAAGGAGCGGAAAAGATGCTCCTGCGCGATGGGGCCTTGCTGGTGAACACCTCGCTGGGCCGTTTGGTGGAACGTATTCCGTTGGCTTACCAGGAAGTGAATGGAGAACGTACCCCCGTATCCTGCACCTATGTGTTGACCGATGGCGTGGTAGGCGTAAAACCCGGGCCTTACGACCCGGCGTTGCCCTTGATCATCGACCCTACACTGAGCTTCGCCACGTTCTCGGGTTCGGTAAGCAACAACTTCGGGTACACGGCGACCTTCGACAACGCGGGATTCCTCTATGCAGGAAGTACCGCCTTCGGCAACGAATATCCCACGACGATGGGTGCCTATTCCACGACCTGGGCAGGTGGCACCACCGACATTGCCATAACCAAGTACGACACCACCGGCACTTTTCTGGTTTGGAGCACCTATCTGGGAGGGAATGCAGCCGAGATGCCACACAGCTTGATCGTGGACGGCAACGATCAGTTGCATGTGCTTGGCACCACAGCATCCGCGAACTTCCCGACTTCCACCAGCGCGTTCGACAACAGCTTTGCCGGTGGAACCGCTTTCACCCCTGCCGGCTTGGGGCTTTCCTACCCGAATGGGTCGGACATGATCCTGGCCAAACTAAGTGCCGATGGTTCGCAATTACTGGCTTCTACCCTGCTGGGCGGCAGTGGCAATGATGGATTGAATTCGGCGCCAGCGCTCAAATTCAACTACGCCGATGAAGTGCGCGGGGAAGTGCTGCTGGATCCCCTTGGGAACGTATGGGTGGTAAGCTGCACCCAAAGCACCAATATGCCGGTAACTCCCGCTGCGGCCCAACCCTCTTTCGGTGGGGGGAGCCACGATGGCTACGTGGCCCGTTTCGATCCCTTCCTTTCGCAATTGCAATATGCCAGTTACATCGGTGGTTCGAATGCGGACGCCACCTATGCCGGTGAACTGGACCCGAGCGGAAGGCTGTACGTGTGTGGCGGAAGCTCAAGTGCGGACCTGCCTATTAGCAGCGGTGCAGTGAACCCTGCGTTCAATGGCGGTGCCGCCGACTGCTTCGTAGCCCGCTTCGAAGCTTCGGGCAATGCCATCGACCGACTGACCTATTGGGGCAGCAGTGCCTATGATCAAGCCTATTTCGTTGAACTGGACGGTCCCGGCTCGGTGTACCTGTTCGGCCAAACATCGGCACCTGCGGGTCAACTCATCTTCAACGCACCGTACAACGTGCCATCCGGTGGTCAGTTCATCACCAAGATGAGCGCCGACCTCGATGTCGTTCAGATCAGCTCACGCGTAGGGTCCGGTGATGGCACCCCCGACATTTCTCCCACCGCCTTCCTGGTGGACGTGTGCGACAAGATCTACACCAGTGGATGGGGCAGCAGTGCCGGTGGTTTGGGCGGCCAATTGACCACTGCCGGACTACCTGTAACACCGAGTGCCATCCAGACAACCACCACAGGGCACGATCTTTATTTGGCGGTGTTCGACATCGACATGACCGCATTGGATTACGCCACCTACTACGGCGGGCCAACAAGTCCTGAACACGTGGACGGTGGCACCAGTCGGTTCGATCGGCGCGGAAGGGTGTATCAGAGTGTTTGCGCCGGTTGCCAGGGCAACAGCGATTTTCCGACCACTCCCGGAGCTTGGAGCGCCACCAACAACAGCGGTGGGTGCAACAACGGAGTCGTCAAATTGGACTTCGACTCACCACTGGTCATCGCCAATTTTTCCGCACCGGATACCGCCTGTGCGGGATCCACGATCCCCTTCACGAATTTGAGCGGCGGCGCGACCGGACACCAATGGGATTTTGGTGATGGCGGTTCAAGCAGTGCCGTATCCCCTACTCACACCTACGCATCGCCAGGTGTGTATACGGTAACGCTCGTCGCGGATAACCCGTTGACCTGCAACGGGACCGATGCTGTTTCACGAACCGTGCGAGTGGAAGACGCGGCACCTTCGATCATCGCAATGAACGACACGCTCCTGTGCGGACCATTGGACGGTTTCATGCTCGTCGCGAATTCGTTCGGCACCACTGACAATTTCACATGGTCGAGTTCTGCATCGTTCACCGATGTGCTGAACGCGTCGCAGCAGGATAGCACAGCCTTCATTTCTCCTGCGTTGAGCGGCACGTACCATGTCCGTGGCGGAACGGTACCGGCATGCCGGACCACCGACAGTGTTACAGTGACTGTTTCCCTTGCACAAGTGGCAGTTGTCGGGGATTCCCTCGTCTGCTCGGGTGACACGGCCATGCTGCAAGTACTGGGTGCCGATGCCGGTTCGACGATCTTGTGGGAGCCGAATGTGGAGATACTGGAGGGTCAAGGCACCCCAACCGCCTCTGTGGCCCCGCTGGAGACCACCGGTTACGGGGTGGGTATAACGAGTCCTGAAGGTTGCAGTTGGAACGGGACCATCATTGTCTCCGTATCGTCCATTGCGAGCGGGTCGGTCGGCGCATCGGTGGACCAGAACATCGTTTCACCCGGCACGGTCGTTACGCTTACCGCTACGCCCGGTTCCGGTGTATCCTATGATTGGTCACCGGCCGAACTTGTGAGCGACCCGTCGAGTGCCACTCCTACGGCCACGGTCGAAAGCACCACTACGTTCGTGGTAACGGTCAGTGATGGGATCTGTTCCAAGTCCGATTCGGTCACCGTTACGGTCTACGATGCTGTCTGCGGAGAACCGGACATCTTCGTACCGAACAGCTTCACACCGAACAACGATGGCGCGAACGACAGGCTCTTCGTACGTGGTAGGAACATTACCGAACTGGAGTTCCTGGTCTTCGATCGTTGGGGTGAAAAGGTCTTCGAGACCAACGACCTGAACATCGGATGGGATGGGACCTTCAAGGGCGAAGAGGTCGGCCCGGCCGTGTTCGTGTACCACTTGACCGCAAAATGCCTCGATGGTCAGGAATACTTCACGAAAGGTAATGTGACGGTGATCCGATGAAGCAGGCGAATGGTCATTGGCGAATGGCGAATGGGGCCGCCTCATCGGCAGCGGTCCATTCACGATTCACCGTTCGCCATCCGCTCTTTTGGTGTTCCGTGCCGGTCCTTGCATTCATTCTCAGCACTTCATCCCTTATCGCCCAAGACATCCACTTCTCCCAATTCTTCAACGCGCCTCTTTCACTGGGCCCTGGCACTATCGGGCAATTCGATGGGGACTACCGGGTCAACGGGATATTCCGACAGCAATGGCGATCGGTGACCGTACCCTACCGCACACTGGGCATCGGTGGTGACGCGAAGAACTTCCTGGGGGTGCAAGGCTTGGGTGTGGGTGCCTGGTTGTTCAACGACCGTGCGGGTGATAGCCGATTGAACCAATTCCACTTGAGCTTTGGCGCGAGCTGGACACAGCGCTTCGGTGCGCAACGCCACCACAGCATTACGGGTGGACTACAGGCCGGATTCACATCGCTCACTCTGGACGGTCGTGCGCTTTCCTTCGACAACCAGTACAACGGCTTCACCTACGACCCCGACCTGCCGACCGGAGAGAGCTTCGGACGCGATGGACTGCTCCATCCGGATGTGAATGCCGGACTGGTCTATCGCTATGCTCCCCGTGATCGTGTGCTCGTGCAAGCTGGTGCAGGTATATTCAACCTGACCACGCCGGACATCGGCTTCCTGGGTGGACCCGGCGTTCCATTGGATCGTCGGTCGACCTACCACATCACCACCCAGTTCCCGATCCAGGAGCGATTCGATCTGCTTCCGATGGCGCAGTTCATGGCACAGGGAGAATTCCGTGAGTTGACCCTGGGCAGCAACCTGCGCTACATCCTTTTGGACCGATATGGTTTGAACAGGGCTGTGCAATTCGGTGTGCATTGGCGAGCAAATGATGCAGGCTACCTCTACGCAGGTGTCGAATACGACGATTGGACCTTCGGCGTGAGCTACGACATCAACACCAGCGACCTGGTGCCCGCAAGCCGCAACCGCGGGGGCATCGAATTCGCGATCGTGCGGATCTTCAAGCAACGCCCTGCCATACCGGTTCGCTTCAAAGCTTGTCCTGACCAGATCTAAGCCGCGACGGAATGAAGCCACGGATGACGCAGAGGTCAAGTCGAACGATGCCGAAGGTGTTCGGCTTGGTTGCCATGGTCGTGTTCGCCGTCATCGGGAGAACAGACCTGAGGGCACAGTCATTGGAGCAGTGGACAACTTGGGGCGATGCTTCCATGGAACGTGGCGAGTATTACGGTGCATCGCGCTTCTACGCTGGTGCGCTGGCCTTGGATGGTGGCCGTATGAGCCTGCAATGGAAACAAGCTGAAGCGTGCAGACTGAGCAACCAGTACGACAAGGCGGCCGAACTGTACCAGCGGGTGTATGCCAAGGATGCCGGTCGTACTTATCCTGATGTGCTGCGCTGGTCGGGTGAGATGCTGCTCTGCAACGGCAACTACGACGAAGCCGAACAGACCTGGACCAGGGTGCTACAAAAGGAGAAGGACAAGAACTCGGTGACCGCCCAACGTGCGCGAAACGCGATCGCCGGGTGCGCCATCGCACGCGAAGCCATGGCCGCACCGCGAAACATCGTCGTCGAACACTTGCCGCAACCCGTGAACACCTATGACAGTGAGTTCGGTGCTCGCATCGGGCCCGATTCCGCGCTCTATTTCACCAGCCTGCGGGGCGACCTGAACAAGGAAGGCGAAGTGCTGGACACGGCATCATACCTGGCCAGGGTGTTCAGGACGATCAGGAACAATGGAACTTGGAACCCCGCTCTTGCCGTGACAAAACTTTCAACGGACGGTCCGGTCGCCAATCCGACCTGGTCGTTGGATGGGGAACGGACGTACTTCACCTACTGTCCGAACGCAGGGCCTTGTAGAATACACCACAGCCAATTCAATGTAATGGACCCGTCCCCTGCCCCCATGAAAGGCCTGGGGGATGAACAAAGCACGCAACCGATGGTGGTGCTTTGGGAAGACCTCGAACTGCTTTTTTTTGTAAGCGACCGCCCCGGGGGAATGGGAGGCATGGACATCTGGCAGGCCAGCATCGTGAACGGCGAAGCGGTGGACGTGCGACCGTTGGGTCCACCAGTGAACACCCCGGGTGATGAACGCAGTCCGTGGTACGACACCCGAAGTCGCACGCTTTGGTTCAGTTCCGACTTCCTCCCCGGTATGGGTGGTTATGACATTTTCACCAGCGTGCTCACAGGTAAGGTCTTCGGTGCCCCGGTGCATGCCGGTGTTCCGTTGAACAGCCCGGCCAACGACCTCTACCCTGCCCTCTTCCCAGCGCGCAACGAAGGCTGGATCACCAGCAATCGGGTCGGATCCTTCGCTGCCAAGGGTGAAACCTGCTGCAACGACCTGTACCGCTTCGAGCTGCCTGTGAACGACCCTGTTGCAGTGGTTCGAGATACCGTCGGACCAGAAGCCCAAGCCTATCCCACCGGGGGAATGGCCCAGATGAACGACATCCTGCGGCGCTTACCGCTCAAACTGTATTTCCACAACGACGAGCCCGACCCGCGCTCATGGAGCACCACCACCACGCTGGACTACGGCACCACCTACCGCAGCTACCGTGCATTGATCCCGGAATACGAGCAACATGCGGAGCTGGAAGCGCTGCGAAAATTCTTCAAGGACGACGTGGACCGTGGATACCTGGAGCTGGCCGAGTTGGTGATCGCACTCCGCGAAACCCTGGACAACGGGACATCGGTGACGCTCGACGTGCGCGGCCATGCGAGCCCATTGGCCCCGAACGATTACAACATCAACCTTTCCACACGGCGTATCGAGAGCTTGCGCAACCACCTGCGCCTGGCCAATGGTGGTGTGCTGAAGCCTTACGTGGACGGCACCGCAGCCAACAATGCGACCATCCGCATATCGGTACTGCCTTTTGGCGAGGATAAGGCGGGTGCCAACGTGAGCGACGACATCACGGACCTCGATCGGTCGGTGTATGCCGTGCAGGCTGCCCTCGAAAGGCGCATCGAGGTGGAAGCCCTGCACCTGCGGCCGATCGCCACGGACGTCACGCGCGAAGTACAGCGGAAGCAAATAGGGATCACGAAACAGGACGAACCGCGCGAGGTGGTTTTCACGGTGCGCAATTCGGGCAATGGCCCAATGCGCTTGTTGGACAGCAGGGCTGAATGTGGATGCACCACTGCCGACCTGCACCAAGGCGATATCGCACCGGGGCAGGAAGTGCAGGTGACGGTCAAATTCAACGGTCGTGCGCCCTTAGGGGCTTTGGAGCGTTCGGTGACCATCCGGACCAACGGTGTCCCGGAGAAGATCGAACTGATCATCGAAGGAGAGATCGTTCCGTAAGCTTGCACCATGGAACTGCTGCTGCTATCGAACTCCACCATGCCGGGGGAGTCCTTCTTCCAATGGCCCCGTGACTATGTTTCCAACTTCCTCCAAGGTCGCCAACGCGTTGCCTTCGTACCGTTCGCCGCATCGGAGGACCAGCAAGATGCGTATGCTGAAAAAGTGAAGCAGGTATTCGCTGGAATGGGTGTGGACCTGGTGAGCTTGCACAATGTGCCCGACCCCGTACAAGCCTTGAACAACTCTGATGCGGTAGCCATTGGAGGAGGCAACTCCTTCCTGCTTGTACGATCCCTCTACCGCACAGGACTGATGCGTGCGATCGCTGAGCGCGTCAAGAAGGGCATGCCATACCTGGGTTGGAGCGCTGGTGCCAACGTCGCCTGTCCCAGCATCATGACCACCAACGACATGCCCATCGTGGAGCCGCCGAGCCTGCGTGCCATGCATCTCGTGCCCTTCCAGATCAACCCACACTTCACCGAGGATACCATACCCGGGCATGGTGGCGAAAGTCGGGAACAACGCATTGCGGAATTCGTGCAACAGAACCCGGGCTTGCCCGTATTGGGCTTGCGCGAAGGATCGCTGTTGCACGCGAAGGACACGCGCATAAGCTTGAGCGGGAAACCCATGAAATTGTTCCGTGGCGCGCGCGAAACGTTGGTGGTCGAACCAGGCAGGGTGTTCAGGATGGACCTATCGGACCTGAAGTGAACGTTCGGTCCGGTGCTGCATGGATGGTGAACGGGAGGGAAACTAGGCATGGCCTGGATCGAATAGAGCCTTGGTACTTCGCCGGGTGTATTCGGTCAAGCGAACCATAGCCCTTGGATCGGGAATGTGTGACCCACGATCCATGACCATCCAGGGCTCGGTCGAGTCCTTGGGAGATCGGACCAACAGGACACACCGCTCTTCCCGGCCGAACGTCCTGGCAAAGACGTCGAACCATAGATCCTGCGTCGACCTCTTCCCGATAACCCACCTTTGTGCTCCATGAAGAAGGTATCCAAACGTTCCGGAAAGCTTGGTCTTCCTCCAGGGTCCCTGGTGCACGTGGGGCGAAATGGTGGTAACAAGGCCACCGTGCAGCTCTTCGAATTCGATGCAGCACGTGTATCGGAGCGGGAATTCGCTTCCATGGCTGAACTGTCCGGTGCCAGGGAAGAAGGCGCGACCCATTGGATCAACATCGACGGATTGAGGGACGACCAGGTGATCCATGATGCCGTAGCGCGCTTCGACCTGCATCCGTTGTTGATGGAGGATATCCTGAACACCGACCACCGGCCCAAGGTGGAAGAGTACCAGGACAGCCTGTTCGTGGTCGCCAAGATGTTGAAGAGCGACAAGGACAACAAGGGATTCCAAGCGGAACAGATCAGCTTCATCCTGAAATCAGGGCTCCTACTTACGTTCCAAGAACAAAGCGGCGATGTGCTCGACCCCGTGCGTGATCGGCTTCGTCAGGACCTCGGAAGGGTTCGAAGGGGCGGTGCGGATTACCTGCTCTATGCTTTGTTGGACGTTATCGTGGACCACTATTTCGTGGTATTGGACCAACTCGGTAGCCGCATCGAGGAACTCGAAAACAAGGTTACCTCCAGACCTGGCAATGACGACCTGCACGCCATACAACGCCTCAGGGGACAACTGATCGCCGTTTCGAAGCACATCACGCCCATGCGCGAATTGGCCGGCAGGCTGAACACCCTTCAGAACCCGCTCATCGACAAGTCCACTCGACGTTACCTGAACGACCTTCAGGACCATACCGTCTACATCGCGGATACCATCGGAACGTTCCGCGAACTATTGTCCAGTGTGGAGAACACCTACCATGCAGGGGTCAATCTGCGTATGGGCCAGGTGATGAAATTGCTCACAGTGATCAGCACCATTTTCATTCCGCTCACCTTCATCGTGGGTATCTACGGCATGAACTTCAAGTACATGCCCGAACTGGAGTGGCGTATGGGATACTTCGGGGTCATGGCCTTCATGGCCTTGTTGTCCCTTTTGATGCTGGCCTGGTTCAGGAAGAAACGGTGGTTGTAGCGGACCTTTCGCAATTGCTCGAGCTTGGAGCGAACGATTTTCCGGCTCCGATCACCAGCGAAGCACCCACCCCTCTACTTTTGCAACCCACAAGCCGATGCTGCCTCTTCCATCCAGCACCAATACCCGGTCGAACGCCCATCATCATGGAGTGGTCGAACACGCGGTCATTGCCAACGAATTCCGATGACGACCACCGGCGTGCTTCGATCGATGCCACCGCGTGGTGCGGGCATCAACAAACGTTACAAGCACGCACGGGTTGGAACAAGCTGTCACTGGTCGCCGTGGACCGTGGCCCGATATCCCTTTCTCTACATCCCTTTCTGACCGATCGATGAAGACACGTTACATCGACCTGATCGAACAGACCTTCGATTTCCCGAAGGACGAGTTCAAGCTGGACGGAGAAAAGCTGCTTTGGAACGACCTGCAGCTGACGGAACTGCTGGAAAAACACGGCACACCCCTGCGGATCACCTACCTGCCCAAGATCGGCGAGAAGATCGAGATGGCCAGGTCCAGTTTTGCCAAGGCCTTGGAAGAACACAAGTACAATGGCACCTACGAATACTTCTATTGCACCAAGAGCAACCATTTCAGCTATGTGATCGACAAGGTGCTGGGCAAGGGCGTGAACCTGGAGACCAGCAGCGCTTACGACCTGGAAATGATCGAGCTGCTCATCGAGCGGGGAAGGATCACCAAGGACGCCACCATCCTGTGCAATGGGTTCAAGGACGAGCGCTACATACAGGGGATCGGCAAGCTTGCCAACAAGGGATTCAATGTGATCCCCATCATCGACAACATGTCCGAGATCTATGCCTTGGACGAGGTGATCACGGGCCAGTGCGACATCGGCATCCGCATCGCTGCGGAGGAAGCGCCCAAGTTCGAATTCTACACGAGCCGCTTGGGGATCGGCTACAAGGACATCATTCCGTTCTACATGCGGAACATCAGCAAGCAGAAGAAGTTCCGCCTGAAGCTGATGCACTTTTTCATCAACACGGGCATCACGGACACGGCCTACTACTGGAACGAGTTGACCAAGTGCGTGAACGTTTACTGCGATCTGTGGAAACTGTGCCGCACCTTGGACACGCTCGACATCGGAGGTGGGCTGCCGATCAAGAACAGCCTGAACTTCAGCTTCGACCTGGACTACATGATCGGGGAGATCGTTGGGCGGATCAAGGACATCTGCGAGGAGAACAAGGTGCACGAACCCAACATCTACAGCGAGTTCGGAAGCTTCACCGTGAGCGATAGTGGTGCCACCTTCTTCAGCGTCCTGTACCAGAAGAAGCAGAACGAGAAGGAACGTTGGAACATGATCGACGGCTCGTTCATGACCACCCTGCCCGATACCTGGGCCATCAGCAAACGCTTCATCATGCTTCCGGTGAACAATTGGGAGGACGAGTATGAAAGGGTGTTCCTCGGCGGCATGACCTGCGATAGCGACGACTACTACAACAGCGAACAGCACATCAACGCGATCTACCTGCCCAAGTACCGGGAGGACCGCAAACAGTACATCGGCTATTTCAACACGGGTGCCTACCAGGATACGCTGGGAGGCTTCGGCGGAATACAGCATTGCCTCATACCCAAACCCAAACATGTGCTCATCGACCGCTTGCCCGATGGCACACTACAGGACACCGTATTCGCGCAGCAGCAGACCGCCGAACGCATGCTCCAACTCCTCGGCTACCTGCCCATGGAGGAAGTCGTGAAGAAATGAACGGAGGATACGCAGCGGACTATTGGATGGATCGGTAAAGGGGGCCGATCGACGGTCGGCGGCACGTTACATTTTCTTCGACCCGGTGCAATATCGAAGCCCGCATCTATATTTCGGCCCGTAACCACATTGATGAGCAACTCCCGCCCCATTTCCGCCTTCATGGAGAAGAACTACCTGCATTTCAATGCAGCTGCTCTCCTGGACGCCGCCAAAGGCTACAAGGCACACCTTGCGCAAGGCCGAAAAATGATGGTAACCCTGGCGGGTGCCATGAGCACGGCCGAATTGGGCAAGAGCCTGGCCGAGATGATCCGCCAAGGCAAAGTGGATATCATCAGTTGCACGGGCGCCAACCTGGAGGAGGATGTCATGAACCTCGTAGCCCACGACCACTATGAGCGCATACCGCATTATCGCGACCTTACTCCCAAGGAAGAGCGGGACCTTCTGGACCGTGGGATGAACCGGGTCACGGACACCTGCATTCCGGAGCACGAAGCATTCCGCCGACTGGAGAAACATGTGGTGGACCTTTGGACCGCTGATGACAAGAGCGGGAACCGCCGTTTTCCGCACGAGTACTTCTACGCCATGATCAATTCGGGCGTATTGCAGCAGTACTACCAGATCGACCCCAAGGACAGTTGGATGGTGGCTGCTGCCGAGCGCAACCTGCCGATCATTTGTCCGGGTTGGGAGGACAGTACCTTGGGCAACATCTTCGCGGGCCATTGCATCGTGGGGGATTGCAAGCCGGGGATGATGAAGAGCGGTATCGAGTACATGATGTTCCTGGCCGATTGGTACACCAACAACTGTGGCACCGATGGCATCGGGTTCTTCCAGATCGGTGGTGGTATCGCAGGCGATTTCCCGATCTGTGTGGTGCCCATGCTGCACCAGGACCTCCAGCGGGACAGCATCCCGTTCTGGAGCTATTTCTGCCAGATCAGCGACAGCACCACCAGCTACGGCAGCTACAGTGGCGCCGTGCCCAATGAAAAGATCACATGGGGCAAGCTGGACATCGGCACACCGAAATTCATCGTCGAAAGTGACGCAACGATCGTTGCACCACTCATATTTGCATACGTCCTCGACATGTGAGCACACACACCATGCAGCGACTCATCCGCTCCTTCAACACCTTGACCGATGAACTCAAGGAAACCCTCCAGGAACAGTACCCGGACGGTATCGATGCCACACACATCAAGAGCATTCCAACCGCCAAGGGAGATATCCTTCGCGTCATTGAGTTAAGTACACCGGATGCGTTGTACTTGATCAAGATCAACAGCGAGAGCCGGGCCGAGATCGAAGAGTTCCTCGATCAGGAGGATGCTTCCGGCGACGATGCCGATATCGATGACAGCGGTACGGACATCGGGGCCGATGCGGCCGAAGAAACCGAGGAAGAGGAGGACGTGGACACCGAGGATGATGCGGATGACGATGCAGCGGATGATGCCGAGGAAGGGGACGACGACGACGACCTTTGACCGCAGGCCTGGGGGCGATCAACCGTCCACTGCTCATATTCCATACAACGGCCCAAGGTCCCAAGACCTTGGGCCGTTGTAATTTGGTGGCAAACCCCGCCCTATGGAAGGCCGTTTCCACCTCGCATTCGCCACTACCGACATTAAACGGATCAAAGCGTTCTACGGCAGCTTTCTGGGGCTGAAGGAAGGCCGAAGCAGCGACACCTGGGTGGATTACGACTTTTTCGGCCACCAACTCACAATTCAGGAGGTCCCGAAGTTGATCAAGACAGCACGGATCTACAATCCGAAGAGCAAGGTCCCGGCCGACCACTGGGGTATCGTACTAAGCCTGGCCGATTGGAGACGATTAAGGGACAAGCTCAAGAAGGTGGGTATTCCGTTCTACATCGAACCCAATACCGTGATGGCCGGTGAGGTGGGTGAGCAACGAAGCCTCTTCATCGAAGACCCGGATGGACATGCCATCGAGTTCAAAGCGTTCGCGGATCCGGACAATGTGTTCAAGAAGGCGTGACCGACGGGAACGAAGAATACTTTTTCCCAAAGCACGGACTTGAACGATCGGCTCAGCGATAATCGCGTTGAGCTACCAGTTCTCCGGAATCATCGAGGAGTTGACCCTGGGTGAGAAGACCGTTGCTGTAACGCAGCGTTCCCAAAGGCTGCCCGTCGGCGGTGCGGAACTCCCAAACGCCCTGACGCACACCATCGTGGAAGGTGGCACGCGCGAGCAGGACCCCGGTGTCGGTGTATTGGTTCCAAAGGCCATCGCGCTTACCGTTCAGGTAGCTTCCCATCTCCTTCACGCGGCCGTTCTCGTGGTAGTTGATGAAGTGCATCCGGCCGGCCTCGCTATAGCGTGTGGACCGTAGACTTCCATCCGGCCAATGTTCTTGCACCAAGGACCCTTGGGCGGAAATACCGCCTATGAACAGGGTCGTAAGTAAGATGAGCAGGAGACGCATGATGATAGTGATACGCACAAATATACATTATTGTTCACTGTTTGTTAACATTGAAATAACATTGATGACCTGACCTCAATCCGCGTGCTCCTCCTCGATCACAGCATGCGGCAAGCGCCGAAGCAATACAAAGCCGGCAACGCCAGCGATAATGGATGCCACCAGGACGCCAAGCTTGGCCTGCTCCCGCAGTTCCTCATGCTCGAATGCCAGCTCGTTCACGAACAATGACATGGTGAATCCTATGCCGGCGAGAAATGCAGCCCCGACAAGATGTGCCCAGGACAACTTGGACGCCATGCGCGCCCAACCCAAACGCACCAGGACCCAGCACGTGAGCAGGATGCCGATGGGTTTTCCCAAGAGCAGACCAAGGCCCACACCAAGGGTGACAGAGCCCGAAAAAGCAGCACCCATATTATCGGGGAGCTCCACCCCTGCGTTGGCCAGGGCGAAGAGCGGCATGACCACGAACATGACAAGCGGTTGTAGCTTATGCTCCAGGCGCTGCAAAGGCGTCTCGGCATTCTCACTGGCCTCATCGATCTTCTCGATCACTTGCAACTGCTCTTCCGTAAGGGTGGGCAGTTGGTTGGGTTTTAACGCAGCGAACTCCCGTATGTATCTGGTGATCCGCTTGATGTAGGTGATCTCATCCATCCGCGTAACGGCCGGGATGGCGAAGGCCGCCAATACCCCGGCGACCGTGGCATGGATACCACTGAGCAGGAAGGCCGTCCACATGCCCCCGATACCGAAGACCGCATAGTACCATGGGTTGCGGATGCCCAGCACATTGCCGGCAACGAGCATGAGCAAAAAAGCAGCACCAACGGCGAGGTTGGCGAAGCTTATATCCGAGGTGTAGAAGATGGCGATGACCAACACCGCGCCCAAGTCATCGGCTATGGCCAGGGTGGTGATGAAGACCTTGAGGGCCACAGGCGCCCGGCTTCCGAGCAACGCCAGCAGCCCGACGGCGAAGGCGATATCCGTGGCCATGGGAATACCCCAGCCCGCATGTGCTTCGCCGCTCGGGTTGAACAGCAGGAAGATCAACGCAGGCACTACCATGCCACCCAACCCGGCGGCCACCGTAAGGATGGCATCGCGCGGCTTGGAAAGTTCGCCCCCCACCACTTCACGTTTCAATTCGAGCCCTACCAGGAAAAAGAACATGGCCATGAGGCCATCGTTGATCCAATGGTGAATCGTACGCTCCAACTTCCATTGGTCCACACTGAATGCGATGGTGTGCTCCCAGAAGTGGTGGTAGCTCTCGCTCCAAGGCGAGTTCGCCCATACCATGGCTACCACGGCGCTAATGAAGAGCAAGACTCCTCCCGTGGACTGGTCCCGCATAAATTCCCCGAACGGGGCGCGTAGTCTATCAATGGCATAGTTCCGCATGGACCACAAGGTAACCCCTGCCTTCCATGGCTCAGAATGCCAGCCTGCCCTGCTGCTCCATGGCCAGACGCAGCTGCCCCACTTCCTTGCGCAGTTCCACTACGCTCCGGGCCAGTTCGTCGCGGCTCATGTTGGGTTCGGGCAATTCGGCGCTGATGAAGTGCACGAACTTCCAGATCTCCAGGATGCCGTTGACGCCCACCTCGTAGGGGCTGTAGAGCGGGTTGGTGCTGCACAGCAACAGGTTGCCCTTCTCCTTCAGCTGGTTGTACACCACCTTGAAGACGATGCCCTCGTCCTTGGTGACCACGATGTAGGGCTGGCCGTCGCGGATGGTCTGCCAGTTCTGCACGTACTCACCGGTGACCCAGGAACCCTCGCTCACCGGCGGCATGCTGTCGCCGCTGATCTGGAAGGTGCGGTACTTCCGGTCGCGACTGAGGAAGGGCATCTGGAAGGTGGGCAGGATGCTGATGTATTCCGGATCGGCGTAGCCGGCGGCGTAGCCGGCCTTGGCCTTCTCGGGCACCAGTTCCACGTTCTCGCGGTCCTCCCTGTCGACCGTGGTGGCCAGCACGCGCAGGCGACGGCCGCTAAGGTCCACGTCGCCGCCGCGCTCGAGCACGCCGAGCTGGCTTTCGCCCAGGGCGTTGAGGTCGTCCTTCAGCAGGCGATCGAGACTGACCTTGAAATACTCGCTCATGCGCACGAGCAGTTCGAAAGAGGGCTCGGCCGTGCCGTTCTCATAGCCGCTGTAGCTGGAGCGCTTCACCTCAAGGGCGATGGCGGTTTCCTCCTGCGAGCGGCCGCGGCGCGAGCGGAGGAGCTTGATGTTGGATCCGAAGACGGGGTTTGCCATGGTGGGAGTGTATTACGGTTGACGGTTGCTGGGGAATGTCCGATGTACTATGACTGTTGACGGCTGCTTGGAACGCGGGGATCAGGGATCTTGTGGTTTGAAACCGATGGGCTTGCGCGACTGCTCGGCGGGTGCGACCAACTCCGTGAGGTGATCAAAAATGGCTTGGATCTCCTCGTCATGGCCGGTGAGGCGGCCCTCCAGTTGCTCCAGCTTCTGGAGGAACTCCCGATGCGAAAGGAGCACTTCCCGCACCTGCCTGCCGGCAGGCAGGTGCGGGTGAAGACACGGATGATGTGGATATTGACCAAGATGGCCTGCTCACTGTTCAGCACGCTGGAGAGCATGGCCACGCCTTGCTCCGTGAAGGCCATGGGGAGCACCTTGGAACCACCTCGTTCTGAGAGGATTTCCTCGTTCGAGGTGCCAAATTGGTACCTCAAAGCGGCCCACTCGGCGGATGTCATCTCGAACATGAAATCCTCGGGAAAGCGGATGAGATTCCGCCGCACCTGACGCTTAAGGTGCTTCGTCTCAACAACATAGAGTTCGGCCAGATCACGGTCCAACATCACACGCTGGCCCCGGATGATGTGGATGCGACCGGTAATGACCGTATCGGGTGGGGCGATTACCGTGTATGGTGGAGGCGGCTCCATGACCAAGGTGTGCATTGTAGTATTCATGCTTCGCCGGGTTTGAAACCGATGGGCTTGCACGACTGCTCGGCGGGTGCGACCAATTCCGTAAGGTGATCGAAAACGGCTTGGATCTCCTCGTCGTGGCCCGTGAGGCGACCCTCCAGTTGTTCCAGCTTCTGGAGAAGTTCCCGGTGTGTAAGCAGCACCTCCCTCATCCGGTTGAAGACCCTGATAATTCGGATGCTGACGGCGATCGCCTGCTCGCTGCGCAGCACATTGGCCAGCATAAGGATGCCGTGTTCGGTGAAGGCGAAGGGCCGGTACTTGATATTCTGTCCGCGCTTCCTCCATGGTCAGCTCGAACATGAAGTCCCCGGGGAAACGGTCGATGTTCCGGCGGACCGCCTGCTTAAGTGTCTTGACCGTTCCGCCATAGAGGTCGGCTAGATCACTATCCAACATGACCTTTTGCCCCCGGACGAGGTGGATCTTGTCCATGATCACGGCATCGGGCGGGGTGATGGCCGTGTACCGAACTGGCGGCTCCGCTACCACGAGGTACTCCAAGGGAAGCAGGTCCGTGAGCGGGGACTTGCGAGGAAGGCCGACTGCCAGGGTTCCCATCATAATGCTGATCAGTTATCCGACGGACAAATGTAATGCCTATTTTACTGACCGCGATATGACGATTATGTTGTCAACATGGAACTGTTGGTGGGACGGGGACCTCCGCCAGGGATGGGAGCGGCAGCCCGGCGAAGGCGAGGCCTTGCGTGCGCGTGGAGCGAGGAGGAACCGACGCCAGAAGGTGACCCCGGAGCCCCGCGCCCGCAGGACCCGACGAGCCGACTACAGCGAACCTGCCTGTCCGGCAGGCAGGCAGCCCGTTAAGGCGGCCCCAATTCACCAGTGACCATTCGCCATTCACCACTGCCCACGGGAATGAAAAATGATGAATGAAAAATGTAGAATGGAAAACGGCGAGCGCACCATCCTCCACCTCGACCTCAACACCTTCTTCGTGAGCGTGGAGCGCCTGCGCGAGAGGCGGCTGATGGGCAAACCCGTACTCATAGGCAGCGACAGCGACCGTGGCGTGGTTGCCAGTTGCAGCTACGAGGCACGCTCCTTCGGGGTGCGCAGCGCAATGCCGATGAAGATGGCCAAGCAGCTCTGCCCCGATGCGATCATTCTACGCGGCGACAGCGGGGCTTACCTGCAGAAGAGCGATGAGGTGACGGAGGTGATCCGCACGCAGGTTCCGCTGTTCGAGAAAAGCAGCGTGGACGAGTTCTACGTGGACCTGACGGGTACCGACCGCTTCTTCGGCAGTTGGAAGCTGGCCACCGAACTGCGGCGACTGATCGTGAAGGAGACCGGCCTGCCGAACAGCATCGGGCTGAGCATCAACAAGACGGTGAGCAAGGTGGCCACCGGCGAGGCCAAGCAAGGCACGGGCGAATGGTACGTGGAGCGCGGTACGGAGAAGCCCTTCCTGGCGCCCATGCCCATCGAGCGCATCCCCGGCGTGGGCGAGAAGACCGCGCACCTGCTGCGCAGCATGGGCGTGGCGAAGATCCACACGCTGCAGGAGCTGCAGGTGGACCTGATGCATCGGTTGTTGGGCGAGCACGGGCCTGTGCTGTGGCGCAAGGCCAACGGCATCGATGACAGTCCGGTGATCGCCTGGCACGAGCGCAAGAGCATCAGCACGGAGCGCACCTTCGAGCGCGACACGATCGATGTGGTGAAACTGAAAGGGATGCTCACCGCCATGGCCGAGAGCCTCGCCTTCCAATTGCGCAAGGGCGACAAGCTCACCAGTTGCATCGCGGTGAAGATCCGCTATGCCGATTTCAACACGCACACCAAACAGATCCGCCTAGGCTACACCGCCTGCGACCACATCATACTGCCCGCGGTACACGAGCTGTTCCGCACGCTCTACGACCGGCGCCAACGGATCCGCTTGATCGGCGTGCGCTTCAGTCACCTGGTGGGCGGCGGGCACCAGATGGATGCCTTCACCGATACGCAGGAGGCCATGGACCTGTACCAGGCGATGGACAAGATCCGCAAGCGCTTCGGCGACCGCACCGTGATGCGCGCGGCCGGTATGGATGCGAAGAGCATCGGCCGGATGGACAACCCTTTTGATGGGCAGGCGCCGGTGTTGTTGGCGAACAGGAGAACATGATGGGAATGATCAACGTCCAATTCTCAAGTATCAATGCTCAAGTGCCTGCGATGCGAACTTGATCATTGAACATTGGCCATCGATCATTGGAAATTCACGCACCGCCGCCCATCCCACTTCATCACCGTTCATGGATGGCCTCCGCGCTGTTCGAAAACGGTGCTGCATCTTCACCCCGCAACACACCCATTCTATCCATGGAACTAAGCATCACAGGCCTCAGCAAGACCTACGGCAACGGCGTGAAAGCGCTGGACAATGTCAGCCTGCACATCCCCACCGGCATGTTCGGCCTGCTGGGGCCCAACGGCGCCGGCAAGAGCACCCTGATGCGCATCCTTGCCACCATGCAGGAGAGCTACGACCTGTTCACGCGCGGCGAGATCCCCAAGCTGTTCGAACTATTCGATCACGAGGTGCCCAAGGCGGCGATGGAATGGGCGGAGGGCCTGTAAGGATGCCCTTGGGTGGTCGTCCTGCGAGGCGGGCCTGAGGGGGCGGTGTGGGTGGCATGCGGTGCATTTTTCACCCTGCGTGTAACCTTTCGCCCGGTACCTCGACATACCTCCTTGCAACGCGATCCATCCATGGCATCAACAGAGGACCAACGGGCCGCCTTCATGCGGGCCTACCAAGGCTGCCACGACCGCTTCGCCCGCTACTGCTCGGCCCTGGCGCATGGGCGGATGGACGCCGAGGACCTGATGCAGGACGTGCTGCTCTCCGCCTTCCATCACTTCGAGCGCATCGAAAGGCCCGACGAGCTGCTGCACTACCTGCTGCGCGCGGCACGCAACCGGGCCATCAGCACCTGGCGCGTACGCCGTCGCACGGCCGATGTGGAGGAGCGCCAGATGGCGCGGTTGCACGCCCAGGGAGTGAGCGCCGAGACCCTGCTCGATGTGCAGCTCCTCTACCGCGCACTGGACAAGCTGCCCGCCGATCAGCGCGAAGCGCTCCTCCTCTTCGAGGTGACCGGACTGCCCATGGCCGAGATCGCCGTGGTGCAGAACAGCTCCGAGGGTGCGGTGAAGACGCGGGTGAGCCGCGCCAGATCCGCCTTGCGTGGCTTCCTGAGCGACAGGCCCACCACAGCCAACCCAGCCCGCATCCGCACCCTGCTCACCCTCATCACCCTGTTGCCATGACCGTCCACGATCGCCGAACCCCGGAGCTTGATCTGCTCCGTTCACTTCCCCTGGAAGTGACCCTCGACCGGGTGCAACAGTGGGTGGGCCAGTTCCCTCCGCCGCCGCCACCTAAGCCGTGGTACCGTAAGATCAACCTCAACACCATCCTCATGACCACTGCAAGCACACTTCTCATCGGTGGAGTGCTCTACTTCCTGAGCACCGACCCCACCACGCCGCCATCCGCATTACAGGCCATACCGCCACCCGCGCAGGCCATTGAAAGCGACCCGGCACCTCCTGCTGTCATTGAGCCAGCGGCATCACTGACGCCTGCCACCACACCGTCCGCGCAGGTCCGCCCTGTGCTTACCGCGGACCCGGCACCCGATGCGCCATTCGCTGCGGTGGACCCCGCCCCACCTGCACCAACGCCGCTGCAGGTGCCTGGACCTTCGGCCGGATCCTCCCCTGCGCCTTCAGCCACGCCTCCCCCCGCACCGACGCGATCCATGGCTGCGGCCCCGACCTCGACCTCGGAAACGGAGCGGCGCTTCGACCTCACCGGGTTCGAGAAGGTGACGCTGTTGGGCTCCCTCCAGGTGGAATTCTACCAAGGTCCCTTCTCGGTGGTGGCCATCGGCCCGACCGATGAACTGCCATACGTGGAGGCCACCGTGAAGGGCGGCACCCTCACCATCAGGCAGAAGGACCACCGCGAGGTCCAGGCAGAAGGCCACCCCAAGCGTCGAACAAAGGTGTGGATCGGACCGGTGACCATCGCCAAGATCCCGGGAGGGTCCAGCTTTTCCACGCGGGTCGTGGTGCATCTGCCGAACCTCAGCGGGCTTGTGTTGAGCGGATCGGGTGATGCGCTCCTGGGCCGCTTTACCGGGCCCGGAGCCATGGAGCTCAGTGTGAAGGGCTCCGGCGATATCGAGGCCTTGGCGCTGCAGGACCTTTCCGCCTTGCGGCTTGACATGCAGGGTTCCGGCCGGATCATGTGCCGCCATGCGGAGGTGAAAGGGAGGACCGATCTTGACCTGGCGGGCAGCGGCGATATCGTTGTTGCCGGCAGCACCACGCAGCTGGACGTGTCGCTGACGGGCTCTGGCGATGTGCAAGCAGGGGCCTTCGCTGCGGAGCGCGGCAGCGCCCAGGTGATCGGATCGGGCGATGCAGAGGTCAACTACACCACGGACCAAGTGACCACCATGGTGGTGGGCAGCGGCGACCTGAAGCGCGTGGGGCGGTGAGGTGGAAGAGGAGAGTGTGAGGAGTAAGAATGATCCATGTCCAATTGTGAATATGCAATGACGACCTCGTGATCACGGGCAATTGGTCATTGAATATCGGACATTCATCATTCGATACTTCCCGCCCTGTAACTCCTAACTCCCTCCGCACGTCCCACTACCGGTCACCTCGCCAACCCGACCGCCTATGTGATCCATTGCGAATGACCGGCGGCGATCCCCATCTTGCACCCTGCAAACCCCACCACACACCCCATGGAACTCACCATCAACGGCCTCAGCAAAACCTACGGCAACGGCGTGAAAGCGCTGGACAATGTCAGCCTGCACATCCCCACCGGCATGTTCGGCCTACTGGGCCCCAACGGCGCTGGCAAGAGCACGCTGATGCGCATCCTCGCCACCTTGCAGGAAGCGGATGGTGGTTCAGCCATGCTGGGCACGATCGATGTACTCAACGACAAGGAGGCCGTGCGCAAAGTGCTGGGCTACCTGCCACAGGAGTTCGGGGTGTACCCTCGGGTAAGCGCCTACGAGATGTTGGACCACATCGCCCTGCTGAAAGGCGTGGTGGACAAGGGCCCGCGCAAGGAACTGGTGGAGGCACTGCTGCAACGGGTGAACCTGTGGGAGCATCGCAAGCGCCGCATCAGCGGTTTCAGCGGGGGTATGAAGCAACGCTTCGGTATCGCGCAATCGCTGATCGGTGATCCCAAATTGATCATCGTGGATGAACCGACCGCAGGACTTGACCCCGGTGAACGGAACCGATTCTACAACCTGCTCACCGAGATCGGCGAGAACGTGGTGGTGATCCTCAGCACCCACATCGTGCAGGACGTGCAGGAGCTGTGCCGCAACATGGCCATCATTAACAAGGGCAGGCTGCTCTATGCCGGAGCGCCGAACGATGCGCTCGCGGCCATGAAAGGCAAGGTGTGGGAGAAGGCCATTGGCAAGCATGAGCTGGAGCAGTATGCCACCACGCACGACCTGATCAGCAACAAGCTGGTGGCCGGCACACCGATCATCCATGTGATGAGCGATGCCAAACCGGCCGATGGCTTCATCAGCGCCGAGCCCAGCCTGGAGGACGTGTTCTTCGGGGCGATCCACCGCAGCAACCGCGAAACCGTAGCCGCATGACCCTCCGCTTCTTCCTCTTCGAGGTGCGCTACTGGCTGCGTCAGCCCATGGCGTACATCTTCATCGCCCTCATCGCCTTCCTCACGGGGGCGGCCGTGGTGAGCGACAACGTGCAGATCGGCATGGCTGTGGGCAACGTGCTGAAGAACGCGCCCTACCTCCTGTACCTGTGGTACGCCACCTGGAGCGCCCTGGGCCTGCTGCTCGTCACCGCCTTCGTGAACGCCACGGCCATCCGCGACTTCACGAGCAACACCGCACAGATCGTCTTCAGCACACCGGTCTCGAAGGCCAGCTACCTCATCGGCAAGTTCCTGGGCAGCACCTTCGTGGCCCTCCTGCCCATGCTGGGTGTGAGCATCGGCTTCGTGGTGGGCAGCATGTGGCCCGGCATCGACGAGGTGCGCATCGGTCCCAACCAGTTCGCCCACCACCTGCAGGCCGTCCTGCTCTTCGCGATACCCAACGTCCTCTTCTCCGCCAGCATCATTTTCGCCGTGAGCGTGCTGCTGCGCAACACCATGGCGGCCTTCATCACCGCCATCGCGCTGCTGGTGGGCTTCAGCATTGCCGGTGCCTTCACAAGCGACCTGGAGAACGAGTGGATCGGGGTGATGACGGACCCCTTCGGTGGCACCGCCTTCCAGGTGGCCACCAAGTACTGGACCGTGGAGGACAAGAACACACTGGTGCTGCCCGCCACGGGCATGATGCTGTGGAACCGCATCCTGTGGATCGCCGTAAGCATCGGCGTGTTCCTCTTCGGCTACTTGCGCTTCTCCTTCACGGAACGCGTGCAGAAGGCCAAGGCCTTGGAGGCCGATGCCAACCGAAAGACCACCTTTGCTCAAGTAGCCCTACCCAAGGTGGCCCAGCGTTTCGATGCCGGAGCGCGCCGCAGCTGGTTCACCTCCCTTTACCTCACGGACGTGAAGGGCATCCTGAAGAGCACCCCGTTCATCCTGATCATGTCGCTCGGGCTGGTGCAGCTTTTCGTGTCGCTGGGCTTCGTCACCGAGCTGTATGGCAACAAGACGTACCCGGTCACCTACAACGTGGCTGATGTGATCCAGGGCGGCCTGTTCATGTACCTGATCATCATTGTCACCTTCTACGCCGGGCAGCTCATCTGGAAGGAACGAGAGCCGCGCATCGATGGCATCACCAACGCTTTGCCCACCTCCACTGGCGCCGGGCTGCTGGCCAAGTTCGCCGCATTGACCACCGTGATCTTTGTGGTGATGTGCTTCGCCGCACTGGCAGGCATCGTCACCCAACTGCTGAACGGATACACCCGCATCCAGCCCGATCTGTACCTCAGCTATCTCATCATCCCAGCCACACTGGGCTTCGCATTCTTCACCGCCCTTGCGATGTTGGTGCATGTGCTGGTGAACAACAAGTACCTCGGCTACTTCATGTTCATCCTGCTGGTCGTGCTGAACACCTTCGGGTGGAGCGCGCTGGACGTGGAGTCCAACCTCGTACAGCTGAACGGTTCCTCCGGCCTGACCTACTCGGACATGAGCGGCTTCGGGCCCTTCCTGCCGGGATGGATCTTCTTCCGCGTGTATTGGATGATCTTCGCAGCCATCCTGCTCTACGCCAGCTGGCTCTTCCTAGTGCGGGGCAACGACACGGCGTGGCGGTGGCGGTGGCACCACGCGAAGCAGCGCTTCGCCAGCACGCGCGTACCGGCCATCGGCCTGGTGGTGCTCTTTGCGGTCCTGGCCGGCTGGGGCTATTACAACACCAAGGTGCTCAATGAATACACCACCAGCGAGGAACGGGAAAAGCAGCAGGTGGACTATGAGCGCACCTACAAGCGCTACGAGGGCATGCACCAGCCGCATTACATGGCGGTGGATTTCACCATCGACCTGGAACCCGAAAAGCGTGCCCTGATGTATACAGCCGACATCACCCTGCGCAACAAGGGTGACCGTGCCATCGATACGTTGTGGTTGAGCCTGCCCGATCGCATGCACCGGAACCCATCAGGGTTGCAAGTGGACATCCCAGGTGCCACCGTGTTGCTCGATGACGAGGACATGAAGCAACGCATGTACCGCCTCACCCCGCCCCTCGCGCCCGGCGCCGACCTGCGCCTCAGTGTGCGCGGCGGCTACGCGGCCAAGGGCTTCGAGAACAACGTGTCCTTCACCGGCATCGTTCAGAACGGCAGCTTCTTCAACAACATGGACCTCCTGCCCGGCATCGGATACCAGAGCGACTTCGAGCTTACCGACAAGAACGACCGCCGTGAATACGACCTGCCACCCAACCGTCGGACGCCCTTGCTGAGCGAGGCCCCTGAGGACCGCATGCAGAACTACCTGCTTCGCCACAGCGACTGGGTGGAGGTGGGCACCACCATCAGTACCGCACCCGACCAGATCGCCATCGCGCCAGGCAGCCTGGTGAAGGAATGGAGCGAGAACGGCCGGCGCTACTTCCGCTACGTGGTGGACCACCCCTCACTGAACTTCTACAGCTTCATGAGCGCCCGCTACGAGGTGGCACGCGAGAAGCTCGGCGACCCTTCGACGGGCTCTGGACAGAGCGTGGACATCGAGGTCTACTACCACAAGGACCATGGCGTGAACGTGCCGCGCATGCTCAGCAGCCTGAAGAAGACCATCGCTTACGCCGGAAAGAACTTCGCTCCTTACCGACACAAACAGGCGCGCATCATCGAGTTCCCGCGCTACGCAAGCTTCGCACAAGCCTTCCCCGGAACGATGCCTTACAGTGAAGGCATCGGCTTCATCACCGACCTGCGTGAGCCGGAGGATATCGACCCGGTGTTCTATGTAGTGGCTCACGAAATGGGGCACCAGTGGTGGGCGCACCAAGTGATCGGTGCCGTGATGCAGGGCGCCACACTGCTCAGCGAAAGCATGGCGCAGTACACCGCCCTGATGGTGATGGAGCAGGAGTACGGCAGGCCGCACATGCGCAAGTTCATGAAGTACGAGGCCGATAAGTACCAGAACGCACGAGGCTCGGAGGCGATCGGTGAATCGCCCCTGCTCACCGTGGAGAACCAGGGCTACATCCACTACAACAAAGGCAGTGTGATGCTTTATGGCCTCCGCGAATTCCTCGGAGAGGATGTGTTGAATCAGGCCTTCCATCACATGGTCGACAGCTTCGGTTATGCCGAGCCGCCGTACCCCACATCGCTGGACATGTACCGCGCCATGCGTGCCATAACGCCTGACAGTCTGCTGTATCTGCTTGATGACAACATCAAACACATCACGCTATACAATAACGCTGTGACCGAAGCCAAGGCCAGCATGAATGCCGACAGCAGCTGGACCGTGGAGGTGTTGATCACCGCGGAGAAGATGCACAGCGATTCACTGGGTCGTGAAGCGCCTGTGCCCATGGCGGATTGGATGGACGTGGCCGTGCAGCCCAAAGCGCGCTTTGGCAAGGACAAGGAGAAGGGCGATGAGCCACTGGCCAAACAGCGCGTGAAGCTGAACACCGGGGAGAACAGGCTCACTTTTCAGGTGAGCGAAAAACCAAGTGCGGTGGAGATCGATCCGGACCATCTGTTCTTCGATCGACTGCCGGCGGATAACAGGAAGAAGGTGGAGTAATGATCAACGTCCAATTCTCAATGACCAATGTCCAAGTGTCAGCTTCAGGCACTTGGACATTGGTCATTGGACATTGATCATTGGATATTCGGGGGCCATCCCAGATTTTCTACCTCACCAGCTTCACCACAGCTCCGCTTTCCGTCCGAAGCAAGTAGCTCCCCGGTGCCAGCCCATTCGTCGGGATCGCGGAGCGCCCACCTACGGCCTGCCCCCGCCACACCGCACGCCCCAAGGCATCGAGCAGTTCCAGCACCTCACCAGGGCGCAGACCTTCCACGAACAACATCTCTCCCATCGGGTTCGGCCAGGCCCGCAACCCCAGTCCCTCCACGTCGGTCACTGTCGTGGTCAAGACCTGCACCGTATCCGTGCTCCATACACAACCGAAGGCATCGGTCACTAGGGCGTGGTAGTCACCGTTCACCAAGGCGAGTACCGAAGAACTTTCGCTGATCGACTGGTCATCGTTCAGGTACCAATCCCAAGCCACCCCGCCGATCACCCACAGCGAATCACCGTCCACCTGTACCGTGTAGCCCGGATCAGCGCGTTCCAGCACTTCCATGGCAACGGTGCGCACCTGTCCGTTCGAATCGAACACCTGCACGTCATAGGTGCCGACGCATAGTCCGTCGATCACCGGCGTAGTGCCACCGGTGCTCCACAGATAGCTGAACGGACCGTCGCCGTTCGTGAACACCTGCGCGATCCCATCACACGCACCCGGACAGATCCCTGCGCTGTAGGTACTCGCCGCGAAGGTGGTGTCGATGCCCGCGATCAACATCGCATCGCCGTTGCCGACGTCATCGATGGTGGTGTTGCCGTAGGTGATCGCACCCCAATAGTACCCGCCGAAGTAGATGCTGTTGGGCGCAGAGGCTTGGCGGTGGATGCATAGCGGGATGTCCCGCTGGAACCCGCTCGGGCGTGATGCCCACACCACCTGCCCATCAACGGCGAGCTTCGCGATCAGCATGTCCTCACCGCCCAGGGACGTGAACGGTGTTCCGAAGAAGTCGATGCTCTGTTGGAAATGCGCGGCCACCAGCACATTGCCCATGCCATCGGCCTCCACGTCCCAAGCCAGGTCACGCTGGGTGGAACCGGTGCTTTGTGCCCACTGCAGATCCCCATCTTGATCCAGCTTCATCACCAGGATGTCGTCATTGCTGCTTACCGACGCAAGGGTATCGTCCGGCAGGAACAGGCTGCCCCACATGCGCGCCGCCACGAAAACATTGCCCAGGGTATCCGCGCTGATGCCCATGCCTTCGTTGTCGCCGTTTCCGTAGCTGCGCGCCCAAAGGCCGTTGCCTTCCAGGTCCGTGGCCAGCACATAGAGGTAGGCTCCGCTCGCGCCCGGCGTCAAGGCCAGACCATCGTAGCTCGCGGCCGAAGCACCGACCTGTCCGGTCACGAACAGCCGATCGCCGCTTACACTGATCGCGCGGCAGCTCTTACTCTGTCCGTTACCTGTACTCGCACGCGCCCACTGCACGGTGCCGGTGCTGTCATAACGCGCGATCACCAGTTGCCTGAAGTTCCCCGCGTTGGGAATGCTGATGCCGTCGAAGCCGATGGTGGTTCCTCCGCTGAAGCCCGCGATGAACACACCGCCATCGGCCGACACGGCAACGCCACGCGCCTCATCGCTGCTGCCACTGCTGCCTGCACGCCGCGCCCACAGGCAGATTCCCGCCGTATCGTAGCGGGCCAGGAAGATGTCGTCGTTGCCAAGACTGCCCAGCGTCACCCCACTGCCGAAGTCCGCGTTGCCGTTATAGCTGCCGGTCACATAGATACGGTCGGCCGAATCAACGGCCACCCCGTACGCCCAAGCATCGTTGAAGCCCACGGTGATCGCCCGCACCCACAGGCACGCGCCATCGGGACCGCGCTTGGCGATGAAGCCCATCACGTCGCTGTTGCCATCGCTGATGATGCCACAACCGAAATCCACCATGCCTGCCAGGCTACCCACCCAGTAGGCATTGCCCTCGCTGTCGGTGGCGATGCCGTGGCAGAAGTCCACATTGCCGCCACCGCCGGCACTGGCGGCCCAGTTCCATTGCTGGGCGTGGAGCGTGGTACCGAGCAACAGGAGAAAAGAGAGCAGCGTGCGCATTGGACAAAGGTCGGTGCCCGTTAGATACACGGCTTTGCGTCATAGGTTCATTGCGAATGATCCTGATAAAGTGCGCTCGTGCGGTGGCGGAATATGACTACTTTATGATCAATTGATCGTCCGATTATTCGTCGATCAGGTGATCCATGCTCCTCAACACCCACAGCTGGTTCAGCCTCAACCACGGCGTGCTCTCGCCCGAGCAGGTGCTGCAGGAGGTACACGACCTGGGGCTACAGCAGGTGGCGCTCACCGACATCAACTGCACGGCGGGCTGGAGCGACCTGTTCCGTCTGGCCGACAAGTACAAGGTCCGTCCGCTGGCCGGGATCGAATTCAAGGTGGGAGCGCGTACCCTGTACATCGGCATCGCGCGGAACAACGAGGGTGTGCATCAGCTGGCATCGCTGCTTACGGACCAACTGCTCGATGGCGACGTGCTTCCGGAGCAGGCACCGGAACTCCCCGATGCCTTCATCATATACCCCTACGGCGCACGGAACATCCCGCAGAAGCTTCGCCCCAACGAGTTCATCGGCGTGCGGCCCGGCGATGTGAATCGCCTGCGCTTCTCGCCGTGGATGACACACAAGGAGAAGCTGCTCGCGCTGGTCACAGCCACTTTCCGCAGCGATGAACAACTGGCCAAGCGCGACTTCAACGTACACCGCCTGAAGCGCGCGGTGGACACCAACACGCTGCTGAGCACCACACCACCGGATCATGTAGCGTCCGCCACGCAACGCTTCCCGAGCGAAGAGCGGATCTGCGCCGCCTTCGCTGATGTGCCCGAACTGGTGTGGAACACGCGCCGCCTGATGGACCAGTGCGATGTGCACTTCGCCCACGGTAAGAGCAAGAACCGCAGGACGTGGGGCACGGACTCATCCGCCGACCTCGAACTGCTGCGCACCGAAACACAGGCCGGTCTGCTACGCCGCTACCCATCACCCTCGCAGCAGGTCCTGGAGCGCGTGCATCGCGAGCTCACCGTGATCGCGCAGAAGGACTTCGTGAGCTACTTCCTGATCAATTGGGACCTGATCCGCTTCGCGAAGCGCAAGGGCTTCTTCCACGTGGGGCGCGGCAGCGGTGCGAACAGTCTCGTCGCCTATTGCCTCGGCATCACCGATGTGGATCCCATCGAACTGGACCTCTACTTCGAGCGCTTCATCAATCCCAGCCGGAGCAGCCCGCCCGATTTCGACCTGGACTTCAGCTGGAAGGACCGTGACCAGGTGACGCAGTACCTCTTCGACACGTACGGCGCCGATCGAAGGGTGGCACTGCTGGCGACCTACAGCACCTACCAGTACCGCGCTGTGGTCCGCGAACTGGGTAAGGTCTTCGGATTGCCACCGTCCGAGATCGAGGCACTCGCGGAAGGGGATACGGCAAGGTCACGGTGGATCGGTCGAAGTGACAACGCCAAGCCCCAGGCTGACCAGAGCAATGACCACGGTGACCAGCGCATCGCCCACACCATCCTGCGCTACGCGGAGCATTTCCACGAACACCCGCACCACCTGAGCATCCATGTGGGCGGTGTATTGATCAGCGAGCAACCCCTCACCCAGTACACCGCGCTGCACCGGCCACCGAAGGGCTTCGCCACCACACAGTTCAGCATGCTGGAGGCCGAGGACATGGGGCTGTACAAGTTCGATATCCTGAGCCAGCGGGGCTTGGGGCATATACGGGATGCGGTGGAGATGGTGGGCACGAAAGCCAATGTCCAATATCCAATGATCAATGATCAATGTTCAATTGGCCCCATGCGCAGACACGGCCACAACGTAACACGCCAGGCGACCATTGAAAATTGGACATTGGATATTGATCATTCATCATTCCGCGAAGCGGTGGACATCCACGCCATCGAACGCTTCAAGCACGACCCCCGCATCAACGAACTCCTCCGCACCGGCGACACCATCGGTTGCTTCTATGTGGAAAGTCCGGCCATGCGCATGCTGCTGAAGAAGCTGAACGTGGAGGACTACCCCACGCTGGTGGCGGCCAGCAGCATCATCCGTCCAGGCGTGTCGCAGAGCGGCATGATGCGCGAGTACATCCTGCGGCACCGCGATCCCGAACGGCGTAAACAGGCACACCCGGCGATGCTGAAGATCATGCCCGACACCTATGGCGTGATGGTGTACCAGGAGGACGTGATCAAGGTGGCCCACCTGTACGCAGGGCTCACGCTGGCGGAGGCGGACATCCTGCGGCGTGGCATGAGCGGCAAGTACCGCAGCCGGGAGGAGTTCCAGCGCGTGAAGGAGCGCTTCTTCGACAACTGCTTGAACAAGGGCTATCCGGCGGAGGAGAGCGCCGAGATCTGGCGGCAGATCGAGAGCTTCGCCGGCTACAGCTTCGCGAAGGGCCACAGTGCCAGCTACGCGGTGGAAAGCTACCAGAGCCTCTACCTGAAGGCCTATCACCCACTGGAGTTCATGGTGGCCGTGGCGAACAACTTCGGCGGCTTCTACCACACGGAGTTCTACCTGCACGAGGCGAAGCGCGCCGGAGCGTTGGTGGAGGCGCCGTGCTTGAACCGAAGTGATGAGCTATGCACGTTGCACGCCGCTGGCCATTCGCCGCTGGCTGCTGGCCGGACATCCGGGTTGCCAGCAGCAAGTAGCCAAG
>JBIIYD010000285.1:0-3550 GCA_044347005.1 Flavobacteriales bacterium | reverse complement strand
GCTCGGCGGGTACGGCAGCTTCAACCTGGTGGACGGACGTTCCATTCCGCTGCGCTATTCCGACCATACCATCCGCACCACCCAAGGTCCGGAACAGTACACCTTCCCCCGCCATTCGGCCGGTCCGTTCGGTGATGACATCAAGGGTCCCTGGTTGCCTGCGGAAAGCTTCTTCACCCTGCTCGCACTGGAAGGCCTGGGCTGGAAGGACATCCATGCCAGCACCTTGATCGCCCCGGACCCTGCGTTCAAACCGCAATTGCGCACCTACATGGAACGGGAGAAAAAGGCCCGGCGCATCGCCTGGCTTTACAAGCATGCCCCGGCCATCCTGCATCCCCGGATCCACCGGCTGGAAAAGGCCATCGCCAAACGTGCTGCGCGATAAACGCCGAGCACGGGATCAACGCTCGAAGTCGATCCCAAGGAGCGCGAACTTGTGACGCGCGGTGCATCGCGGTACGGACCTTGCCGTCCTACCCCCGATATTCGCACCATGCTACAGCGTTCGATCTACGGTCTCCTACTCGCCGCACTGCTGGTCCCTGCAGGACTTTCGGCCCAAAAACAACTCACCAACCGCGACATCTGGTACAGCCCGGTCTTCAGCGGTGATTTCGTCGGCGGCCTGGCCAGCATGAACGATGGGCAGCACTACACCTCGCTGGAAGAGGAAGGCGGCAAACTTGTCATCAACCGCTATGCGTACCGCACCGGGAACAAGGTGGAGACGTTGGTGAAGGGCAGCGAACTGGTGCCATCGGGCAGCAAGATGCCAGTGGACATGGAGGAATACAGCTTCAGCGGCGATGAACGCAAGCTGATGATCGGCACCGAAGGGGAAGCCCTGTACCGCTACAGTTCGTTCGCGCGCAACTACGTGTTCGACCGCACCAGCCGTAAGCTTGTTCCCTTGAGCGACCCCAGCGGCCCCAAACAGCGCCTGGCCACCTTCAGCCCCGATGGTAGCAAGGCAGCCTTCGTCAGGGAGAACGACCTGTACGTAGTGGACCTCGGTACGATGAAGGAAACGCGGATCACCTCGGACGGCGCCTGGAACAAGGTGATCAACGGGGCCACCGACTGGGTCTACGAAGAGGAATTCGCGCTGGTACAGGGTTATGCTTGGAGTCCGGGCGGTACCAAGATCCTCTTCCTGCGCAGTGAAGAGAGCGCAGTGAAGGAGTTCTTCATCCCCATGTACCAGGACAACCTGTACCCCGAGGAGCAGCGCTTCAAATACCCCAAGGCCGGCGAGGTCAACAGTATTGTGAGTCTTCTCGTGTACGACATCGCCTCGGGCACCACACGGACCATCCCGACCACCATGGAATACATCCCACGCCTGGGATGGACCAGCAGCGACGACGTGCTCTGGTTCATGCGCATGGACCGCTTGCAGCGCACCAAGGAGATCGCCACCGTGGACCTGACGCAGCGCTCCACCGACCCGATCCCGACCGTGGTGTACAAGGAGACAAGCGATACTTACGTGGAAGTGACCGACGACCTGCACTTCCTGGGCGATGGCAGCGGTTTCGTGCTGACCAGCGAAAAGAACGGCTGGAACCACGTTTACTTCGTTCCGATGAGCGGAAGCCCGAGGACCATCACCACCGGCGATTGGGACGTGGTGGAGGTGAAGGGCATCGAAGAGAAGAGCAAGCGTGTGGTGTTCACCGCCGCGAAGAACAGCCCCTTGGACCAGGAAGTGTGGAGCGTGGGACTCGATGGCAAAGGCCTGCGGCAGCTATCCCCACTTGGCGGGCACAACGATGCCGAGTTCAGCACGGGGATGCGCTACTTCATCAACACGCGCAGTACCCTGAACGACCCGCCTACCATTACGCTGCACGAAGGCAGTGGAAAGGTGGTGAAGACCTTGAAGGACAACGCCCGCCTGCGCCGGTCGGTGGCAGAATACGGCATGGTGCCGCGTGAATTCTTCCAGATGAGCACCTCCGATGGGATCACGCTGAACGGCTGGATGATGCGCCCACCGAACATGGAGCGCGACAAGAAGTACCCGGTGTTCATGGTCCAGTACAGCGGGCCGAACAGCAATGAAGTGGGCAACGATTTCGGCGGCCGTAACCAGCTTTGGCATTCGCTGCTGGTGCAAAAGGGATACATCGTAGCATGTGTGGACGGACGTGGCACGGGCAGGCGCGGACGCGATTTCCGGCATGTGACCTACGGACAGCTCGGCAAGTACGAGACCGAGGACCAGATAGCCGCCGCGGGTTGGCTCGCGAAGCAGCCCTACGTGGACGGAACACGGATCGGCATACAAGGTTGGAGTTATGGCGGGTACATGAGCAGCCTGTGCATCACCAAGGGCGCCAACGTTTTCAAGGCGGCGATCGCCGTGGCCCCGGTGACCAACTGGCGGTATTACGACACCATCTATACCGAGCGGTACATGGGCCTTCCGAAGGACAATGCCGATGGGTACGACGACAACAGCCCCATCAACCATGTGGACAAACTGAAGGGGAACTACCTTCTGATCCACGGCACGGCCGATGACAACGTGCATTACCAGAACGCTGCGGAGATGATCAACGCCCTGGTGAAGGCGAACAAACAATTCGACCAGTTCTCCTATCCGGACAAGAACCACGGCATCTACGGAGGCACCACCCGCATGCACCTCTACGACCTCATGACCGACTGGATCATGGAGAACCTTTGAAGAGGTGGAAGCCCAGCACGCAAGAACTCGGATCGGAACAGGACCGGATGGCAACGCCCAGGGAAAGTCTTCGCAAGCTGCGCAATGCCTTGCGGCGCTGGTACTGGGAACGGAAGGCCCGAGGCTGGCCGACGACACCGGATGGGAAGCGTCTGCTCCACATCGGCTGTGGCGAGGTGGATGCACCGCATTACATAAACCTCGATGCCCGGCCCCTGCCACACGTGCACATCGTGCAAAAGGACCTGACGGACCTGCGCACGATACCCGATGCCGCGCTGGACCTGGTATACATGTGCCATGTGCTCGAACACGTGGGACGCATGGACCTGCTCGTTACGGTGCAAGAAGCCGCGCGCGTGTTGAAGCCGGGCGGGGTCCTGCGCATTTCGGTACCCGACTTCGACCACATCGTGGCCTTGTACGAAAAGGCCGGACGCGACCTGAAGGTGATCGCTCCCGCGTTGATGGGCGGCCAGGACTATGCCTACAACTTCCACTACAGCGCTTTCAACGAAGAATTCCTACAGGACCTGCTGAAGCGCGGTGGCTTCCCTACGGTCCGGAGTTGGGATCCCGCCTCCGCCCCACACCATGGATTCCAGGATTGGTCCTCTGGCAGTATTCCGTACGCCCATGGCCAGCACCCCATCAGCTTGAACCTGGAGGGGGTCAAAGCGTGACGACCTTCCTAATGGCAGCGCATTGTCGCATGAAAGGCTTTCCTACCTTGGCGCACCTCATACCCCTGAACCCTTCATGAGCAACACCACGACACCGACCATCGGTCACCCCCAAGGACTGTACTGGCTGTTCGCCGCAGAGATGTGGGAACGCTTCTGCTACTATGGCATG
>JBIIYD010000068.1:0-12020 GCA_044347005.1 Flavobacteriales bacterium | reverse complement strand
CACCCTATGCCATTACCTGGAGCAACGGCGCAACAACGGCCAGCATTACCGGCACCAGCGGCACCTACTCGGTATCCGTGACCGACGCCAACGGCTGCACCCCGGCCACGGCACAGGTCACCATCAACGCGCAAGGCCAACCCAACGCGGCCAATGCCGGTGCCGATCTGGTGGGTTGCCAGAACAGCCTGCCCGTAGTGTTGAACGGTAGCGTTACCAACGCCACCGGCGGAAGCTGGAGCGGCGGCAGCGGGACCATCACCGGTACCGGTCTTGCGGCACAATACACGCCCAGCCTGGCCGAAGTGCTTGCCGGTGGAACAAGTCTGGTGTTGAGCACAACGGGCAACACCACCTGTGCAACGGCCACTGACACCGTATTCATCACCTTGTCCAACAGCTTCCTGCAAGCATCCATCAGCAGTGTGGACGCCACCTGTAGTGATGCCTTCAACGGCAGCGCCACTTTCGCTCCCAGCCTGCCGGGAATGAGCTTCCTGTGGAACGACCCCGCAGCGCAGACCACGGCCACCGCCTTGAACCTGGGCGCCGGCACCTATCTGGTGACCGTGACGGATGCGCTGGGCTGCGGCACCACTATGACCGCAGCGATCGGCCCAGCCGGCGCCATAGGGATCGCGAGCATCACGGCCACGGACGAAGCCTGCCTGGGCGATGGCAGCGGCACGGCCACGGTGGTGCCCAATGGAGGTACGCCACCCTATGCCATTACCTGGAGCAACGGCGCAACAACGGCCAGCATTACCGGCACCAGCGGCACCTACTCGGTATCCGTGACCGACGCCAACGGCTGCACTCCGGCCACGGCACAGGTCACCATCAACGCGCAAGGCATACCCAACGTGGCTAATGCCGGCCCCGACCAGGTGGGTTGTTCTAACAGCTTACCCCTGAGCCTCAACGGCAGCGTGACCAATGCGACCGGTGGCATCTGGAGCGGCGGCAACGGCTCCTTCCTGGGTGCTGGCCTTTCGCCCCAGTATATGCCTTCGTCGGCCGAAGTACTGGCGGGACAAGTGCAACTCGTGCTGAACACAACTGGCAACACCAGCTGTCCTGCGGATACCGACACCATCACCATCGCCTTGTCCAATAGCTTCCTGCTGGCTGCGATCACCAGCTCCGGTGTCAGCTGCAACGGGCTTGCGAACGGCACCGCCTCCTTCTCACCGGATCTGCCCGGCCTTGACTACCTGTGGAACGACCCGGCAGCGCAAGGCACGGCCACTGCGACGGGCCTGCCTGCAGGCATATGGAGCGTGACCGTGACCGATGCACTTGGCTGTGACACCACCATGAGCGTTGTGATCCAGCAACCGGCCACCCTGGCCATTGCCCAAGCGAGTTCTGTGCCCGTGACCTGCAACGGGGGGCAGAACGGAAGTGCATCGGTGAGCATCAGCGGCGGTACACCCGGCTTCACCATCAGCTGGAGCAACGGCCAGAGCGGTCCTGCCATCAACGGTCTAGGGGCCGGTAACTACTCCGCAACAGTGACCGACGCACAAGGCTGCAGTGCGCAAACCAACATCGCCATCGCGCAGCCCGCACCGATCCTGCTCACCGCTCAAGCGCCCGATACGGTCTGCGTGAACGCAGCGGTGGACCTGAGCGCAACCGCTTCCGGCGGTACGGCACCCCTGATCATCAACTGGGCGGGATTGGGCCAGGGTACCACCTTGCAAACCTCCTTCGCCACATCACAAGTTGTTTCCGTGACGGTGACCGATGCGGCAGGATGCAGCGGCCCCACCCTGCTGCTGCCCGTGCATGTGCTGGATCTGCAAAGCGCCACGCTGACCACCTATGGAGACACCACGGTATGCCCCGGAGGTTCGGCCATCGTGGGAGCCTCGGTAAGCGGCTATGCGGGCGCGTATACCATGATCTGGCCGCAGCTGGGCGCTTTCGGAAACGGACCGTTCACGGTTCCGGTGGTGGTCGACATCGACCTTGCGGTCACTGTTTCGGACGCCTGCGCGAACAACCTGAGCGGCATCGTGGCCTTGCGCCTGGATGAACCGCCCACCGTATCCCTGCCACCGCTGATCGCCGAAGGCTGCGCGCCACTGACCGTGCAGATGCCCGACCTGGGCCTCGGCAGCGGCATGCAGTACGTGTGGGACCTGGGCAATGGCAACAGCAGTGCGGCCCCTGCCCCCCTGGTGACCTACGATGCCGGAACGTACGCGGTGAGCGTTACGGTGAGCACGGCCCTGGGATGCACCGTGGGAAGCAGCAATTCCGGACAGGTGATCGCACATGAGCCACCGGTGGCGGCCTTCGCCGCTTCGCCGTGGAGCACCGATGCTGCCAACGCGACCATCGCCTTCACCGACCAGAGCACCGGATCCGTTACCACCTACGAATGGCAGTTCGGCGATGGTGGCACCGGCAACACGCCCAACGTGTCCTACACCTTCAGCGACGTCGGCACCTTCTATGTGGAACTGTGGGTGGAGGATATCCATGGCTGCGTGGATTCCGTATCACATCCTGTGACCATCACCCCGGTGTACGACATCACCCTGCCGACAGCCTTTACGCCGAACCCGAACGGCGGCAGTGGCGGCGCGTGGGATCCGAACGACCAGAGCAACGATGTGTTCTACCCCTTCGCCCGCTTCGTGGAGGACTTCCGCATGCGGATCTTCAACCGATGGGGTGAACTGATCTTCGAGAGCGACGACATCCGCATCGGCTGGGACGGCTACTACCGCGGCCAGTTGAGTCCGCAGGACGTGTACGTTGTACAGGCCTGGTTCCGCTTCGTGGACGGCAAGGAGGTCCAAAAACTGAGCGACCTGACCCTCTTCCGATGATCGCCAGGTACCACATAGCGTTCCTTTTAGCAGCCTTGTGCGCAGCCAGCGTCGTGCATGGCCAGGATCCGCAGTTCTCGCAGTTCTACGCAGCGCCGCAGTACCTGAACCCCGCGTTGACGGGCAACACCACGCAGGACCGCATCGGCTTGAACTACCGCTTGCAGTGGCCCGGTGTACAGCCCGGCTACGAGACCTATGCGCTCGCCTACGACCACCGTTTCGCCAATTCCGGGAATGGGCTGGGCGGTTATGTGGTCAGGGACAAGGCCGGCACCGAGGGCCTCACCTTCACGTCCATCTCCATGTCCTACAGCTACGAAGCCCGCTTGTCGCACAAGAAGGCCTTGCGCTTCGGGTTGCGCTTGGGCTACACCATGCGCGGCGTGGACCCGTCGGGCTTCCTGTTCGCCGACCAGATCATTCGCGACAATGCACCACGGTCCATCGAGACCGGCATGATGGAGCAGGTGAACTACTTCGACATGGCCGGTGGCGGTCTGTACTTCACGGAAAACTTCTGGGCCGGTCTTTCAATGAGCCACATCAACCGGCCGAACCAGAGCCTGTTCATGGAAGGCGATGCCCGCCTGCCGATGCGCACCAGCGTGCATGCCGGTTACCGCTTCCCGCTGGACAAGATGCGCCTGGCCCGCAGCGAAACACGCATGACCCTGGCGGCCCATTACAAGGCCCAAGGCACGTGGGACCAGTTCGACCTGGGTGGCTACATCGACCACCAGCGGCTGAGTGCCGGGCTGTGGTACCGGGGCTTGCCTATCTTCAAGGCCTACAAGCCCGGCTACGGCAACAGCGAGGCCGTGATCCTGATGGTCGGCTTCGAGACCGAGCAGCAACTGCGCTTCGTGTACAGCTACGACATCACCATCAGCAAGTTGACCATGAAGAGCGGTGGTGCGCACGAGCTGAGCATGATCTACGAATGGCCGCGCCAGTCGAAGAAGCGCAAGCACCGCACGGTGCCCTGCCCGAAGTTCTAGGGGACGCCCCCCGTTCCTGCCAGGATCACATACGCTCCGGCACATTGATGCCCAGGCACCACATGGCCTTCTTGGTGGCCGTGCCCACTGCTTCGCTCAGGCCCAGGCGGAACGCACGCCTGACGGCATCCTCCTCCTTCATCACAGGCACCGATTGGTAGAAGCCGTTGTAGGCCTTCACCAGGTCATAGGTGTGGTTGGCAATGGCCGAAGGTTCCAGCTTGTTGGCAGCTTCGTTGAGCACAGCAGGCAGTTGGTGCAGCAGTTTGATCACCGCACGCTCTTCGGGTAGCAATGCGTCGTTGTTCGTTGGTCGTTGTTCGAGGGCATCGAGCAACGAAGAACGATCACCACTTCCCGCTTTGCGCAACAACGACCTGATCCTCGCATAGGTGTATTGGATGAACGGCCCCGTATGCCCTTGCAGGTCGATGCTGGCGGCGGGGTCGAAGAGCATACGCTTCTTTGGATCCACTTTCAGGAGGTAGTACTTCAGCGCGGCGAGGCCGATCATCTCGTAAAGGGCGCTCTTCTCCTCCTCGCTGAAGTCATCCAGCTTGCTAAGCTCCTCGCCTGCCTTGCGGGCTTCGTCCACAACTTCCTGCATCAGCTCGTCCGCGTCGACCACGGTGCCTTCACGGCTTTTCATCTTACCGCTGGGCAGGTCCACCATGCCGTAGCTCAGGTGGTGCAGGCCCTCTGCCCAGGTGAAGCCGAGCTTCTTCAGGATGACGAAGAGCACCTTGAAGTGGTAGTCCTGTTCGTTGCCCACCACGTAGATCAGCTGCTTCAGCGCTGGGAACTCCTCGAAACGTTTGATCGCGGTGCCGATGTCCTGCGTCATGTAGAGGCTGGTGCCATCGCCGCGTTGCAGGACTTTCTCGTCCAGGCCTTCGGCGGTGTTGTCCACCCACACGCTGCCATCGGGCTTGGTATAGAACACGCCTTTCTCCAGAGCTTTCTTCACGTCCTCCTTGCCCAATACGTAGGTCCGGCTCTCGTAGTAAAGCTTGTCGAACTCCACGCCCATACGGGTGTAGGTGGCGTTGAAACCAGCGTAGACCCAGCCGTTCATGGTCGACCAAAGCGCGCGGACTTCCGTGTCGTTGGCCTCCCACTTCAGGAGCATGGCCTGGGCCTCTTTCATTAAAGGGGCCTGTTTCTCCGCTTCCTCTTTCACCATCCCACCAGCGACAAGTTGCTCGATCTCGGCCTTGTAGGCTCTGTCGAACTCCACGTAGTATTTGCCCACCAGCTTATCACCCTTCAGTCCACTGCTTTCGGGGGTTTCGCCGTTCCCGAACTTCTGCCAGGCCAACATGCTCTTGCAGATGTGGATGCCCCGATCGTTAATGATCTGTACGCGCACCACGTCGTTGCCCGCAGCCTGCAGGATGCGGCTCACGCTGTGCCCCAGGAAGTTGTTCCGCAGGTGGCCCAGGTGCAGGGGCTTGTTGGTGTTGGGCGAACTGTACTCCACCATTACTTGCCGCCCGGTCTTGGGGAATTGCAGGATGTCGCCTTCACCGGCCTCGCGCAGGAAATCCAGCCAGTAGCTGTCGGCGATCACGATGTTTAGGAAACCCTTGACCACGTTGAAGCGCTCCACGATGGGCACTTCGCGCTGCAGGAACTCGCCGATGGCCGTGGCCGTCTGCTCGGGCCCTTTCCCGCTGACCTTAAGGAAGGGGAATACGTTGATGGTGACATCGCCCTCGAACTCGGGTCGTGTCGGCTGGAAACCGATGGCGGTGGTATCGAGGTCGTGGCCAAAAAGGTCCTTGAACGCCGCTTGCAGCGCGGGCACGAGTTGGGCTTGCAGTCTATCCTGGAACATGGTGTGGGCTGCAAAGGAACGGTTCGTTGTTCGATGATCGATGGTTCGTTGGTCGTTGTTCGTTGGTCGAACCGAGCAACGATCAACGATCCTTCAGGAAGTTCTCCGCCAACATACACCGCACGCTTCCACCGCCCACGGTCTCGATGGTGGGGATGGCCACGGGCTTCAGGCGGGCGTGGCGTTCAAGGGCAATGCGCTGGAACGGCTGCAAGGCATTGAACGCGTTTTCGCTGAGGAACAGGAAGCTTTCCTCGTTGGTGGTCGACGCCATGGCGGTCAATGAACCCCGCAGCTCCAACATGTTACCCACGTACCGGTGCATCTGTTCCAAAGTGATGGGGACGACTTCGCGGCCGCTCTTCGCCAGTTCCTCTTCCACCTCCAAGCGCTCGGCTGGGTAGGGCAAAGCGTCCAAGCACACCACGGCGAAGCGGGTGCCGATGCTCATGACCACGTTGGTGTGGTACACGGACTGTCCGCTCAAGGTGCCATCCATCGTTGCTGTGAAAGCGATGGGGACAAAGCCCAAGTTCTCGCACCAAGCGTTCAACGCGGTCTCGTTGGTGCGCAGCGAAAGGCAGGCGTAGGCGAAACGCTTCGCACGGTCCAGCACCAGGCTGCCCGTGCCTTCCAGCACCAGGTCCTTCTTCTCCCACGCCGACAGGTCGATGATCTGCCGGACGACGAAGCCTTCCCTCTGTAAGGTAGACTTCAGGTCGGTGTCACGTTCCGCGCGTCGGGATGGTGTGAGCATCGGGTAGACCACCACCGTACCGTCGGCATGGGTGCTGAACCAGTTGTTGGGGAACACCGCGTTCGGTGCGTTGCGGTCCACGGGATCCAGTACCGTGATGCCGATGCCACAAGTGCGCAGCGCGTCCAGCAGTCCGTCGAACTCCTCCGCTGCCAGGCGTTTTACATCCTGGTCGGCAAGGGCGCGCTGGAAAGCGTTGCTGTCCGCCGTCTCGGGATCGAAGCCGAAACCGGCGGGGCGGATGAGAATTACAGAGGTGGCGCTTTGGGTCATCGTTGTCCCTATTCAATGCTTCGCAAGAACATTGATCGATCGCTCAGATCCATGTGTACTGCGCATCCCGCAAGTACGATCATGAGCAAATGAGCATATGAACACATGAGCACATGCCTTACCTATTCCTCAAGATCGGGAACAACGGCTCCATGATGCTGAGCGCCGCTTCGGCCATTGCATTGCCCGTGTCCAAGGCGGGGTTGATCTCCACCACATCCAGGGTGGCCGTGCGTTTGTCGCTGCACAGGCCTTGCAACAGGATGGTAGCCTCCTCGGCGGTGAGGCCATTGGGGACGGGCGTGCCGGTGCCCACGGAGATCGAGGGGTCGAGGCTGTCCACATCGAAGCTGACGTGGATGCGTTTGCATTCGGAGAGGTGGGCCAGGGTCTCCTGCACCGTGGCCAGGCCGCCCTGTTTGCGCAGCTGCTCCACCGTGATGACCTTGATCCCGTGGTCGTCGATGATGGCCTGCTCTTCGGCCTCGTAATCGCGCAACCCGATGATGACCAGGTCGCGGGGTAGCAGCTTGGGGCCACCCACCCCGATCTTGCGCAAGCGGTCCCACGTTGCCATGGTGTACACCTGGGGACGGTTCTTGCCCTTGTTCTCGATCTGCATCAGCAGCGCCAGGGGCATGCCGTGCACGTTGCCGCTGGGCGTGGTCCATGGGGTGTGCAGGTCGGCGTGGGCATCGATCCAGACCACCCCCAAACGTTCTTTGGGGTAGGCCATCTTGGTACCCGATACGGAGCCGATGGCGATCGAATGATCCCCTCCGACCACGATGGGGAACACCCCGTTCCTCAGGTACTTGTACACCTCGTAGGCCAGGTCGCTTTCGAAACGGATCAGGCCATCGATGTGGTGTGCGTTGGGCGAACGGTCGTCCTCGTACAGCACATCGTTCTCATCGCGCAGGATGCTCTCCTCGGCGTGGCCGAACAGTTCGCTCCCCTTCTTCCAGGCCGCCACCCGCAACGCGGCCATGCCCATGCTCGTGCCTCTGGTGCCGGCACCCAACTCGGAGGCCGCTTCGATCAATCGTACTTCCATCTGGATCCACCCCTCGGTGTGGGGCGAAGGTAAGGGCGCCTCCTTGGCAGCCATGTAACGCGAGGGCCCGGGGCTGCGTATCAGAGCCACCTTCAAAGACCCATCACGGATGATGCACCCTACCCTGTACGGCCTAGCCCTCGGTACCTTAGCCCTTGCCCTTTCCTATTGTGCCGGTGGGTTGCTGGACCAACGGGTGGACGAAGGCGTGATCGAATACGACCTCACGTTTCCGGAATACGACCCCAACGGCATCATGGCCGGCATGCTGCCGGAGCGCACCACGCTCACCTTCGCCAACGGCAAACAACTCGCCGAGCTCAGTGCCGGCATGGGCATCTTCCGCACCAGCATGGTGGCCGACCCCAAGGACCACTCGGTGAACTACCACATGAGCATGATGAGCAAGAAGATCGTGGCGCACCTGCTCCCCCACGACCTGGAGGCCCTGCACGAAGGCGGCGGCACCAAACCCTTGCTGCTCCACACCGGCAAGACCGACACCATTGCGGGCTACCCCTGCAAACACGCCATCGCCATCTACGACCGCATCGATGTGCCCGAAGTGGACCTGTGGTACACCGAAGCCATCGACCTTACGGATGCCAACTGGTTCAGCCCCTTCGCCGAGGTGCCCGGTGTGCTGATGCGCTACGAAATGCTGCATTACGGCCTGCGCATGCGCCTGGACGCCGTGAGCGTGAAACCCGGCGACGTGGACCCCTCGAAGTTCGAGACCAAGGCCGAATACGAGCAGGTGGAGCCCGCCGTGCTGCGCCACGAAATGGCCGAAGTGCTGGGCACTTTCAGCATGTGACAAGGTCCTTGGCACGGACCAAGGACAGTCCATTCTTCCCCATTCCCGCGTTTCCACGGGCCGGCTGTTGATAATAGCCGCCCGCATCGCCCGTTATGCCCCATGCACCCCGGTACTTTTGGACGGTACCGTGCGCACGTGCGCACTCATTGCATGTTCAGTGGCCAACACGAAACGGAACAAGGTCCGCGAGACCGCAGAGGAAGAGATCGCCGAGAAGCCCAAACGCAGGAGCAAGGCCACCGTGGCGGCCAGTGCGGGGCGCTGGGACCGGTTCAAGGCCTTCGTTGGCGATGAGCGCACCCACAAGGTCATGGGCATGTTGCTCGTGCTCCTTTCCGCCTACCTGCTGGTGGCTTTCGTGTCGTTCCTGTTCACCTGGCGCATCGACCAGGACCTCGTGGGCCGCAGCTGGGGCGAGATCTTCAGCCCCGAGGTACGGGTGGAGAACTGGCTCGGCAAGATCGGCGCCCTCACCGCCCACCGCTTCATCCACCGCTGGTTCGGCATCGCTGCCTTCCTGATCCCGCTCTGGTGTTTCCTCGGCGGCATCCGCATCCTGTTGGGCACCTGGCTGCTGCCGCCCAAGCGCACCGTGGCCTGGACCATCATGACCGCACTCTGGGTGCCCGCGCTGTTGGGCTTCTTCTTCCGGGGCGAATACATGTTCCTCGGCGGTGGCGTCGGCTTCTCAATAACCCACCACCTCACCGGGCTGCTGGGCAACTTCGGCACCGGCGCGCTCATCGTGTTCGCCGCAGCGGCCTTCGCCGTGGTCACCTTCAACCTCTCCTTCGCATGGGCCAATGAAGCCTTGGAAAAGATGAAAGCGGCACGGGCGTCAGCAGCCGCTTCGCTGAACGAGGAGGACGACGAGGACGAACCGACGGTAGCCGCGCCAGCACCGAAAGGCGTGCAGGTGCGAGCAGTGCCGGTGGTCGACGTCATGGACGCCGACGGCAACCCCGAACCGACCTTGGACGGCAGCGACGAAGACGAAGTGGAACTCCAGGAAGAAGAGGAGGACGCCCCGTTCGACGTGGAAGTGGAGCCGGCCGAGCTGGAATTGGAGACCACCTCATTCGAAGTGGACGAGCCCGTGTTCGAGCCCGAACTCGCGGCCGTAGGCAACCTCAACGGCATGGATGTCCATGTGGCCAAGGAAGAAGAGGTGCTCAGCGAGGACGAGATCGAATCGAAGCTGCAGGAGTTCGGCGAGTACGACCCCAAGCTGGACCTGAGCAGCTACGAACTGCCACCGATCGACCTGCTCGTGGACCACGGCACCGGCGAGGTGACCGTGACCAAGGAAGAATTGGAGATGAACAAGGACCGCATCGTGGAGACCTTGGGGCACTACAACATCGGCATCGACAAGATCAAGGCGACCATCGGGCCTACCGTAACGCTGTACGAGATCGTACCGAAGGCCGGAGTGCGCATCAGCAAGATCAAGAACCTGGAGGACGACATCGCCCTAAGCCTTGCGGCACTGGGCATCCGCATCATCGCGCCGATCCCCGGCAAAGGCACCATCGGCATCGAAGTGCCCAACAGCAAGCCTCAGGTGGTAGGCATGCGCGCAGTGATCGCCAGCGAGAAGTTCCAGAACAGCACCATGGACCTGCCCATCGTGCTGGGCAAGACCATCACCAACGAGACCTTCGTGACCGACCTCACCAAGATGCCCCACCTACTAATGGCGGGGGCCACGGGGCAGGGAAAATCCGTGGGCTTGAACGCGATCCTCGTCAGCCTGCTCTACAAGAAGCACCCAAGCCAGATCAAGTTCGTGCTGGTGGATCCGAAGAAGGTGGAACTCACCCTCTTCAACAAGATCGAGCGGCACTTCCTGGCCAAGCTGCCGGGCGACAGCGACGCCATCATCACCGATACCAAGAAGGTGGTGGCCACGCTCAACAGCCTGTGCATCGAGATGGACGAGCGCTACGAACTGCTGAAGGAGGCCCAGGTGCGCAACATCAAGGAGTACAACGCCAAGTTCATCAGCCGCCGACTGAACCCCGAGAACGGCCACCGCTACCTCCCCTACATCGTGCTGGTGGTGGACGAGTTCGCCGACCTGATCATGACCGCAGGCCGCGAGGTGGAAACACCCATCGCCCGCCTTGCCCAGCTGGCACGCGCCATCGGCATCCACCTCATCATCGCCACACAGCGCCCCAGCGTCAACATCATCACCGGTACCATCAAGGCCAATTTCCCGGCGCGGATCGCATTCCGGGTAACGAGCAAGATCGACAGCCGCACCATCCTCGACAGCGGTGGCGCCGACCAGCTGATCGGTCGCGGTGACATGCTCCTGAGCACCGGCAACGACCTCATCCGAATCCAGTGCGCCTTCGTGGACACGCCCGAGGTGGAGAAGATCTGCGACTTCATCGGCAACCAGCGCGGCTACCCCGAAGCGCTCATCCTACCCGAAGTGCCCACCGAGGACGGCGACAGCGTGGAGCTCGACAGCGGCGACCGCGACAGCATGTTCGAGGATGCTGCCCGCCTGGTGGTGATGACCCAGCAAGGCAGCACCAGCCTTATTCAACGCAAACTGAAACTGGGCTACAACCGCGCAGGCCGCATCGTGGACCAGTTGGAAGCAGCGGGTGTGCTGGGGGCATTTGAAGGAAGTAAAGCCCGTCGTGTGTTGATACCGAATGAGGCTGCGTTGGATGCGCATTTGAGGCAGGGGGTGGAGGCTGGTGGGGGATTCTGATGACGTTTGCATCCGCGGCTACCTTTAGACCATGGCCTCAACAAAAGCAAAACCTTCTGCGCGGGCAAAGTCCACTAAGCGTACCAAGTCCAAAGGGCGTAGTATCCCCTTGAGCTATTCCGAACCTTTCGACACTAAGAAGTATGCGGGGTCGGTACCAGCGTTTGCCAGCGTTGTTGCTGAGGAAATGAAGGCTTGGCGCGATGACCGTTGAACGTATTCTCGTTGACACCAACGTGTTGGTCTACCACTTGGGTGGTCGGGCTAATGCCACACGGGCTGTGCAGGGTGTTGAAATACACATCTCTTTCATCACAGAGATCGAGCTGCTGAGCAAGGCCTCGCTTACTGAAGCCGACTTAAGGAGCATCAAGGCGGCTATGGCCAACTACCGGATCAGTGATGTTAATTTAATCCTTCGATCAAGCAATTGGCTGCGCAGTTACGACGCACCTATAGCCTGAAATTGGCGGATGCTATCGTTGAGGCTACAGCGTTGCATCTCAATATGCTATTGCTCACAGCAGATGGCGGCTTTGAGCGGGTGAAGGATGTCATCGACCTTCGCTCCCTCTGAACTCCATGGACTATTCAAAGCTCATCACTATAGACCCTGCTATCCGCAGTGGCAAACCATGCATCCGTGGTATGCGCATCACCGTGGGAGATGTGCTGGAGTACCTCGCAGGTGGAATGTCCAT
>JBIIYD010000284.1:0-3567 GCA_044347005.1 Flavobacteriales bacterium | reverse complement strand
CGTGCAGTCCGTCAATATGTTCGGTCATGCACTATATGTGAACCCCGACCGGGGATTATACCTGAGGGCATCCTACTTTTCGGCATGCTACGCAAGTTCTTCACCCTCGCCGTCATTCTGCTTTTCGTCGTTTTCCGTTCCCAGGCACAGTACCGCGTTCCTGTCGTGGTGCACATCATCCATGCTGATGGGGCGGAGAACATCACCGATGCCCAGGTGCGCAACGGCATTGCGATCCTGACCCGGAACTACCGCAAACTGAACCCCGACACGGTGGAAATCGTCGCGCCGTTCCAGGGTATCGCTGCCGATATGGAGGTCGAGTTCGAACTCGCACGCTTGGATCCCGATGGCAACTGCACCAGTGGCATCAACCGCTTGCGCAGCGACCTCACGACCACGGGTACGCACAACGTGAAGGAACTGATCCATTGGCCACGCGATAAATACCTGAACATTTACGTGGTGCGCAATGCCGCCGGTCTTGCTGGACATGCGCTCATGCCTTTTCAAGCGGACAGCATCCCGGCGAAGGACGGTATCGTGATCCAGGGCAGCTATTTCGGCAACATCGGCACCAGCAACGACCTGCGTTCGGTGGTGCTTTCCCACGAGGTGGGGCACTATTTGAACCTCTATCACATATGGGGCGGTAACAACGTACCGGAGTTCTATTACCTACCCGTGGGCCAGCAGGTCAATTGCGACGTCGGTGACGAGGTGGACGACACGCCTGCGACAGTGGGCTGGAGCAACTGCAACCTGGGCGGCACCAGTTGCGACCAGGAGTTGGACAACGTGCAGAACTTCATGGACTATGCCTATTGCGCACGCATGTTCACCCAGGGCCAGAAGGAACGTGCGCATGCCGCCCTCAACAGCCCGCTGGCGCAGCGCAACAGCCTGTGGACACCGCAGAACCTGGCCTTCACGGGGCTCGATACGGCACCCATCCTGTGCGGCGCGGATCTCAACGCCGACCGCCGCATCGTATGCACCGGTGAAGTGGTGAAGTTCACCGACGGCAGCTACCATGGCGCCACCGGATGGACCTGGCAGGTAGGCACCGGCACAGCGCTTACGGTGCAGGACCCTACGGTGGTCTACACCACTCCCGGCATCTATGACGTTAGCCTCACCGCATCGAACGGCACGGACCAGGTGTCCGTGACGAAACCCCGCTTCATGCGCGTATTGCCGAATACCGGCCAGTTGCTGCCCTACATGGAAGGGTTCGAAAGCGCGACGGACATAGCGGGTACCGCCCTCTTCGAGACATGCGAGGGAAACACCTGCTTCGAGGTTGTTGAAGGGCCGGCATCATCGGGCACGAGGTCGGTGCGCCTTCCCAACACGGCAGCAGGCCTCCGCCACACGCTGACCACACCCCGCCTGGACATGACCCAGACACCGAACCCCGTCATGCGGTTCCGCTACGCGTTCGCCAAACGCGATACCAGCAACACGGATGAACTTCTGGTGAAGGTGAGCCGTGATTGCGGCAAGACCTGGATCGTGCGTCGCACGATCTCGGCGACGGAGATCTCCACCGTCGATGGACCTGTTTCCGGTGCTTTCGTGCCTGCTGCCCAGGACTGGGTCGAAGTGCTGTTGACGAACATTCCGGTAAGCTACCAGACCAACAATGTGCTGCTCCAGTTCGAATTCTTCAGCGGTGGTGGCAACGACCTGTACATCGACGACATCAACATCGTGGACGTGGACGCGCTGGGCATCAACGAGGAGCTCGGACGCAGCTGGAGTGTGCACCCGAATCCCGCAACGGAGGGTTTCCGTGTCGAGGGGCATTTCGCGCAACAGTCGGTGGAGCTGTATTCCATGGAAGGCCGCCTTGTACAGGTCGTGAACGGTGTGGGCACCGGAGAAACCGTACCCGTGAACGAGCTGCCCGCAGGCAGTTACCTGGTGCGGTTGACCAGTGCTGGCCACAGTGCAATGCGCCGGTTGGTGGTCGCCCGATAGACGGATCAGCTACGAAGGTCGAAGCCGTCCGCATCGAGGAAAGCCGGGAAACGTTTCCGGTGCTCGTCGAGTGCGCCTGCGGCCAGGACTGCGGTGCTCACGGATTCCTGCGAGGCTTCGATGTCGGTGACGGATGCGCCAAGGTGGTCCAACGCCACCGAATCACCGCTGTAGTGGATGCCCTTTCCGTCCATGCCCACGCGGTTCACGCCGACCACATAGGCCAGGTTCTCGATGGCGCGGGCCACCAACAACTGCGACCAAGGGTAGCGCCTCGCTTCAGGCCAGTTGGCCACGTACAAGGCAAGGTCATAATCGTTTCGGTTCCTGCTGAAGACCGGGAAACGCAGGTCGTAACAGACCTGCAACAGGATGCGCCAACCCCGCCAATCGGTCACCACGCGCTCCTGGCCTGGTGCATAGTGGTCGTGTTCGTTCGCCATCCGGAAGAGGTGGCGTTTGTCATAGCAGGTGATGCTGCCGTCCGGTCGCACGAAGAGGCCGCGGTTGGTGAAGGTGCCGGCATCGTTGATGATCAGGCTGCCATACAACGCGGCATCGATGACCTTGGCCTGCGCCTGCATCCATTGCACGGTAGGTCCGTCCATGGTCTCCGCCAGTTCACGGCTGCGCATGGTGAAGCCGGTACTGAACATTTCGGGCAGCACCACGAGATCGGTTCGCCCCGCCAAGGGCTCCAACCGCTTGGCGAAGTGTGTGCGATTGGCACTGGCATCCTCCCAATGGAGCATGCTTTGCACAAGGGATACCCTCAGATCCTGCATAGCTTTTCGGTGGCGGCATCCAAGGTAGCGTCCTGTTTGGCGAAGCAGAAACGCAACAGGTGCAGGTCGGCGGGTGGGTCCTTGTAGAACGGGGACAGGGGAATGGAGGCCACACCGTGTTCGCGGGCCAGTCGTTCGGCGAAAGCGCGGTCGCCTTCGTTGCTCACGGCGCTGTAGTCGACCACTTGGAAATAGGACCCGGCGCAGGGCAACAGCCGAAATCGCGACCCTGAAAGACCACGTGCGAAACGGTCGCGCTTCGCCTGGAAAAAGGCCGGCAGTCCATCGTAGTGGCCGGGTTCGGCAAGGTGTTCGGCCAGTGCATGTTGCATCGGTGTATTCACGCTGAACACGTTGAACTGGTGCACTTTTCGAAAGAGGGCCATCAGTTCCTTCGGCGCGAACACGTAGCCGACCTTCCAGCCGGTGGTGTGGAAGACCTTGCCAAAACTGAACACGACAAGCGAACGCTCCCGCAGTTCGGGATACAGGATCACGGAGGCGTGGCGCTCACCATCGAATATGAGGTGTTCGTAGACCTCGTCGCTGATCAGGACCACATCGGTGCCGCGCAGCATGTCGGCGATATGCAGCATGTCCGCATCGCGCAGGATGCCACCGCCCGGGTTGTGCGGTGTATTGATCATCAGCACCCGGGTGCGGGGCGATAGCGCAGCTCGAACGGCGTCCGCATCGAAGCGCATCGATGCGTCCAGTGGCACATGCACAGCCACACCACCGAAAAGTGCTACCGTTGGAGCATAACAATCGTACGCCGGGTCGATGATGATGACCTCGT
>JBIIYD010000067.1:0-12057 GCA_044347005.1 Flavobacteriales bacterium | reverse complement strand
GGTCACGGGGTCGGTGGCCATGAACACCAGGCCGAAGAAGAAGCTGCCCAGCATCAGCTGGTGCAAAACCGGGATCTGCATGTAGGCATTGCCGATGGAAGGTCCCACGAGATTGAACAATCCTGAAATGGCGACACCACCGAGCAACACGGCCAGCATGATGCGCCAGCTACCGATGCCGGTGATGATGAGGATGGCCGCACCGATCAGGCAGGCGAAAGCGCTCGTCTCACCGATGCTTCCTGCCTCGAAGCCCCAGAACGAATCCAGCATGGGTACGACCCCTGCGATGTTGCCAGCAGCAGCATGCCCCAACGAGGTGGCACCACTGAACCCGTCGACCACGGCCTGTCCGGGCTCCAGGCTGGTATTCACCCAGACCTTGTCACCGCTCATCATCGTCGGGTAGGCGAAGAACAGGAATGCCCGAGCCGTAAGGGCCACGTTCAGCACGTTCATACCGGTTCCTCCGAAAACTTCCTTACCGATAACCACGGCGAAGGCGGACCCGATGGCCACCATCCAGAGCGGGGTATCCACAGGCATTACCAAGGGAATGAGCATACCGCTTACCAGATAGCCTTCCTGGATGGGATGTCCCTTGATCGTGGTGAACAGGAACTCTATCCCAAGGCCTACGCCGTAGCTCACCACTACGATGGGCAACACCTTGATGGCACCGAACAGGAACTTCTCCCAGAGACCATCGCCCCGGCCGATGAACTCGCCAATGGCCAGATAGTGCTGGTGGCCCACGTTCCACATGCCGAACAGGAGGCAGGGGATCATGGCGGTGATCACGATGCTCATGGTCCGCTTCAGGTCTATGCCATCGCGGATGTGAGCGCCTCTTTCGGTGGCATGTCCAGGGGTGAAGAGGAAAGTTTCCAGTCCATCGAACACCCAATGCATCTTCTCCAACTTGCCGCCTTTGGCGAAGTTGGGCTTCACGCTATCGACCAGGTTACGCAGTGCTTTCACGGCAGGATCGGGCTTAGGTGGTTTCCTTTTTCAGCGCATCGAGACCCTCGCGGACAATGCTCTGTGAATTGATCTTGCTGGTGCACACGAACTCGCAAAGGGCGAAATCCTCGGGAGCTAATTCATAAAGCCCGAGTTTCTCCATTTGTTCGATGTCGTTGGCGAGAATGGCTTTCAGCAAATGGACCGGGTAGATGTCGAAGGGGAAAACCTCCTCGTACTGGCCGCTCATTACGAACGCCCGCTCCTCCCCGTTCTGGTTGGTATCCATCCGGTACTTCTTACCGGGGATGAGCCACGTCGGGAAACTGCGGTTGGCGCTGAACTTGTCGAAACCCGGTGATGCCCAACCGTCGGTGATGAAGAACTTGGGTTCATCGCCTTCTGGTACCAAGGTGACCTGGGTATGGTAGAAGCCCAAGGTACCCTCGGGACCTACACGGTCGCCCGTGAGCACGTTGCCGCTGATGATCCGGGTCTTGGGGCCCACATCGCCCACCAGGTCCTTGACCGGGGTGCCGATGAGGGTACGCAGGTATTTCGGGTGCTTGGCATCCGATCCGGTAACGGCGACCACGCGGCTGGCATCGAACTTACCGGTGCGGAACAAGCGACCGATCAGGAGCACGTCCTGCACGCCGCACACCCAGACCACCTCGCCCTTGTTGATCGGGTCCATGTGGTGGATCTGTACACCAACGTTACCGGCCGGGTGAGGACCACTGATCGAGTGGCGGACGACCCCTTTGGCATCCAGGAATTCGCGTGCCGAGGTGCTCGCGCCCACGACCAGGTTCACCTTACCGGAAGGCAACTTGGCAAGGGCATCAAGCCCGGCCTGAAAGTCCTCCCCTTGATTGCGCACGACGAAATCCAGGTCCGGTGCCAGCGGGTTGGTATCCACACAGGACACAAAAATGCTCTTCGGGGTCTGCGATGGATCCGCGACCACGTCGAAAGGCCGCTGGCGCAAAACCGGCCATGCACCACTGGCCAGGAGCTTCTGGATCACCGTCTCACGGTTCATGGTGGAGGCATCGCCCGCACCATGGTCCGCATACTGGGTTTGAGCATCCGCCAGTACCCGCACCTCGAGCACCTTGCGTTTTTCGCCCCGGACCACATCGGCCACCTCGCCACTAACAGGGCTGGTGAACATGACGCGCTCGTTGTATTTGTCCGCAAAGAGCGGAGTGCCTGCCTTGACATGATCGCCGGGCTTCACCAGCACTTTGGGGATCAGGCCATGGAAGTCGGTCGGTTTGATCGCGACGACCTTCGCGGGATCCATCTGGACAAGGACCTTCTCAGCTTCGCCTACCAGGCGGATATCGAGGCCTTTCCGGATCCGTATGCTCTTGGACATGGGTGCTATGGGTGCCTGCCGGGAACAGGCGGCGTCAAAAGTAGCGATCCACATGGATCGGCGACATTTGTCACACGATCCTTTTCCCCCTTTGATACACTTGGTTTTCAACACCTACCCATCATACTGCCGCTGCCTCCGGTTTTGCCCGGACCGATGCACTCCGAAGGTCCGGGGGATCGGCACCGGATCTGCATCTACCGCGGATCGTCCCTTCAGTAGGTCCCGATGCTCTCCGTCACTATCGTTCAATGACCCCCTACCCCATGCTCCTTACACTGGCCTTGTTCGCGGCAGGCTGCTCCACCCCGGCCTTTTTGGCCGATACCTCGGGGCAAGCTGCCGACTACTATACCCAAACGGAACTGCGCATCGAGGACCGCACCTATAAACCCAGCATCCGCACGGTGCAGCTTTTCAAGGAGGGCTTCGAACTGGCGCCACCCGTGATCGAGTTGGGCAGCACGGAGACCCTGATACTCCGCTTCGACGACCTGAGCCCCGACCCGGAGTACCTGTCCTACACCCTGGTGCATTGCGATGCCGGTTGGAAACCCAGTGACATTGTTCCCGGCCAATACCTCGAGGGTGCGATCAACGATTTCCTGCCGGCGGCACGCCACAGCTTCAATACACTGCAACTCTTCCTGCAATACGAGATGCGCATCCCCAACGACATGATGCGCATCGGGAAGAGCGGCAACTACCTGCTGAAAGTGTACCGGGGCAGTGATGAGACCGACCTGGTCCTTACACGCCGCTTCATGGTCTATGAACAGAAGGTGCAGATCGAAGCCGCTGTAAAAGCGAGCCGCCAGGTGGACCAGCGCGATGCGGCCCAACAGGTGGACCTGCTTGTGCGCTATCCTGGGCTTGCGGTGCAGGACCCCTTCAGCGAGATCCACGTGGCCGTGCTTCAGAACATGCGGTGGGACGACCTGAGGACGGGATTCACCCCACGCTTCCTCCGCGGCACCGAACTGGTCTATGACTTTCCCGAACAGGGCCTGTTCATGGGCGGCAACGAATACCGCAACTTCGACCTGAAGGACCTCCGATTCACGACCCAGCACGTGGCCCACATCGAGCCCGGTCCAGGGCAATCGGTCTACAGCGCACGGCTGCTGCCCGAGCCGAAGCGCAACATCCAATTGCATGTGGACCAACCGGACCTGAACGGGAGGTACTTCGTTCGCAACGATTTCTTCGATGGCGACCCGCTGGGTGCCGATTATGTCATGGTCCACTTCACCCTGCCGATGCCGGGACCATTGAGCGAGGATGTTTTCGTGTTCGGCGCATTCAGCGACTGGCGATGCACCAAGGACAACCGCATGACCTGGAGCGCGGACCAGCAGGCCTATACCGCTTCGCTACTGCTCAAACAAGGCTTCTACGACTTCATGTACGCTACACTGCCCAAGGGCAGCGCGACCGCCGATATCACCACCATCGAAGGCAGCCACTTCCAAACGGAGAACGATTACCTGGTGTTGGTGTACTTCACGGACCGCATGCAGCGCTGCGACCGTTTGGTCGGAGTGCGCTTCCTGAACAGCCGGCGCGGTTAAGGTGGGATGTACCGGAGAGCAGGACCGGCCCCGGCTTCGAACTACCATGCGGTATATTGGCTCTCCAACTCCATTGGCCGTGCGTATCCACCACCTCCTGTTCGCAGCACTTTGTGCGGGTTCGACCCAAGCACAGACCATCACCAACATCACGGTCACCGACCCGGTTGTGGAGCAAGTGCTGCGCGGCGCTTATTCGGCCGGTGACTTCGCCCAGGCCACGCCGATCGGCGACCACGAACTGATCCTTTGCGAATTACGCTGGTCCGTGAACAGCGACAGCCTGAAGAGCTACCTGCGGACGCTGGAGACCTTCCACACGCGACACAGCTACAGCGATACGGCAAGCTCCACGGCCGGGATCGGCGCCGCACGCCGCTGGATCCATGGCAAGTTCCAGCAATGGAGCGCGGGCAACGAAGGTCGATTGCTGCCCGGCTACCTGCAGTTCGATTGGATCAACGGCGCCTGTGGCGATGGTCTTGGATGGCGCAATGTCCTTGCCGTACTTCCCGGAACGGCTACCGATGACCACCAGTTGGTGATCATCGAGGCACACTTGGACAGTCGCTGCGAGGGCGACTGCGACATCACCTGTCCGGCACCCGGCATGGACGACAACGGCAGCGGCACCGCGCTCGTGATGGAACTCGCCCGGGTCATGAGCCGATACACCTTCCGCCACACGCTGGTCTTCATGCTCACCACCGGCGAAGAGCAAGGCCTGGTGGGCGCCGACGCCATGGCGACCTGGTGCGCCAACAACAGCATCGCCATAAAGGGGGTCCAGAACAACGATATCGTTGGGGGCGTGCTTTGTGGCGAAACGAGCAGCGCACCCAGCTGCGCGCCAGCCGGTTCTGTGGACAGCATGCAGGTGAGGCTGTTCAGCAATGGCAGCACAACGCAGCCGCACCGGGGATTCGCGCGGAGCATCAAGCTCTTCTACGAGGAAAAGCTGCAAAGCCAGCTCGCCGTACCCATGGCGATCGCGGTGATCCCGCAGGAAGACCGCGACGGGCGGGGTGGTGACCACATCCCCTTCCGGCAGCGTGGCTACCGCAACCTGCGCTTCACCAGTGCCAACGAACATGGCAACGCCGATGTGAACAATGCGTTGTACACGGACCACCAGCACACCTCTGCCGATGTATTGGGGGCGGATACCGATGGCGACCTGGTGGTGGACAGCTTCTTCGTCGACTTCAACTACCTGCAGCGCAATGCCGTGATCAACGGCATGGGAGCCACGCTGCTTGCGCTCGGACCACAGCCCCCCACCTTCGATCTTTTGGACGAGCCCACGGGATTGCGGGTCCTGATCACCGGCGGATGGAACACGGCCTATCGCATCGGGGTAAGGCAGGCCGGGGCTTCCGCGGAATTCGCAGCAATGTACCTCACGACCGATAGCAGTTTCGCAGTGCCCGGCCTGCTGGCGAATACCGTTTATTACATCAGTGTGGCGGCTGTGGACACCGCCGGGATCACCAGCCCGTTCAGCAGCGAGCTGGGCAAAGCGAACGATGTGGACACCTCACCCGCGAGCACGGACCCCATGCCCTTCGGTATCGATTGCTGGGGTGTAGGCATGTCCGAAACCGGGCTTGCCGAACCGGACATCCGCTTGGCCGTAAACCCCAATCCCAGTTCAGGTAGCACCGAGTTCATCATCGATGTTCCCTTGGGTTGGGGCAGGCACGAATGTTATTTGGTGGTGCGCGACCAGGGAGGTAAGGCACTTGTGCGCCTACCCCTCCAACTCCGGGAAGGGACGAACCGGATCCCTTACCTGCATCGTGCAGCAGCCGGTGTATACACTGCTTCGCTCGTGGTCGATGGACGGGTGCTTGCCACGGAACGGCTGGTCGTTGTGCGCTAAAGGCAGCTGGTGTCCCTTCGTGTCGCACGGCATTCCAATAATTATTGCCAGAACTGTGTACAGAACGGGGTTCGACGTATTACTTTCAGGCCATGCCAGTCCCAAAAGCATCTGTGTTGAGCGCTTCCCTTGCGGAGCCTACCGCTCATAAGGAGCCGGTATTGGTGCAGGTGCTGGACAAAGCCGGTGAGCCGCGCATCGTGGCTTACCAGTGGTATGATGGTGCGGGGGAACTGCACTACGAGGCACTGAGCCTCGAACTCAGCCAAGCTTGGTCGCTGTCCTGAGCGGACCTCGATCGACCGCTCGGTCCGCGTTTCCGTTTTCCAGGACCCAGCGGAAGGAACGCAAGCGATCCTATTCCTTGACCACCCGGATCCGCTGGTTCAATTGTGTCAAGTGGATCACATAGACGCCGGTGGGCAATGCCCCAAGATCAAGTTCCGAACCCGCTCGCAACGTGCCGCCACCGACGAGAAGGCCACGTGCATCCAACAGGATATAAGGCTCGGAGGTGCTCAAGGCAGGGCTGATGCGAAGGCGGTCGCCGGTGGGATTCGGCACGGCATGCAGCGGCTCCCGATCCGCCAAGGCATCGGCAGCACCTGTACTGAGGCAGGTGGACGACACATCGAAGAGCGTCACGGTGTTGTTGCCCGCGTTGGGTATGCACACCCGCAGGTTGGTCGCATCGAAATCCATGTCCGCCGGATTGTTCAGGCCTGGCACGTTCGCATTCACCCCGGCTTGCGTGAACGTGGGTTCGAAGCGGGTGATCCGGGCCGGGCTCCAGGACGCGATGAGGAAGTTGCCATCACAATCGATCGTCACCCCATCGACATTGCCGACCCCGGTATTGGCCACCAGCACGGTAGCCGCACCCGTGTTGCGGTCGAAGGCACGAATGGGCGCATTGCTTCCCCAGAACACGGTGACCAAACGATCGCCGATGGCATCCCAAACGATCCCGTTGGGTTGACCTCCGGCGTTGGCCACGAGGGTGGTGTGCGAATCGTTCACCGGATCCACCTTGAGCACCCGACGGGGATTGCTGCTGAAATCCGTGATGTAGAGGAATTCGCCATCGGTGGTGATCCCATTGGGGAACGAGGCTCCCAGGTTCCGTTGGTAGACCTGCGCACCCGTTGCAAGGCTGAAGCCGAGTACTCCGTTCCCGGCACACGCGTAGAGCACATCGCCCATGATCTCGAGTCCGTATGGGGCGTTGGCCAACACGGCCGTGAAATCCGTCACCGTGCCGGCCTGGTCACGCACCTTGATGATGCGCGATGTCGTATTGCTGATGAAATAGCGGTCACCGACCGGGTCGTACTCCACGCTCTCCGGACCACTGTACTGGGCAAGAGCACTGGAACAGGCCAGGACCGTCACAGTGGCCAGCACGCATTGCCGCACGGGGAACAGGTTGGTTTTCATGGGGGCGCAAGATATCCGGGTCCGAATGGGCGGAAGAACGACCGCGTGTGACTTCACACACAACCAATCGTGGATAACGCGCGTTATCCTTGCAGACCGAAACCCAACAAGTAGGACCGGGACAGCACATGGGAGCCACAGTGACCCAGGGGATCAGGATAACGGTGCATGCCCAATACGAGCCAGCACAGAGCGATCCGCGTGCATCACATTTCCTGTTCAGCTACCGGATCACCATTTCGAACATGGGTCGCGATACGGTCAAGCTCCTGCGCAGGCATTGGCACATAACCGATAGTCTGGCAGCACCGCGTGAGGTGGAAGGTCCGGGAGTGGTGGGCGAAACACCCGTGCTTGGGCCTGGTGAGAGCTTCACCTATACCAGCGCCTGCGACCTGCGCAGCACCTTGGGCCGCATGGAAGGCAGCTACCTGATGGAACGGGTCGGCGACGGATCGCGGTTCCGGGTCGACATCCCGGCTTTCAGTTTGGTATTCCCGCACCTGGCCAATTGAGCCGCCCTGGTTCCGGAACTGGTGTGGCAGGGTACGCATCGAGGGTCGCATTGGATCGTCCCGCTCAATTCCAAACCGTAGTTCCGATCCCAGCGATATCATCGTGCATCCACCTGCCGACCGCTCGTTCCTGGCCCGGACTATCTTTGCGCCCTTGACCAATGAGCCTGCCTGAGCCCCGAAATCTCTCCATCCGCAGTTATAGCGGGGGTGTGCGGGGCTTCGCCTTGTTCGTTGGGTTCTGGATGTGGATGATGCCCCAGATGCTCAATGCCAGGGCACTCTCAACGCCCGATGAATATGGCAGCGGACCTGCACCGGTGAACGAGGAAGAGGAGACCAAACACGCGAAGCTCATCGAGTTGGTGGTGGTCGGTCATTCTCCGCGTGAATCCATGGATGGACAGAGATGGGCGCCCCAAACGGTGCAACACCCCATGCAGGCACGCCACAGCGATGTGCCGCATCCACCACCTTGGAAAGCGGATTGAGCCGCTGAGGTGACCATCCTCTCCAAGGCACCAACGGCGAGCGGCCGATGGTGCCCGGTGTACTTTTCCTTCTCCCGAGTGCCTTTCCATCCATGAAGACCAACTCCATATTGAGCAGTTGGAAGCAGGACCTGCCTGCATCCATCGTCGTTTTCCTTGTCGCTTTGCCCTTGTGTCTGGGAATCGCCGTCGCCTCGGGTGCCGAACCCTTGGCCGGGATCATCGCAGGTGCGGTCGGCGGACTGGTGGTGGGGGCCATCAGTGGTTCTCCATTGGGTGTGAGCGGTCCAGCGGCCGGGTTGACGGCGATCGTGTTGATGGGGATACAGGACCTCGGCGCCTATGAAACATTCCTGGTGGCCGTGGTGCTATCGGGTGCGATCCAAGTGGTGCTGGGCTTCCTCCGTGCCGGCATCATCGCCTACTACTTTCCGAGTGCTGTGATCAAGGGCATGCTGGCGGGCATCGGGGTCATCATCATGCTCAAGCAGATCCCCCACGCCATCGGCTACGACCGCGTGCCCTTGGGTGACGAGAGCTTCGACCAGCCCGACCAGGAGAACACCTTCTCGGAACTGATCCACATGATGGAGGGCTTCACCCCCGGCGCGCTGGTGGTCACCCTGCTGTGCATCGGACTGATGCTCCTTTGGGAGCGGCCCTTCATCCAACGGAACCAGTGGTTGCGCTACATACCCGGGCCCCTGTTGGCCGTGGTGGCGGGCATCATCCTGTCGAGCGTGTTCCAAGGCATTCCAGCCCTGTTCATCGGCCCTGAGCACTACGTGAACTTCCCGGACATCACGGGCCTGAACGCCTTCACCTTCCCGGACTTCACCTACCTGGGGGATAAGAAAGTGTGGACCGTTGCATTGACCATAGCGCTGGTGGCGAGCATCGAGACCCTGTTGTGCGTGGAAGCAACGGACAAGCTCGACCCACAGAAGCGCATCACCCCTGCCAACCGTGAATTGCATGCACAAGGCATCGGCAACATGGTCAGCGGACTGCTTGGTGGCATACCCTTGACCCAAGTGGTGGTGCGCAGTTCCGCCAACATCCAGACAGGTGGGCGTACGAAGCTCTCGGCCATCCTGCATGGCGGGTTCATCGTACTGGCCGTGATCACCATCGCACCGGTGTTGCGTTCCATCCCTTTCGCAAGCCTCGCGGCCGTCCTGCTGATGGTGGGTTACAAACTGGCGAAACCATCGCTGTTCGTTTCCATGTGGAAGACGGGACGGATCCAGTTCATCCAATTCATGGTCACCGTGGGGTTCATGGCGGTGACCAACGACCTGCTTCGCGGCGTGGCCCTGGGCATGGCCGTGGCGTTCATCCACATCCTGTGGAAGAACTATAAGGTCCCCTTCCACTTCGACCCCAAGCGCTTCAAGCCCGGCCTGCCCATCTACATCGAACTGAGCGAGGACGTGACTTTCCTGAACAAGGCCGGCATCAAGCGAACCTTGAACGAACTACCGAACGGATCGCGGGTGGTGATCGACGCCAACCGCACCATCGACCTGGACCCGGACGTATTCGAGATCATCGAGGATTTCACCGCGACCGCCGAGCAACGTGGCATCCGCTGTGAACTGATCGGCTTCAAAGTCTCCTGGGATGGAGCTTCCTCCCTTCACCTGAACACCGCGCCACCCAGCAACGTGGTGCAGTAACCCGACCACCAACCTTAATTCCCCCTGAACATGGAATCATACAAGCGTCTCTTGCTCAACAACAAGGCCTGGGCCGAGGACACCGTGAGCCGCGACCCAGAGTTCTTCCACCGCCTGGAGAAGGTGCAACGCCCGGAGTTCCTCTGGATCGGTTGCAGCGACAGCCGGGTGCCGGCCAACGAGATCACCGGCACGCAGCCCGGGGAGATCTTCGTACACCGCAACATCGCCAACATGGTGGTGCACACCGACCTGAACCTGCTAAGCGTGCTCCAGTACGCGGTGGAATACCTCAAGGTGAAGCACGTGATCGTCTGCGGCCACTACGGTTGCGGTGGTGTGCAGGCCGCCATGAGCCACCAGTCCTTGGGCATCATCAACAAGTGGCTGCGGAACATCAAGGACGTGTATCGCCTGCACCAGCCCGAGGTGGATGCGTTGCCCACTGAACAGGAGCGCTTCGACCGAATGGTGGAGCTGAACGTACAGGAACAGGTCTTCGACCTTGCGAAGACAAGCATCATTCAGCAGGCGTGGAAGGACCGCGGGGGACCGCACCTGCACGGCTGGGTCTATCGCTTGAGCGACGGTGTCATCCGCACCGTCTGTGAAATGGAGGCGGGCACCGAGCTGGATCCTATCTACCGCTTCGACAACCTGTAGGCCTCAGGGATTGCAGTGGTCGCAGTAGCGGGGATCCTCTTCCACCTTCCCGTCGGGTCGTTGCTCCTGCTCTGAACAGGCGCAGGAACGGCATGTGCGTGTGTACCGGCGGATGCTTGCTGTAGGCCAGCCGCACAGCGAGCACGGAAGACCCGGGGTGGTACCCGTAATGCGGAAGTACAGTTCCCCGCAGGAAGGACAGGTATGGGCCAATTCCTGGGCGAAGCGCTCCGCGGTCTCGGCAATAACCGCCATGCGGGTGGGATTGGCCATGGCCCGCATATCGGTCTCCACCCACACGCTGCCATGTTCGGCAAGAAGGGAATCCGCGTGGTTCCGGAGCTGTTGAGCATCGTGGATGCCTTTGCGAATGGGGTCGCCCGGCTCCCACCGTTCCTGGGGTCGTATCACCAGTCCATGTCCAGGGAATTCCATGCGCTCGGCGAAGGCCAGAACCTCCTGCAGGGTGGCGCATTGCTCACCACCGAACACGGTGTTCAGTGACACATGGCGGTGATCGTACAAGGATCCATCTCTGGCATCGTAAAGCATCAGGAACTCCTCGTTGCAAGGCATGAACGGCGCCGGGGGGTATGGCCCGAACGAACCTTCGCTGGCAATGACCAGGTCCAGACCCGAGATCTCGGCACCGTGCCGGGCCTTGGCGATGGCGGCCTCCAAGGGTGACAGGGTGCGTTGCACCTCGCCACTGAAGGCACCAAAGCGATCGGTGTCCACCCCGGCAATGGCATGGAAGCCGGCCAATGGAAGCGCCTGCATAAGGGCAGGACCGATGACCCGCTCCTTGCCATGGATGGTGGCCACGCCAAGAGTGCGACCTGCGAAGCTTTCCAAGCTGTTGGTATGCATACCTGTCCGCATTGGTGCGACTCCGGGTCAAGCCTACCTACCGGCAGGCGGGCCCGGAGTGACATTCCGTTACTCCCCCTGACCCAGCGAGAAGCCACGCACCCCATCGAAGAGGTAGAGGTTCTCGGTCTTGATCACCTCGATATCGTTCTCGCCCAATAGGTGCAGCAGCTGGGCCACCTGCTTGCGGCCGATCGGCATGTAGGTCGCCTTGACATCATCGATCGCCACCTCGGGGCCCACGAAGCGGCAGCGCCAATGGTCGGTGCAGAAGGTCTCCGGGAAGCCATCGGGCCAGACCTTCACGCCGCGGTTGGTGATCAGCTTCAGCTTCAACATGCCGTGCGAGGCTTTGTCCAGGCGGGCGGCCAGTTCATCGGGCGTGCGGGTGGCATCACACACGAACATGTCCACGCCGCAGAGCTCACGCTTCACCACCGGTCGTTCGTAGTGGAACTTGGGCACGCCGCCGCCCCTCATCTCCACGCTCTTCAGCTGGTTGGGCTTTTGTCCGAGACGCTCGATCACGGCATCGGCGAATTCGATGGTACCGGCGCGCTTCACGGAAAGGCCTTCCTGGAAGATGTCCCCCGGGTGGATGC
>JBIIYD010000283.1:0-3583 GCA_044347005.1 Flavobacteriales bacterium | reverse complement strand
GCAGTTCCCCGGGTTGAGCGTAAGCGTTAAATGCGGCCAACGGGACATGCTCGAAGGCGCCGTACGCTGGGCACAGAAGTTCAAGGACAAGGACGGCAAGGACCGCTTCGCCTACAAGCTGAACGTGTTCGGATTGCGGGCCGAGGACTGGTACGCCGAGAACTATGCGGCCACGAACAACTCGCCCACACCAGTTGGCAATCCCGGGCGCTACGATGCCATCAACATCTACGGCGATGAGAACACCACGGTGAACAACGATTACTCGCGCAACGCTTCGGACCGCAGGAACTACCACGGCCTGGGTGCTTTCCTGCGCCCCGGTTACAAGGAGAGCGACCTGGTGGATTATGGTACCGACAACCTGAAACTCGGGGCATCGGTGCACTATAAGATCACCGACAGCATCGAGGTGATCGGAGCCAGCAACTACAGCCGTGGCAGCACCGTGTACCAGGGCGAGAACCGCTATCGTTTGAAGAACATCCAGTTCTGGCAACAACGCTTGGAACTTCGCCAGGAGGGCAAGTGGTTCCTGCGCGGATACCTGACCTCGGAAGACGCCGGCGATACCTACGACATCTTCACCACGGGCGTGCGCTTGCAGGAAGCCAGTGGCGGAACGCGGGAATGGAACACCGCCTACTTCAACCTGTGGGACAGCTGGATCGGATCGGCCCTGAACCCTGGCCTGCTCGACGCCACCGTCCCGGAGTACTACACACCCAGCGAAGCGCCTGCGCAGGGCATCACATCGGCACAGGCCTATGATGTGTACATCCAGCAGTTCGTGAACGACAACCAGGACCTGTACACCATGTACCACCAGATGGTGGCCGATTCGTTGAACAACACGGACGATGCCTTCCTGGACCCTGCATTTCTGGTGGGTACACAGCGCTTCAACGACAAGTTCGACGAGATCACCGGCAAGCGCTTCACCGAAGGTGGTTCGCTGTTCTTCGACCGTTCGAAGCTGGCACATGCCATGGGTGAATATCGCTTCAAGCCAGCCTTCGGCGAGGTCATCGTGGGCGGCAACTACCGCCAGTACCTGCCCAACAGTGCCGGCACCATTTTCCGGGACACCGGCGACGTGGTCATTCGCAACCGTGAATTCGGACTGTATACCGGGTTGGAAAAAGCCTTCATGGAGAACAAGTTGAAGAGCACGGTAACGCTGCGGATGGACAAGAACCAGAACTTCGATGCCCTCCTTTCCCCTGCTGCGACCCTGGTCTATGTGCCCAACGCGGACCGTACCTTCCGCGTCAGCTTCAGCAGTGCCATACGCAACCCCACCCTGGCCGACCAGTACCTCTATTACAATGTGGGGCGTGCGATCCTGCTGGGTAATGTGGACGGGCAATTCGAAGCGGGCAAGGACAGCCTGATCACGTTGGAGAGCTTCAATGAGTACCGCAGTTCATCGCAGCTGCTGCAAGGCTTGAGCAAGCTGGAATACTTCAATGCCGACCGGCTGCGCCCGGAGCAGGTGAAGACCATCGAAGTGGGTTACCGCGGCACCCACTGGAAGAAGTTCTACATCGATGCGGGTGCCTACTCGAGTTGGTACAAGGACTTCATCGGATTCCTCATCGGGATCGATGGCCAGTTCGACCCGATCACCGGTTTCCCGGTAGGCGGCTTGCAGGTATACCGCCTTTCCGCCAACGCGACCAGCACGGTACGTACGCAGGGAGCCAACCTGGGGGTGACCTACTACAGGGACAAAATGAGCTACTCGATGAACTACAGCTACAACAAGCTGGTGAGCGGCGAGGACGACCCCATTATTCCCGCCTTCAACACACCGCAGAACAAGTTCAACATCGGGCTAACCGGCCACGACCTGAAGGTGCCATTCAGCAGCAAGCCGAACTTGGGCTGGGGGGTCAATTACCGCTTCGTGGAAGGCTTCACCTTCGAAGGATCGCCACAGTTCTCGGGGGACATCCGGAGCTACGACATGGTGGATGCACAAGTGAACGTGAAATTCCCCGAACGCCACCTGACCGTGAAGCTGGGCGCCAGCAACCTGTTCGGCGTAGTACCCTTCTTCGACCCGAAGGTGGCGGCGGAAGACAAACTGGAACGGGCCTGGAACAACGACGTGCTCATGGTGTACGGAGGGCCGTACATCGGACGCCTCGCGTACCTGCAATTGATCTACGAATTGGACAAACGCTGACCTGTACTATCTTTCACCTCACAAACCCCCTAGACGATCATGAAACGAACTCGACACTTGTCCCTGGCCGTGCTCGCATTGGGCATTGCCGGCGCCGCCCAAGGGCAGCGCTACCTCACCGAGGTATTCACCAATGCCCAGATCACCATTACCCCGAACGTCACCTACGGAACCAACATCGATTTCCTGCGATCGAACTTCGGCAGCCCCTTGGTGCCGACGGACATCACAACCCTGCAGACCGCGGTTACCTTGGGTAACCCGATCCCAGCGCCCTACTTCAACTCGGCCGACCCGAGCACCGCGGTAAAAGTGCAGAACGTTCAAATGGACGTGTATGCACCTTCTAACGCTGCCGATGCCTTGACGGCACGCCCGGTGGTGATCTACCTGCACACCGGTAACGCCCTGCCACCGCCGGTTAACGGAAGCCCCAATGGCCTGCGCACCGACAGCACGGCCGTGGAAGTGTGCAAGCGTATGGCACGCCGCGGCTACGTGGCTGTTAGCGCTACCTGGCGCGGCGGCTGGAACCCTCTGGCTGCAACCGAGGAAGAGCGTCGTGGTCAGTTGCTCAACGCCATCTATCGTGGCCTGCACGACACTCGTCAGTGCACCCGCTTCTTGAAGGCCGATGCAGCAGGTGCGAACACCTACCGCATCGACCCTACCAAGGTGATCGTGTACGGTGAGGGCACAGGTGGTTACATCGCCCTTGCCAACGCAACCTTGGACAAGCCCGAAGAACTCTTCATCGAAAAGTTCCGTCCCGATCCGTTCAATGCGAGCGTGAGCTATGTGGACACTACCCAAGCGGGTAACCTGAATGGCTTCAACGGGAGCCTTACCCTTTACCGCCCAAATGGTCACAACGCCGATGCCGATTTCTGCGTGAACATGGGAGGAGCACTTGCCGATACCAGCTGGTTGGAGCAGGGCGACGTGCCCATGGTGAGCTTCCATGCCGTGTTCGATCCGTTCGCCCCCTTCACGGAAGGCATCGTGATCGTGCCCACCACCGGTGGTCCGGTGGTTCCAGTACAAGGTCCCAATCTGTTCATGGAACTGGTGAACGAGTACGGCAACAACAGCAGCTTCGCCAACCTTACCGGCGACGTATGGAGCAACCGTGCCCGCAGCCTCTATGGCACCACACAAAGCACCGTCACGATCCGCACGGACGTGGAAGGCTTGTTCCCCTTCATCCGCCCTCGGCCCACAGGTGCGCCCTTCTCGGATGAAGCCAGCCCTTGGCAGTTTTGGGACCCCAACAGCCCGCTGGCTACCGCCGTGGTATCTGCCGGTCCTCCCCCGGTTACTGCGCACCAGGCTTCATCGCTTAGCAACCCCGACATGAGCCCCACCAAGGCCCGTACTTACCTGGACAGCGTA
>JBIIYD010000066.1:0-12144 GCA_044347005.1 Flavobacteriales bacterium | reverse complement strand
CCACGCGCACCAAAGGATGTACGGGTTCGGTGCTACCGTACCAATCAACGAGCGCACGCATGGCGTCCTCCGTTTCCACACCGGGTGGCGTGGTGGTGAAGACCACTGTGCGGCTGCCATCGGGCAAAGTGGCATCCACGGCGTTGGAGCGCTGCTTGTAGCTGCCGCGATGCCAAGCATCCTTGGTGCCATATTGCAGCGTGAGCTTGTGCAGATGTTTCATCTCGTTCTCGCCGATGCGGATGTCCAGGTACGCCTCAGAGATGGTGTCGAGAGCCTCGAAGTAGCCGGCCACCTCCTGCTGGTCCCGGTCCTCGAGCTTGGTGATGTCGAGCTGGGCAAGAAGGGCGTCCACGGCGGCATCGTCGAGCTGGCTGCCCTCGATGCGGGTTGAAGCCCCAACACTCTGGATCGTGGCGATGGACTTGAGGTGCTTGAGCGAGCGGCCTTCACGGCGCTCGATGCCGGCCCATTCCCCGGCGAAACGGTCCACACGACTGATGGCCTGCAGCAGGTTCCAGTTGAGATCGAGGTGGAAGGTGTGGACCATGGAAATATCCGTAAATATACGCTAATATCCGATTCATATCCGAAAGCATCCCTGTCGTATCCGTGAATATCCGCAAATAGCCGGTCCCTATCCGCAAACGCGCTAGCGGCCCTTCCTAAGGTCGCCAAAAGCCACTTGGAAAATTTAGTATGCGTGCATAACTTTATCCCGAACAAGGCCATAGGAGCCGGCGTTCTTCAAGCCAAAGACCTTCGACCATCCGACCCCGACCCATGAGCACCGCAACAACCACCAAAGCACTACAAGGCGGCGAATTCCTGATCCGCGAGAGCGACCCGCAGGACATCTTCATTCCCGAGGAATTCAACGAGGAGCAGCGCATGATCGCGCAGAGTTCCTGGGAATTCCTGGAGCAGCATGTGTGGCCCAACCTGGACCGCATTGATGCCTTGGAGGAAGGGCTGATGCCAAGTCTGTTGGACAAGGCCGGCGAACTGGGCCTGCTGGGCGTAAGCGTTCCCGAGGAATACGGCGGCTTCGGCAAGGACTTCCTGACGAACATGCTGATCACCGAAGTGACGGGTGCGGGACACAGCTTCAGTGTTGCGATCGCGGCACACACGGGCATCGGTACGCTGCCGATCCTGTACTACGGCGATGAAGCCCAGAAGCAGAAGTACATCCCCAAGCTGACCACCGGCGAGTGGAAGGCGAGCTACTGCCTTACGGAACCCGGAAGCGGCAGCGATGCCAACAGCGGCAAGACGAAGGCGGTACTGACCGACGACGGCAAGCACTACATCCTGAACGGCCAGAAGATGTGGATCACCAACGGTGGTTTTGCGGACATCTTCACGGTGTTCGCCAAGATCACCGACCCCAAGACGGGCGAGGCGGACAAGAACCTCACGGCCTTCATCGTGGAGAAGGGTTTCGGCGGCATAACGCTGAATGCCGAAGAGAAGAAGATGGGCATCAAGGGCAGCAGCACGCGCCAGGTGTTCTTCAACGATTGCAAGGTGCCGGTGGAGAACCTGCTGGGCGGTCGCGGCAACGGTTTCAAGATCGCGGTGAACATCCTGAACGTGGGCCGCATCAAGCTGGCCGGTGCGGCACTGGGCGGCGCGAAGAAGAGCGTGGACATCGCCGTGCAGTACGCCAACGAGCGCATCCAGTTCGGCAAGCCGATCGCGAGCTTCGGTGCGATCCAGCAGAAGATGGCCGACATGGCCACCTACTGCTACGCCACCGAGAGCGCGACCTACCGTTGCAGCAACGATATGGAGAAGGCGATCGAGCAACTGAAGAACGAAGGTGCCGACCATGCCACAGCACTGCTGAAGGGCGTGGAGCAATACGCTGCGGAAGCCGCCATCCTGAAAGTGGTGGGCAGCGAGTGCCTGGACTTCGTGGTGGACGAAGCCGTGCAGATCCACGGCGGAATGGGCTACAGTGCCGAGAGCAAGATCGAACGCGCGTACCGCGACAGCCGCATCAACCGGATCTTCGAAGGAACGAACGAGATCAACCGCTTGCTGACGGTGGACATGCTGCTGAAGCGCGCCATGAAAGGCCAGTTGGACCTGATGGGCCCTGCGAAGGCCGTGGCCGGCGAGCTGCTCGGCATCCCCGATTTCGCCGATGCGGACGACGGCTTGCTGGGCGCCGAGAAGGGCTACGTGAAGAACTTCAAGAAGGCCGTGCTGATGACCGCCGGTGGTGCCGCACAGAAACTCGGTCTCGCACTGGGCGACGAGCAGGAGATCGTGATGCACATCGCCGACATGGTGATCGAGACCTATATGGCGGAGAGCGTATTGCTGCGCACGCAGAAGCTGGTGAGCATGAAAGGCGAAGCCGCATGCGCCGAGCAGATCGCGATGACCCAGCTGTACATCAACGACGCTGCCGACCGCATTCACAAGAGCTGTAAGGAGGCCGTGAACAGCTTCGCCGACGGCGACGAGCAACGCGCCATGCTGATGGGTGCCAAACGCTTCACCAAGACCGGCTCCTTCAACAGCACCACTGCACGTCGCTTGGTGGCGAAGAAGATGATCGAGGCGGGGAAGCTGCCGTACTGAGCGGATCGTCCAATTCGGTTTCCTGCTTTGGCGAGGCAAACCGCCATTCGAGTTCCATACGGAGAAGGCGCAGAGGGGTAGCCCGATGCGCCTTTTTCATGGCTCCTATGCCGCCTCGAACCGAGGCTCGACCAACGATCGGCTCCGGGGGAAATTCACGGCGTCGGTAGGAGCATCTTTCAGTAACAGATGAAGCCGTGCGTTCGAGAACACACGGCTTCATCCGAAGATCGGTCGCGGTTGCTTATTGCACCATCAGCTTCACGGTGCGGGTACCGAAATCCGTGACCACTTCCACGAGGTGAAGGCCCGGCTCCAGCCCTGGTCTTTCCAAGTGGAAACGCACAGCGTTCACATTGGAATGCCGGCGCAGTTCTCGACCATCGCGGTTGCGGATCACGATGTGACGGATCACTGCACCTCCTGCATCGAGCAGGGTACGATCGCCCATGGGGTTCGGCGAAATGTTCACGATGAAGCGCACGGCGTTCTGGGCGAACTGGGAACCCCAGCGTGAACCTGCATGTTCCGGTACTGTGCCCGACGCGGGTGCCTGTACCTGACTTTGGGCCAGCGCGGCGGATCCTGTGAGCAGGATGGAAACGCAAACGATCAGCAGCTTCTTCATGGCATAGGTCTTTTGGATCGATGATCGTTGCTTTCTACGCCGCCAGTCCGGGAAAGGATACATGGTTCATCCACCTATCTTCACACCATGAGATCCATTGCAGTTGCGTCCATGCTCCTGTTCACCGGTGCACACGCACAGGAATGGCAGGAGTTCCCCACCTTTCCAGGTGAGGCGCGCGACGATGGTGCGGCCTTCTCCATTGGTACAACTATCTACCTCGGAACAGGCCTGCAGACCGGCTGGACATTGGCCACCGACTGGTACGCCTACGATGTGGTGGGGATCTGGGGCGGGTGGCTGCCCGTGGCACCACTACCTGCAACCCCGCGCCAATACTGTACCGGCCTGGATGGCGGCTTCCTCTTCGGCGGTTCGGATGCCAACGGCCCATTGAACGAAATGTGGCAGTACGACCAAGCCAACAACAGCTGGGTGCAGCGCAGTCCCTTGCCCGGAGCTGGGCGTTACGCGGCCTCTGGCTTCGCGTTGGAAGGACGACTTTTCATCGCCAATGGCATAGTGGCAGGTGGTGCGCCTACAAACGAGTTCTGGATGTACGATATCGCGTTGGACCAATGGACCCAACTACAGGATGTGCCCGGGCCAGCCCGGCATAGGGCCGCATCCTTCTCCGGATATTACGAACCTACAGAAGCTGGCTACGTAGTGGGCGGTGCCGACACTGCATTCCAGGCGCTGGCCGATGCATGGCGGTACGACCATTCCAGTGGGACTTGGAGCACTGTGGCCCCGCTGCCCCAACCACGTTACGGTGCCGATGCGGCCATCTGGTACGACTTCAACCTACCCATGTACGGCGGCGGCGTGGTTGTTGGTGGGGCCAGCAATGCGGATACCTTCCATGCGAACGCCTATGTTTATGACCCGGCCTTGGATTCGTGGGTGGATCTGGGGCAAGTACTTCCACGTGCCACACGGGGTGGTGCCATGGCTTCGGCCAGTGGCGGCGGCGGTTGGTATGCTTCACTATACGGTACAGGCCTCGACAGCGATCTAGTGCGCCGGGCGGAGGTCTACGGCACCTCCTACGCTTTCAGCGTTCCGGAGTTGGAGGACGCCGCCATTCGCCTACACCCGAACCCAGTTGTGGACCGACTCTACATAACCTATCCGGAAGGCCGGGGCAGTGCGTGGTATAGCATCGTCGATCACACCGGCCGCGCGTTGTGTAAGGGACAGTTCATTGATGGCAGCACGCTCGATGTGGCCGACCTTGCGAATGGCGCCTACAACTTGGTGCTTCATTCCGGCGATCGACATTTGCGTGCCCCATTCATCAAGCTCCCTTGATGCAATTCCTCGACCCTGCGCTGGAGCGCTATGCGGCGCTCTATTCCGAACCTGAGCCGGCGCACCTGCGAGCCTTGGCTGAGGAGACCCGTGCCGCCGATTCCCTGCCCCAAATGCTGAGTGGTCATTTGCAAGGCCGGTTCTTGAGCATGATGAGCAAGCTGCTCCGACCAGAGCTCGTTCTCGACATCGGTACATTCACCGGATACAGTGCCTTGTGCCTGGCGGAAGGGCTCTTGCCCCAAGGCAATCTACATACACTGGACGTCGACCCACGCCATGCCGCGCTAGTGGACCGCACGGTGCGCAAGGCGGGTTTCCACCAGCGCATACACCAGCACCTGGCGCCGGCCATGGAGGTGATCCCCCGCATCGCTGGCACCTTCGACCTGGTGTTCATCGATGCCGACAAGCAGAACTACTGCAACTACTTCGACCTGGTGGTGGACCGTGTGCGACCCGGCGGGCTGATCATTGCGGACAATGTGCTCTGGAGCGGCAAGGTGCTTGCGCCGGAAACCGAGCAGGATGGCGAAACGCGGGGCCTGGCCGCTTATGCACAGAAGGTGAAGGACGATGATCGTGTGAGCAATGTTCTGCTGCCCTTGCGCGATGGATTGCTGGTGAGCAGGCGGATCTGACGGGCGTCAGGTGCCATACCTTCGTGATGCATCACCTTCACGGCATCATGGAAGCACAACTTTTCTACAAGGAACTGGGGCGTCTGCTGTATGCGATCGCGGCTGCCGACGGCAGTGTCAGCGACAAGGAGGTAGCCACCCTGTAGCGCATCGTATCCGAGGAACTGGTGCCACAGGAAGCCAGTACGGACCACTTCGGAACGGACCAGGCCTACATCACGGAATTCGAATTCGATGTGCTGGCGGACCGCAGTGCGTCGTCGGAAGGAGCGTTCGATTCCTTCATCACGTACATGGCCCGGCACAAGAACGACCTGCCCCCCGAGCGCAAGGAGTTGATCTACCGCGCTGCCGATGCCGTGGCCCAAGCCTTCCACGGAGTGGGCAAGGCCGAGTTGCCGCTATTGATCGAACTGCACCGGCACTTGCACTAACGTCTTGATCCGCGTCGGCCAGCGCTGGACGTTATCTTGGTGCGCTTATGGGATCCATGGACCTTCGCTCCGACACGGTCACCCGGCCGACCCCGGGGATGCGTGCTGCAATGATGCATGCCGAAGTCGGCGATGACGTGTTCGGCGAAGACCCCGGCGTAAACTCCCTGGAGGACCGGATGGCCGCGCTGTTCGGTCATGAAGCAGGACTGTTCTGCCCGAGCGGCACCATGACCAACCAGATCGCGGTGCACATCCTGACGCGGCATGGCGACGAAGTGATCTGCGATGAAGGTGCGCACATTTACCGCTATGAAGGCGGTGGCGTCATGGCCACCAGCGGCTGTTCGGTCAAGCTCGTCCAGGGTGATCACGGTCGTTTCACCGCCGAGCAGGTGGAAGCATCGATCAACGACCCGGGCGCTGCGTGGCTGGCACGCACCAGCATGGTGGGCATCGAGAACACCTGCAACCGGGGCGGTGGTGCCGTTTGGGACCTTGGCGAAGTGGCTCGCATAAAAGCGGTGTGCCAGGCGCACGGCCTCGCCTTCCACATGGACGGTGCGCGCATTTTCAATGCCCTGGCCGTCACGGGAGAAAGTCCAGCGGAATGGGGCAGGCAGTTCGATACCTTCTCGGTATGCCTGAGCAAAGGCCTTGGAGCACCGGTGGGATCGGTACTGCTGGGCTCCAAGAACCTGATCGACAAGGCAAGGCGTGTAAGGAAACGGTTGGGCGGTGGAATGCGCCAGGCGGGCATACTCGCTGCCGCATGCCACTACGCGCTCGACCACCACATACAACGGCTGCCGGAAGACCATCAACGCGCCACCCGGTTGGCGGAAGTACTCATGGACCTTCCCTACGTGGCCGGTACCATGCCGGTCGTCACCAACATCGTGATCGTGACTCTTGCCGGTGATCTGAAGGCACAGCACTTCCTGTCCATCATCCGCGAGCAAGGCCTGCTGGCGGCCGCCTTCGGGCCTAACATGGTGCGCTTCGTCACGCATCTCGATGTGGACGATGACGACTTGGAGCGCGCGATCACGATACTGCGCAACTTTGTGGCATGAAACGAGCGATCATCCCCTTGATGCTGGCACTCAGTGCTTGTTCCGCGCCACAGTACATCTACAAGGGTGTACACGATGGTGTGGACGTATCGTACCGCTGGAAACATCCCAAGGGCAAACCGAGCGAGCTGTTGCTGAAACTCGAGAACACCTCGTCCGAGGACAAGCTATTGTCCATCGTGCTTGACGTGTATTACCAAGGGCGTACCGTAGAGACGTTGACCGCCGACACGTGCATTCGCGTAGGACAGACCTTGGACGGCAAGTTGAACGGGATCTATTTCATCCCCAAGAAACTGACCACCGACCAGATAAAGAGCGGTGATGGCACCGTGGAAATGACACGCACCGAAGTAACCCCCGGGGTGTGCCGATGATCGTCCGGAGCCAGCGATCGGACCGCATACTGGTCTTCGCCACGACCGTGGTACTGGCCTTGGTATTGGGCTACACGGTGTGGTCGGCCGTGGATACCAGGGAGCAGCAGCACCAGGTGATGGAGCGTGCCCTGCAGAATTCGCAGCAGCTCCTTCGCGTACGATTTTCTGGATTGGTGCATGAACTGGAACAGGACCTTCGGCAGGAGGCAGCCGTGCTGCGCGACCTGGACCACTTGCCCGACAGCACCTACGTGCTGGACCGTTGGGCTCCACTTCTTGGTGACGCCGGAAGCCTGGTGATGGTAGCTGTCGCGGACGGGTTCGGTAGCGAAGTGGCCTTGATCAGGACCTCCTCCGGTATCAGCATCCGTGAGACCCGGGAAGGTTCGAAGACCGGCCCGAGCAAGCTGTACGTCGTTTCCGGATCCGAGGAAAGCACACCCGGCACGTACGATACCCTTGGTACAGGACGCTATGATCCCCGCGCTATGCTGTGGTACGGCAAAGCATTGGAGGACGTCAGGGACGATCCGGCCTGGAACCTGCATGTGCCGTCAGGGGACAGCATACCCCGGCTGCAGCTTGCCTTGCTGATCCGGGCCGATGAACAGGATGGGCCGTTCCGCATCCTGATGTTCGAGATAGACCCCTCGCGCTCCTCCTGGTTGAGCGATGGCACTTCCGAACTGGTCGGTCACGGCATGCTCGTGATCGACGGTGAAGGCCACGTACTGGACATGCCGGACGGAAAACGGGACAAGAGTCTTCGCAAGGCCGTTCACGAAGCTGCAACGCATTGGAATGCCGAGCGGCCGACCAGCACCTTCACCTTGGCCGCCGATGACCAGCGCTTCATGGCGTTGTTCACTCCGTATGCGCTCAATGGACAAACGTTGTACACGGGGGTGGTCCTGAACCTCGATGCATCGAACGGACCGATGCGCACCCAGAAGCAGACCCTTTGGATACTTGGGGGCTTGTTGACCCTGCTCACCGTGTTGCTGGCCGTGCTCTGGTGGAGGCGCAAGACCTACGATGAACGGATGCGTGAACAGGCACGGATCAGCCGATCACAGGAGCTGCGGCTGGCCAAGGTGCTCGGCGAACGCGAAGTGCTGAACCGTGAAGTACACCACCGGGTGAAGAACAACCTGCAAGTGGTGAGCAGCCTGCTGAACCTGCAGGCAGCGAGCCTGGACGATGGACCGGTGCGCGAAGAGTTCCTGCGTGGCAAGCAGCGGATCGACACGCTGGCCTTGGTGCATCACAAGCTCTACGCCCTGAAGGACCTGCGCGACGTGGACCTCAACCTGTTCATCACCGCACTTGCAAGGGCACTGGCCGACATGCACACGCCGCAAAGCCGCACGGTGAGCTACGAGGTACAGACGAACGAACTGAGCTGTGACCAGGACACGGCGATCGGCCTGGGCATCATTCTCTGCGAGCTCGTTTCCAACTCCTTCAAACATGCCTTCCCCTATGCGATCGGAGGGCACATCGACATCCTGGTGCAGAGCGTCGAAGGCGACCTCCACCGGCTGGTGGTGAAGGACAATGGCAAGGGACTGGCACCGGGCGCACAAGGCGGCATGGGCAAGCTGGGGCTGGAGATCGTGGAAGCACTTTCCGAGCAACTGGACGGTTCGTTCCATACACGCACGAACGGTGGGACCACCTTCGAGGTGCTCTTCCGGATGCGCAAGGGGAACGGATCAGTTTGAACCTTGCGGACCAAGACCGAGCGCGGGCAGCAAGCCTCCGCTGGTACGCAGCAATTGCAGTTCGGCCACCTTGGTATCGAAGCCTGAGATCACGGCGCGACGTTCTGCATCGGCGAGGTCCAGCTGGGCTTGTCGGAACTGGAGGCCGGTGAGTTGCCCGGACAGGAACAGGTCGCTGGTGCGGTCGAAATTGAGCTTGGCGGTGGTGACCGCATCGCCCTGGATGCGCAACACCTCGCGCTGGCTGCGCCACGTGGTGAAGGCATTGCGCACATCGCGTTCCACCTGCAACCGCGCCTGTTGTTCGGCGATGGCGGCGTTCTCGGCGCGCAGGCGTGCGGCCTCGGTCTGGGTGTTGATGCGCCCGCCATCGAAAATGGGAACACTGAGCGTGAGTCCTCCATTGAGCCCCTGGGTGTAGGTGCCGAGTACGACGCCAACTTCGGACTTCTGGTCGGAGACGCCGTACGCCGCGCTCAGATCAAGGCGTGGCCAGCGCAAGGCCTTGGCGATCCGCTGGTCCGCCTCGGCAACACGCACCTGTGCGGTGGCCGATGCCAGTTGCACGTTGCCTTGCATGGCCTCCTGAACGAGTTGTTCCTGTGAAAGACCTTCCGCGTACGTGATGTTCCGCGTGACCAGCACAGGGTCGTTCGCGCCACGTCCCATCAATACGTTGAGGTCCCTGGCCGTTCGTTCGCGGCGCTGTAGCGCAAGGATGTACGTGGTGCTGTCCGCCTGCAGGTCCACCTGGGCATTGAGCACATCGAGCCGCCCGGCACCACCCAACAAGGCCTTCCCTTCCTGGCGTACGAACCGATCGTTGGAGATCCCCAGGATGCGTTCGGTGATGGCCACATCCTCGTCAAGGGCGGCGATGGCGTAGTAAAGGGCGATCACTTGCGTGAGCGTTCCCTCGACCTGTGCCCGGGTAAAAAGGTCCGCCAATTGTGCATTGAGCCGGGCCCGTTCGAGCGTGGCGAAATTGCCCATGCCGTTGAACAAGGTGTACGTAAGCCCCACTTGACCGGCGAGCGTGCTACTTTCCACGCCGCTGCGCTCCACATCGGGAAAGCCCTCGACGAAATCGAGCTTCGTGTCCTGGTTGTTGTAAATGCCACGACCGCTGGCATCCAGCCGGGGCAGCAACCCGGCATTACCTGCCGTGGCCAGGTTCTCCGCGATGCGCGCCTCATTGCGTGCGATGCGGATACCATGCTCGTTGGCCAGTGCGAGCGTGATGGCCTGCTGAAGGCTCAGGGTATCCTGGGCGAAGGCCGATGTCCCCACCAGCAGCAGCGCCAGACTAGTGGCGTGTTTCCTCCAGGTTCTCATAGGGCAGTTCTTTCACGGCGGGTTCAACGGACTCGGGCGATGGGGTCTCGGCGTTCCAGGCCCATCCAAGCAGGCGGCGCGACTCATTGAGGGCGGCCATTAATGTGGGCAGTACGATCAGGGTGACGAAGGTGGCGATGGCCAACCCATAGGCCACGGTGATGGCCATGGGGATGAGGAACTGCGCCTGGAAGCTCTTGTTCAGGGTGATCGGAAGCAGGCCCGCCACGGTGGTGAGCGAGGTGAGCAGGATGGGTCGCAAGCGCGACAAGGCGGCATCGCGCAACGCCTGGTGGAAGAGCTTGCCTTCCTTCATGTTATCGTTGAAGGTGCTCAGCAACACCAGCGAGTCGTTCACCATCACACCGATCAAGGCGATCATGCCAAAGAAGCTGAACAGGCTGATCTGCACCCCGTGGATCCAGTGGCCCCAGCCGATGCCGATGAAGCCGAGCGGGATGCATAGCAACACCATGACCATCTGCCAGAAGCTACGCAAGGTGATCACGATCATCGCGAACATGATGATGAGCGTAATGGGCATGATCTTGGCGGCGGACGTACCCACCTTGCGGCTTTGTTCGCCCTGCCCCTCGAAGCTGTAGCTAAGGCCGGGATGCCGGGCCAGCAGAGGTTTCATGATCTCTTCCGCGATCACGGCCTGTGCATCCGTGGCACTTTGGGCGCTGTTGGCGAGGTCGGCTTCCACGCGCACTTCGCGCTTGCCATCAAGGTGGTTGATGGCGCGGATGCCGCGTTCGATCTTGAACCCGGCCAACTCGCTCAGCGGGACCTGGCGACCGTCCGCAGTGCGGATCCGCATATCCTCCAGGTCGCGCAGCGAAGCGCGTTCCCCTTCCGCATACCGTACCCAGATCTTCACCTCGTCCTCGCCCCTTTGCACGCGCTGCGTTTCCAATCCGAAGAAGCCCTGTCGCACCTGCCCTACGATGTCCTGCATCGTGAGCCCCAGCAATTGGGCCTTGTCCTTGAGCTCGAGCACCACTTCGCGATTCCCGGGACGGTCGGTGTCCACCACATCGCGCAGGGTGGAGAGTTCCTGTAACTCGGCGCGCAGTTCCCCTTTCGCGGCGTTCAGTTCGGCCAGGTCGTTGCTGCGCAGCGAAACGGATACAGGCTTTCCGAAGGGAGTGGCCAGACCGAAGGTGAGGTTGGCCACACCGGGCACTGCACCCACCCTTTCGCGCAGTCGATTGGAGATGTCTTCCGCCCTGAAGCCGCGCTTTTCGCCATCGAGCAGGATGATGTTGAGCTTGCCTTGTTCCGCACGAGGACCGAGTATGGTCTGCACCTTCAGCACCACGTCCAGGCTGTCCTCGCGGCCTTGGCTCAAGGAATCGTTCAGGCTCCAGACGAGCTGTTCGATGCGTTGCAGTTCGGCGAAGACGATGTTCTCCCGGGTACCGGCGATCATCTCGAGGTCCACGGCCACATCGTCGCGCTCGATCACCGGGAAGAAGGTGGTGCGGATGATACCAGCGCCCACGGAACCTACCGTGATGGCGAGCAGGAAGAACGCGATACCCACCGTGAGCATCTTGTTGCGCATGATCCGATCGAAGAAGTTGCCGTACTGCCTGTCGCGAAAACGGGTCATTACGCCATCCATGTATCGCTCAAAGCGGTTCTTCTTCATCGTGAGCCCCTTGGAATGTGCGATGTGTGCGGGAAGTGTCAAGGCGGCCTCGACCAGCGAGAACAACAAAGCGGATATCGCAACGAACGCCAAGGCCGGTGCGAAATCACCCAACCGACCATCGATGTAAAAGAACGTGCTCATTGCCGCGACGGTGGTGAGCACCGAGCTGATCACTGCGGGCAGCACCTTGTTCAATCCAACAAATGCCGCCTGCACGGGAGGCAGGCCTCGCTCGAACTCCTGGTAGATACTCTCGGTGATCACGATCCCGTCATCCACGAGGATACCAACCACCAAGATCATCCCGAAGAGGCTCATCACGTTGATGGTGATGAATCCCGGCGCGATAATGAACAT
>JBIIYD010000282.1:0-3596 GCA_044347005.1 Flavobacteriales bacterium | reverse complement strand
ACGGTTTCGAAAGCTACCGCGTGGAACAGTTGAACAAGGAGACCGGCGAGAATTACTACGTGACCCGGTACAAGGCTGTGCGGTATTCGGAGTTCTACCAGGAGAATAAGGTGGTCATGTCCTTCTCGTACCGATTGGTGAGCTTGGAGACCGGTGAGGTATTGATGAGCAAAGTGGTCGACAAGGAAGCGTCGGACGATATGTACTACGCGGCCTACGACGGGAATGGTGACCTGCTGATGCCCGCCAACAAGGGCGTGGTGGACCTGCGTGATGGTGCACGTCGTGAAATGCGCCAGTTGTTGAGCGCTCCACGTACCGTGAAGAGCATCGCCACCCTGAGCAATGAACTGTTGAGCGCCACGGGGACAGCGGTCGGTACCGCCATCCAAAGCGACCTAATGAGCCGTTTACCGTGAAGCACCCGATCCTACTGGCGGTCCTGTTCGTCGCCCTGGTCGCATGCCGCGACAAACGCCCGGTTGTGGATCCTGCGACCACGGTCCCGGACCCTGCGGCCCAGCGCCCGGAGTGGGTGCGGTCACGCCCCGTTACCAGCAGCTACTACATCGGTGTCGGGCTGGCCAGCAAGGCACGTCCCGATTTCCAGGAAGCGGCCAAGAAGAACGCCTTGAACGACCTGGCCAGCGAGATCAGTGTCGTTGTTGAAGGCAACAGCCTGTTGTACACCTTGGACCGAAAGTCGCAATTCGATGAGTCCTTCACGAGCACCATCACCACACGCACGAGCGAACAGCTCGAAGGGTTCGAGGTCGTCGACTCGTGGGAGAACGGCAGCGAATACTGGACCTACTACCGCTTGAGCAAGAGCGAACACGCCAGGATCAAGGCCGAACGTAAGGCCAAAGCGATCGCCAACGCCACCGACCTGTACGCACGGTCCAGGGCCAGCCTCGTCAACGGCGACCTTCGTGGGGCCTTCGACATGGACCTGCGCGCCCTCTTGGCCATGCGCGACCATTGGGGAGAGAACGATGTCGTTGACGTCGACGGTCGCCAAGTGCCTTTGGTCAACGAGGTGTTCACCGACCTGCAACGCCTCGCGAGTGGCGTGCAGCTCACCATACTTCCTGAGCGCTGCGAGCTGGCGTATGCCGGTGGATTCAAGCGTGAGCTGCTGGTGTCGGCCAAGCACAAGAACAACGGCACCTCCCGTGACCTGGTGCAACTGCCCCTCGCGATCACCTATCCGGGCCATGCCGGAAAGGTCACCGAACTCAAGAACACCGACGCATCGGGACAGCTGCGCACCACCGTGCAACGCATGGCCATCGACGCGGTATCGCCCGAAGTGATCGTGCGTTTGGACATGGACGCCCTGGTAAGCAAGGAACTGGATGCGGCCCTGGTGCGCCCCTTGCTGGCCAGTTTGACCGTGCCGGAGAAGCGTGCACCGGTGGACCTGCGCATGCCCCGTGTTTTCATGCGTGCCAACGAGACCAACCTTGGCCAGCCGGTGAACGATGCCGGTGTGTCCGTGGTGTTACGCGAGGAGCTTACCCGCCGCGGTTTCCGTTTCGTGGAGCGCGAGCAGGACTCTGACTTGATGCTCGACCTGCAGGCCACCACCCGGCAGGGGGGCGAATCCAATGGCTTCCACACGGCCTTCCTGGACATGGTCTTCACCTTCCGCGACCGCAAGAGCGGAGACGTGGTGCACGAAGGCGGTCGCCAGGGCGTGAAAGGGGTGCAGCTCGATTATGCGCGTGCCGGCGTGGAGGCCTACAAACGCGCCAACCAGGAAGTACGCAACGATCTTGTGCCCGCCATGCTCAATTCGATACTGTAGGTATCACGGGCATTACCGAAGTTTGGCACACATTTGGAAAGACACGAACCAAGACACCATCAACGTCGACAAACCATGAAAACCTTGACCACCACCCGATCCATGACGGTCCTGCTTACGGCGCTGATGCTGTCCGGAGGAATGACCGCCTGCAAGAACAAGAAGAAGGCCGAACAACCGAAGGTTCCCGTAGGGGAAGTCGAGGTGATCATCCCTTGCTCGGGCCCTGAGTACTTCACCAACGACAAAGTTTTCCGCGCCAACGACCTGGGCGAGAGCATGGACCAGGCCACGGCCAAGAAGAAGGCCATGAGCAATGCCCGGGCCGCCATGGCACAGGCCATCAACACCCAGGTGAAAGGGGTGGTGGACAACTACGTGAACAGCCGCGAAATGAACAACCGCGAGGAAGTGGGCGAGCGTTTCGAAAGCCTGATGCGCGAAGTGGTGGACCAGCGCCTGAGCGGGGTCAAGACCATCTGCGAGAAGATGATGAAGACCGAGTCCGGCAACTACAAGAGCTACGTGGCCATCGAACTCAGCGCCCAGGACCTCCTCAGCGCCTACAACGAACGCCTCAGCACCGATGAGCGCCTGCGCATCGACTACGACTACGAGAAGTTCAAGGAGACCTTCGACAAGGAGATGGAGCGCCTGAACAAGAACTGATCCCGATCGATCGACAGTATAGAAGGCCGCCGGAAACCCCGGCGGCCTTATTCGTTCCATGGGTACCTCGAAAAGATCCGGAACTTGGCACCATGGAAAGACGAGCACTTGCCTGGGGTTCCGCGCTCATGGCCCTGGGTGTCGCCCTCGGGGCGTTCGGCGCACATGGCCTCAAGGCCGCCCTTAGCCCTGCCGACCTCGCCGTTTGGCACACGGCGTTGCAGTACCACTTCCTGCATGCTCTTGGATTGCTTCTCCTGGCCGCGCTGGGCGAACGTGTCCCGGCCCGCCAAAGGTCCCTTGCGGCCTGGGCTTTCCTTGTCGGGACCCTGTGTTTCAGCGGATCACTCTACGTGTTGAGTACCAAGGACATCACGGGCCTTGCGGGCTCGGTTTCCTGGCTGGGGCCCATCACCCCCTTGGGCGGGTCGTTCTTTATCGCCGGTTGGACGGTACTGTTGATAACGGCTTTGAAGGGAACTGACCAACGTTAGCCCCACGTTGATCCCCTGTCCTAATTTTGCCGCCTATTCCAAAACCTAGGACATGAACGAATTCGGCCATAAACCGAAGAATGCCGACCTCTCGAAGATCGGATTGGGCAACGTTGGCGATGCCTTCTGGAACCTCGAACCCGCAGAACTGGTGGAGCATTCCATCCTCAACGGGGAAGGTGTGTTCGCGGATACCGGAGCGCTGGCCATCGAGACCGGCGAATTCACCGGGCGCAGCCCCAAGGACAAATTCTGCGTGAAGGACGACAAGACCACGAACACCGTATGGTGGGGCGATGTCAACCTCCCCATCGAACCCGCCAGGTTCGATTCCCTGCATGCGCGCATGTGCGCCTACCTGCAGGAGCGTGATGTCTACGTCAAGGACACCTACGCCTGTGCCGACCCGACCTACCGGATGAACATCCGTGTGGTGGCCGAAAAGCCCTGGAGCGCCCAGTTCGCGGGCAACATGTTCCTGCGCCCCACGGCAGCCGAGCTCGAGACCTTCGAACCCGAGTGGCACATCATCAACGCACCGGGCTTCCGTGCCGATGCTGCCATCGACGGCACCCGCCAGCACAACTTCGCCGTGATCGACTTCACCAGGAAGATGATCCTCA
>JBIIYD010000065.1:0-12146 GCA_044347005.1 Flavobacteriales bacterium | reverse complement strand
CCGGCCTTGCCATGAAGGAGCGGGCGATGGCGATAGCCCTGCTGCATGGGCAGGAATACAACGAAGCCAAAGCCTCCATCATGGACCCCATCGGCCGCTTCACGAATGCGGTGGATGAGCGGACACGCGCTGAATTGGCGCTGCTGAACACCCGTGCATCCCGCATGCTGTTCGGGTTGCTCCTTACGAGTGCCGCGCTGCTTGCCTTGTTCCTGCTGATGGTGGTGTTGCTGCAGCGCCGGTTGGTGCGCAGGGGTGCCGGGCTGATCCATACGGTGGAGCGCATCGCCGCCGGGGACCTGAAAGCCCGTACCGGGGAATCAGGCAACGATGAATTGGCCCTTTTGTCGCGCACTATCGACGACATGGCCGCCCGGTTGGAAATAGCCCTCGACGAAGCACACAGCAAGGCCCGTGAGTTGAACGACCAGCGGGCACATAGCGAGAAATTGCTCAACAACATTCTGCCGGTGCTTATTGCCGACCGGTTGAAGAAGGGCGAATCCAACATTGCGGAGATCTTCCCCGAGGTCACCGTGCTGTTCGCCGACATCGTTGGCTTCACCCAATTGAGCGCCTCCATCGCCCCGCGACAGCTCGTACATATCCTGAACGACATCTTCGGCCGTTTCGATGAACTGGCCGTCAAGCACGGGCTCGAGAAGATAAAGACCATCGGTGATTGCTACATGGTCGTGGGCGGTGTTCCAGAGCGCAGTTCAACACACTGCCAGCAGGTGGCCCATTTCGCGATCGATGCGCTACAGGCCTTGGAAGATTACAATGCTGTGAATGGCCAGCAATTGAGCATGCGCATCGGGATCCATACGGGCACCGTGGTTGCTGGTATCGTTGGCAAGCAGAAATACAGTTATGATCTCTGGGGCGATGTGGTGAATACGGCAAGTCGTCTGGAAGGCTCAGGACTTCCGGGACGCATCCAGGTCACTGATGTCGTTCGTTCGCGGCTTTCCGAAGAGTTCCAGTTCGAGTCCCGCGGGCCTGTGGAACTGAAGGGGAAAGGCATGGTGGACACCTGGTTCCTGAATGGTATCCGGTGATGCGGCCTCACCTGCATGTGCAACAGGGTTTCCTGCCGTGCTGCATCACGGGCGGAAACAGCGCACCGAAGCTCCATCCACGAGGTACACGGTATTGGTGAAGATGTCCACCTCGTATTGCGGTGTTCTCTCCCGTCCAAGCGCCATGCTCTGCACCACTTCACCGCGCTGCTTGGAAAGCGCCTTCAGTTCGAATGTGCCCTTGCCGGCCTCGGTCATGATGAACTGGATGTCATTGGTGGTGGCGGAGGCCTTGAACCTTGCGGACGCTTCCTGCCAGAAGCGCTTGGTGGCATTGTTCGCTTCCTGTGCCGCCTCGTCGTAGATGTCGCTGAAGTGTCCGGCCAGATCACGTACGGCGGCACTGTTGCCATCGGTGACCTGGATATCCTGTGCAATGGCGCCGAACGCCGCGCTGGTGTATCCGAACGATGCACCGTAATAGGCGGCGCGGACAGCACTGGCATATTTCAGGGCGCGAACAAGGCCACTTTCGCGGGGTGCAGGGAAATACGTGTTGTGGACCAAGGTTCCATCGGTCCCCATCAGCGCCAGGTTCTGGTCACTGGAAAGCACCAGCCCGAAGGGCGTGGAGGTCAATGATGCGGGCTTTTCCTTGCCTTGGAACACAAGGGGCACCGCACTGACCGGCTTGGCAGAGCCGCCCCGATCATCGACCGCGTACAACAGCCCGTCCCTGGTGTTGAACACGTAAGTGATCCCTTCCGCAATGGCCACCAGTCCGGCACCACCCTGCATGGGCTTTGCCAGGCGGGAGAGTCCTGTGGCAAGGTCCACCAGGTCCACTTCCTGATCGGTGGCCACGAGGATATCTCCTCCAACGGTGCGCACACTGCGCACCACACCGCTCACTTTGGCCGGTTTCTTCCAGACCTCCAGGCCGGATGCGCTCATCAGGGTCAGTACGCCATCCTCACCGCCGCTGGTAAGCAGGACCTGGTCACCGATCTCCACAGCCCCTGCAAGGATGCCCTTCACCATGATGCCTTTCCCGTTCTTTCCCCACCGGCCTGCCCCGGTGGCATGATCGAGCAGGTCCACACTGCGGTTATCGCCAGCCCCAACAAGGAGGCCGCCTTTCAGCGGAACGATCGTCCCGAGCTTTTGGGGCATGGAGAGCGGGGCCTGCCACGCATACGCTCCATCATCCATGCGGAACGCGTTCACAAAGGTCTTGTAGGTGTAGGTGATCACCTTTTTGCCTTGAGCATCGGTGGCCTCCTTGCGCTGTTCGTTCTGCATGCCCAGGAATACCGATCCGGGTGCGTACGGTGTGGTCACGAAACCACCCGACACATTGGGGAGGTTCATGCTCGCGGCGTTCTTGTCCATCATGGCCATCAGGTTGGCCATGCCTTCACCCATCTTCTCGGCCTCCGGGTTGGGCGCCTTTTTCCAGAGCTCCCTGCCGGTGGCGGCATCCAGCTTGTAGATGTGCGCGAAGGTGCACAGCAGGATGGCATCCGCACCGGCACTGTTGCATGCGGTGATGCGGCTGAAGCTGTCGTCCTTGGTCCAGCGCACCTGCCCGCTGGACATGTCCACGCAGGCCATGGTCGCGCTCTTGTCGGCTTTCTGTCCGGCAAGGATGATGGCATTGTTGGCGTAGAGGAAATACCGGCTGGAGATGTGGTTGATCCCGGCCGCTTTGCTGCTGAAGGCCACGGTGCCCGAGAAGGGTTCCACGATGTAGAGATCATCCGGGCTGCTGGGAGGCACCAGGGTGATGAAGGGCGAACGTTCGATCTCCGCATAGCCGCTCTCGGGTATCCCGGCGAGCTCTTTCAGCGTCCAGCTCACCTGCCCGGTCTTCGTGTCGATGCCCTTGAGACCTTCGGATGTGCCCAGTACGAGTGCGCCTGCACTGGTACTGCGCATCCAGTCCACAGGACCGGTGGATGCGGTCCATGCAGGAGCCAGCTGTGCAACAGCGAGCATGGGAGCGACGAGTAGGATGGACACCAGACCTTGGAGGAGCAGGTAGCGGATCATGGGACGGATCGAGTTGTTGGCCAAATTAATCAATCAACGTGCCATACATTCTTGGATCCATCAAAGACGAAATGTGCTCGACCTCGATTTGCGATGCTTGAACATTTTTCCGCTCATGACGGGTTACGGCAAGATGCTCCTCGCCGAGTTCAAGTACGACAATGTGCGCGACAGCGACCCCTTGCTCAGCAAGCTCTTCGACACCGCCAAACCCTTGTGGAGCATGTGGATCCTGAAGAAATATATGCTGCCCTGGCTCTACTGGAACAAGATGATGAAGGGCACGATGTAGAACATCGCGCGCTACCTTGTTCCCGGTATGAAGAAGATCAACGACACCACCATCGCCCTGCTCATCGATGGGGACAACGCGGCACCCAAGCGTCTCGCCTCGATCCTGGAGGAGGTGAGCAAGACCGGCACCATCACCATACGGCGCATCTACGGCGACTGGACCAGCATGGGCATGAGCGGGTGGAAGGACCTGCTGAACAGCAACGCCATCCAGCCCGTGCAGCAATTCGCCTACACCAAGGGCAAGAACAGCACGGACAGCGCGCTGATCATCGATGCCATGGACATCCTGCACGGCGAACTGGTGGATGCCTTCTGCATCGTGAGCAGCGACAGCGACTACACGCGCCTGGCCACCCGATTGCGGGAGAGCGGGCACTTCGTGATGGGCGTGGGCGAGAAGAAGACGCCGGACGCCTTCGTGAAGGCCTGCGACCGATTCATCTACGTGGAGAACCTGGACGTGCAGGAGACCGTGACCACGCGAGGCACTACGAGCGGGTCGGTGCCGAAAGCGGGTTCCAAGCGAAGCGCAGGCCCTGCAAAGGCTCCAGCCGCTAAGCTCTCCCAGAACAGCGACCTGATGGGCAAGCTGAAGAAGGCCTTCATCATTGCCAAAGGCGAAGAGGACGAAGCCTCGCTCAGCTTGATCGGTCAAGCACTGCGACGCTTGGATCCCGGCTTCGATCCGCGCAGCTACGGGCATGCATCGCTCTCCTCCTTGGTCAACGCCTTGAAGGACCAATTGGAGACACGACGCGAAGAGAAGGGCAATGCCGTCATGGTGCGCTTCCGGGCGTAATCCAACACCGTTCCCGGTCGCATGCACCGGCTATCTTTGCCGCCCGCCTGCCGCATGGCATGCGCCCGTAGCAAAGCCGTGATGGACAAGCGTTTCCCGCAGTACGATGAGCTCGACCTGCTCCGGCCCGCGGGTATGGCGACCTTGCTTTGCAAGTCGGATGCTCATTCCAATTGGTACCATTTATGATACCTTTGCGGGAGTTCTGTTTCTCGGATGGAAGTTCACCCTTCGGCAAATGGTTCGATGAGCTGGACAATGTGGCTGCGCTGAAGGTGAACACGGCACTGACCCGTATGACCACCGGCAATTTCGGGCAGTGCAAGAGTTTGGGAGGCGGTATCCACGAGTGCAGGATCGAACATGGCCCGGGTTACCGGGTCTACTTCGGCAAGGAGGGCGACAAGCTGATCTTGCTTCTGGCGGGCGGGACCAAACGCAGGCAGCAGGCGGACATTGACAAGGCAAGGGAACACTGGAAGATCCACCGATCACGAAAACAATGAACCCATGGCATTGACCAAGGATTTCAAGGAGCGCGTGCAGGGCCGGGCACAACGCGACGCCGAGTTCCGTCGTGGCCTGTTGACCGAAGCGATCGAATGCCTGCTGAACGATGACCTGGAGACCGGCAAGGCCTTGATACGCGACTACATCAAGGCGACGATCGGCTTCGAGGCTTTGGCCGAACAGACCAACATGAAGCCGAAGAGCATCATGCGCAGCCTTTCGGCCACCGGCAATCCCACGTCCAAGAACCTCTTCACGATCCTGCATTCCCTGCAGCAGAGCGAGGGACTGCAGTTCCTGGTACGCGCTTCCTGAAACGCGCAAGCACCAGTCCGCAGGCTGCCGTCTACTTCGGACCTTTGCGCCCCTTTCGGTACTTCTGCCTTCACAGCGGCACCGATACAACCACTGCCCTTTAGCCGATCCTGATGTCCAAGAAATTCCCGCAGTACGATGAGCTCGACCTGCCCAAGGTCGCCGAGGAGGTATTGAACCAATGGGAGGCGGAAGGCACCTTCGCACAAAGCCTCGAATTGCGCAAGGATGCAGCGCCCTTCGTGTTCTATGAAGGTCCGCCCAGCGCCAACGGCCTGCCCGGCATCCACCACGTGATGGCACGCGCAATCAAGGACATCTTCTGCCGCTACCAAACGCAAAAGGGCAAACGCGTCGAGCGCAAGGCCGGTTGGGACACACATGGCCTGCCCATCGAACTGGGCGTTGAGAAGGAGTTGGGCATCACCAAGGAGGACATCGGGAACCCCGAGAGGCCTCGGGGCATCAGCATCGAGGAGTACAACGCCAAGTGCCGCGAGGCCGTGATGCGCTACACCGACGTGTGGAACGACCTCACGAAGCGCATCGGTTTCTGGCTGGACCTGGAGCAACCCTACGTAACCTACAAGACCAAGTACATCGAGAGCGTGTGGTGGCTGTTGAAGCAACTGCACGAAAAGGACCTGTTGTACAAGGGCTACACCATCCAGCCTTACTCACCCGCGGCAGGCACTGGACTTTCATCGCACGAGCTGAACCAGCCCGGCACCTACAAGAGCGTGAAGGACACCAGCGCCGTGGCCATGTTCAAGGTGCAACGTGACGGTGCGAGCGAGTTCCTCTTCGATGATGCCTTCGGCGATGTGTTCATCCTGGCCTGGACCACCACGCCGTGGACACTGCCCAGCAACACCGCGCTCACCGTTGGGGCGAAGCTGGAGTACGTGCGTGTGAAGACCTTCAACCCTTACACCCACGAGCCACAGACCGTGGTGATGGCCAAAGCGCGGGCGAACGCCTACTTCAGCGAAAAGGCCGCAGGCCTCGACTTCGCGGAGTACAAGAAGGACGGCAAGAACATCCCTTGGCTGATCGACCAGGAATTCTACGGCCACCAGCTCAGCGGCATCCGTTACGAGCAACTCCTACCCTACGCCCAGCCTACCGACGGTGATGCATTCAAGGTGATCACCGGCGATTTCGTGACCACCGATGACGGTACGGGCGTGGTACACACCGCGCCCAGCTTCGGTGCGGACGACATGCGCGTGGGCAAACAGCACGGCATGGGCTCGCTCACAATGGTGGATCTGCAAGGCCGTTTCAAGCCGGAAGTAACCGACTTCGCGGGCGAATACGTGAAGGCCGAATACTACAGCGATGAGGAGCGTGCCGCCGAGGCCAGGAAGCAGGGTCGTGACAAGTACCTCAGCGTGGATGAGCGCATCGCCATCAAGTTGAAGACCGAGGGCCGCGCCTTCAAGGTGGAGAAGTACGAACACAACTACCCCCACTGCTGGCGCACCGACAAGCCCATCCTCTACTATCCGCTGGACAGTTGGTTCGTGCGGGTGACGGCGAAAAAGGACCGCTTGATCGAATTGAACAAGACCATCAACTGGAAACCCGAAAGCACCGGCACCGGTCGCTTCGGCAATTGGTTGGAGAATGTGCAGGACTGGAACCTAAGCCGCAGCCGCTACTGGGGCATACCGCTGCCCATCTGGCGCACCGCGGATGGTGATGAAGAACTCTGCATCGGCTCGCTGAAGAAATTGAAGGAAGAGATCGCACGCAGCGTTGCCGCAGGTGTCATGGCCGCCGATCCCTACGCCGCCTTCGACCCCGCTGACATGAGCGATGCCAACTATGACCGCATCGACCTGCACCGCCCCTTTGTGGACGACATCATTCTGCTTAGCCCGAGCGGCAAGCCCATGCGCCGCGAGACCGACCTCATCGACGTGTGGTTCGATAGTGGTTCGATGCCGTATGCTCAACTGCACTACCCCTTCGAGAACGAGGCCGATCTGAAGGACAAGTTCCCCGCAGCCTTCATCGCCGAGGGCGTGGACCAGACCCGCGGCTGGTTCTACACGCTCCACGCCATCAGCACCCTGGTGTTCGATAGCGTAGCGTACAGGACCGTGGTCAGCAATGGCCTGGTACTGGACAAGAACGGACAGAAGATGAGCAAGCGGCTGGGCAACGCCGTGGACCCTTTCAAGACCATCGACACCTACGGGACCGATGCCGTGCGCTGGTACATGATCAGCAACGCGCAGCCTTGGGACAACCTGAAGTTCGACGAGGACGGCATCACCGAGGTGCAGCGCAAGTTCTTCCGCGCGCTCTTCAACACCTACAACTTCTTCGCGCTGTACGCCAACATCGATAGCTTCGATGCCAGAGCGGAACCGGTGCCAATGGAACAACGCACCGAAATGGACCGCTGGGTGCTTTCGCGTCTGAACTCGTTGATCCGTGCTTGTGACACCGAATACGCCGACTACGAGCCCACCCAGGTGGCGCGTGCCGTGCAGGACTTCGTGGTGGACGACCTGAGCAACTGGTACGTGCGCCTGAACCGCCGTCGTTTCTGGAAGGGTGAGATGGGACCGGACAAGCTCGCCGCATACCAAACGCTGCACCGCTGCCTGGAAGTGGTGTCCATGCTAAGCGCGCCGATCGCACCCTTCTTCAGCGACCGGTTGTACCGCGACCTGCATGCAGGATCCGAGAACGGATCGAAGGGGGTCCACCTGAGCGATTGGCCTGCATACGACAATGCGCTGATCGACCGGGAACTGGAGGAGCGCACGTCCCTGGCACAGCGCCTCACCACCTTGGTGCTCAGCATCCGCAAGAAGGAAGGGCATCGTGTGCGCCAGCCCTTGGCGAAGATCCAGGTGCCCGTTTTGAACGACACCATGCGCAATCGCTTGGAGGCCATCCGCGAGTTGGTGCTGGGCGAAGTGAACGTGAAGGGGCTGGAGATCCTGGATGCCAGCGAAAGCAAGCTCACCAAGAAGATCAAGCCCGACTTCAAGAAGCTGGGCGCCCGCATGGGCAAGCTGATGAAGAGCGTGGCCGCTGCGGTGAACACCTTCGATCAGGCGCAGATCGCAGAACTGGAGAGCGCGGGTCGCATCACGGTATGCGTGGAGGGACAGGACGTGGAAGTGCTTCGCGACGATGTTGAGATCAGCGCCGAGAACGTGCCCGGCCTGAGCGTGGCCAGCGATGGTGGATTGACCGTAGCGCTCGACATCACCCTCACCGAAGAACTCCTGCAGGAAGGCCTTGCCCGCGAGCTGGTGAGCCGCATCCAGACCCTGCGTAAGGAGAGCGGGTTGGAGATCACCGATCGGATCGAGCTGCACATCCACCGCAACGGCGATGCCCGCTTGGAAACCGCGGTGCGCAACCATGCGGGGCACATCCTGGCCGAAACCCTTGCCTTGACCCCTGAAGCCCAACTACTTGTGGATACTTTGCACCGTGCGGGGAGCGGGGTGCACGAGGTGGAGCTGGACGAAGCCACCCGCTGCCTGCTAAGCCTTGTGAAGGCCGCGCTCTGAGGGGCCATTCCGACTATATTTGCGGATCTTCAACGAAACCGGGATAGTCATGGCCAAGAAACCCGCACCTAAAAAGGCAGCCAAGCCAGCCAAGAAAGCTGCTAAGCCAGCCCCCAAGAAGGCTGCCAAGCCAGCCCCTAAGAAGGCTGTGAAAGCGGCTCCGAAAAAGGTGGCCAAGGCTGCACCCAAAAAGGCCGTGAAAGCAGCACCCAAGAAGACGGCCAAACCGGCTCCGAAACCAGCGGTGAAGAAGGTCGTGGCCAAGAAGGCAGCTCCGAAGAAGGCAGCGCCGAAAAAGGCCGCGCCCAAGAAAGCCGTCCTCAAGAAGGTCGTTGCCAAGGCGGCGCCCAAGAAGGCCGTGATCAAGAAGACCGTGGTGAAGAAAGCCGCGCCCAAGAAAGCAGCTCCCAAGGCCGCTCCAGTGAAGAAGGCCGTGGTGAAGACCACTGCGGTGAAGAAAGCCGCTCCCAAGTCTGTGGCCAAGGCTGCCCCGGTCAAGGCAGCACCCAAGAAAGTGGCCGCCCCGAACAAACCCGGCCCAAAAGCGGTTGCTCCTGCACCGGTGAGATCCGCACCGGCGCCCAAGAAACCCGAGACCAAACCGGCACCTGTTGCCGCGCCCAAGCCCCCCGTGAAGAAGGACGTGAAGAAGGCCCCGACCAAGACCGAAAAAGAACCAAAGGCGCCGGCGCAACCCCTGGTAACCCAGCGTGTGGCGCCCGTGCGGCCCATGCCGGCACCCGTGGTGAAAAAGCAAGTGTCAACCTTGGAAAGTGCGGACAAGTTGCGTTACTCGGACGATGAGCTCTTGGAATTCAAGGAACTGATCATGAAGAAGCTGGACGAAGCCCGCAAGGACTACGACCTGCTGAAACAGACCTTGGCCAACACCGACAACAACGGCACGGACGATACCAGTCCATCGTTCAAGATGATCGAGGACGGCAGCGAAACACTGAGCCGCGAGGAAACGGCCCAGTTGGCAGCGCGCCAGGAAAAGTTCATCAAGCATCTGGAAGACGCCCAGCTTCGCATCCGCAACAAGACCTACGGCATCTGCCGTGTCACCGGCCGCTTGATCAGCAAAGAACGTCTGCGGTTGGTGCCCCATGCCACGTTGAGCATCGAAGCCAAGCAGCAGATGAACGGTTGATCCGTTCACCGCGCAACGATAGCCCGTGAAGCCTGCGCTCACCACCGTTGTATTGGTGCTCGTTGCCGATCAGCTGTTGAAGCTGTGGGTCAAGCTGAATTTCTTTTACGACAGCGCCACTCCTCTGGCCGGTGATTGGGCGTACCTTCATTTCATCGAGAACCGGGGCATGGCCTTCGGTATGGAGTTCGGTGGCGAGTGGGGCAAGCTGGCCCTATCCCTGCTGCGCATGGTGGCCGTGGCGGGCATCGGATACGCGTTGGTGCGAATGGTCAAGCGTGGATCCCCAACATTGAACATCGTTACCGTGGCGCTCATTTTCAGCGGTGCCGTCGGCAATATCATCGACAGCACGTTCTACGGGCTGATCTTCAGCGAGAGCACCCCGTTCCAGAAGGCGGTCCTCTTCCCCGAAGGTGGTGGCTACGCTGGCCTGCTGCACGGCGCCGTGGTGGACATGTTCTACTTCCCGTTATGGGAAGGTGTATTGCCACACTGGCTACCGGTTTTTGGGGGCGACCACTTCATCTTCTTCCGCTTTGTCTTCAACGTAGCCGATGCTGCGATCACCACGGGCGTCATCCTCTTCATCCTTTTTGTTAAGAAGTCCGGAGCATCGCCGGTCCAGGAACCCGACCCGGTGCCGGCAGTGGAGAACGGCTTAACGCCCGATCCGCACCCGCAGGCCGAAGAGCGATTGTGACCCCGTCCTGGATATCGTTCCGAATTCGCTCGTCGCATAGATGAGCATGCCCGGACGGAATTCTAGGAACAGGTCCACCCAGCGCAGGAAGTTGCCCCGCTTGGCCATCTGGAAGCTGACCCCGAATGGCGCGCAGAGCGAGAGCCATGCGCCGCCACTGTTCTCGAACACTTCCGCGCGTTCCACTTCCCGGTCGACCTGGACCGGAGCTCCGGGAAAATCCAGGTACCCCTCTTCGCGCAGGACCACCGCGGTCTCCACATTGTACCGGACACCGAAGCCCAGGCCGGCGCCGCCGAACAAGGACCAACGGGACTTACCACCCGTGCGAAAGATCAGTGAAGACTCCAGGCCGAACCTGTTGGCGGAATGTCCGATGCTCAAGCGGCTCCGGAACAAGCTATCGACAAAGTAAACGGCCCCGGTCGTCGGCGAGACCAACGTATCCATGGGATAGCGCAAGGTGCGCTCGTATTCCAGCCGGCCCACTTCGCCCCCGGCGAACTGGATGCCCAGTCGAAGCTCCGGCCCTTTCGATCGTTCACCCCGAAAAGGATGAATTCCAACGGATGTGTTGAACACGCCTGTAGCCGGTACCACCCACCAGGACCAAGCCTGATCATAGCCGGCCAGGGTGGGCGGAAGCAATAGCGAACCGTTCGCCAACACACGCGCATCGCCGATCAGCAGGTCCCTGCCGTCCATGCCGGAACTGCCCGACATCATGTAAGCGGACCCCCAGATGCCATGGGTCACGGGTGCCTGCACATAGTCGTCCTGGGCCTTGGCGCTGAACGATGCCCCTAGGACGAAGGCCGCCAGCAGCAGCTCGGTCTTCCGGTGGATCGCTCGCTTGATCATCCGTGCGTCAATGATGGCGGTCTTCTTCAGCGCCCGGATCCCATCGCGGACGACAATGCGCCGGCAGCCACCAGTTCCGCGATCTGCACCGCGTTCGTGGCTGCACCCTTGCGCAGGTTGTCCGCTACGATCCAGAGGTTGAGCGTCCGTGGCTGGCTTTCGTCGCGTCGCAGGCGGCCCACCAGGACCGCATCGCGGCCTTCCGCCAGACGGGGCATGGGGTACTCGTCCCTGGCCGGATCATCGTAAACCTCGATCCCCGGTGTGGCACGCAACAATGTCCTCACTTCGTCCAGCGAGTATTCCCGCTCGAACTCCACGTTCACCGATTCGCTGTGTCCACCGGTCACCGGCACACGCACCGCGGTACAGGTCACCCGGATCGAGGGATCCAGGATCTTGTGCGTTTCGTGCACCACCTTCATTTCCTCCTTGGTGTACCCGTTCTCCGTGAACGCATCACACCTGGGAATGACGTTGCCGTCGATCGGGAACGGATAGGCCATTTCGCCCTTCACCCCTTCGCGTTCGTTCTTCAACTGCTGAACGGCCTTCATACCCGTGCCGGTCACGGCCTGATAGGTGCTGACCACCACCCTGCGGATGCCGAAAGCCCGGTGCAAGGGGGCCAGGGCCATCACCAACTGGATCGTGCTGCAGTTGGGGTTCGCGATGATGCGGTCATCGGGCGAGAGCACCGATCCGTTCACCTCGGGCACCACGAGCTTCTTGTCTGCGTGCATCCGCCAGGCGCTGCTGTTGTCTATCACGGTGCAGCCCACCTCGGCAAAGCGCGGAGCCCATTCCAAGGAGGTGGCTCCACCCGCCGAGAACAAGGCGATATCGGGTTTGCGGGCGATGGCCTCTTCCATGCCGACCACCGGGATATCGC
>JBIIYD010000281.1:0-3600 GCA_044347005.1 Flavobacteriales bacterium | reverse complement strand
GCGGGATCATGCGGGGATTGGCGGAGTAGGGAAATGTGGAAATGATAAGGATGTGGAGATGAGGGAACGCTGGAATGTGGAAATGAAAAATGCCCTTCTAGCCAACCTCGCGAAGACTTCTCCATCTCCACATCCTTCCATTTCCACATTTACTAATTGAACCATTTCCACTTTCCTGAAATGGAGTTGACCCTTTCCAACATCTCCAAACACTTCGGACGCGAGGTCGTCTTCAAGGACATTTCCTTGACGCTGGCCAGTGGCAGTCGCACGGCGATACTGGGACCTAACGGAAGTGGAAAGAGCACCCTGCTGCAAACCCTGGGGGGCGCCCTGGTGCCCACCGGAGGGATCATCGAGCACCGGCTCCATGGACGGCAGCTGCCGCAAGAAGAGGTTTATCGGCATGTGAGCATCGCAGCGCCCTACCTCGGCCTTTACGAGGACCTGAGCCTGCGTCAGTCGATCGCGTTCCACGCCCGTTTCAAGGCCTTCCGCAGCGGAGTAGCACCGGCCGATGTGGCCCGCATCGCCTACCTGGACCACGCCTTGGAAAAGCCTGTGCTGCACTTCAGCAGTGGCATGAAACAGCGCCTGAAACTCGCCCTGGCGATCCTGAGCGACACCCCGCTCCTATTGCTGGACGAACCGGCCAGCAACCTCGACGCGGAGGCCATTGTCTGGTACCGCGACCTGCTGCAGCAGCACTTGCACGGTCGCACCCTTGTGGTGGCCAGCAACCGCCAGGCGGCGGAACACGACTTCTGCACCGAAGTCATCGAGATCGGGAGTTACAAGTAGGGAGCGGGTTGCGGGTAAAGGCTCAGCTCACAACTCGCCGGTGGTCACTTCAAGACCACCACACCCAAAAAGCCTATTTTCGCGGCCCAATCAGAATTCCCAGCCCATGGCCACCACCTCGGACATCAGCATCGGCACCTACCTGCGCTTCAATGGCGACATCTGCCAGATCATGGAATGGCAGCACCGCACACCCGGCAACCTGCGCGCCTTCTACCAGGGCAAAATGCGGAACCTGCGCAGCGGCAAGCTGAACGAGCACCGGTGGCGCAGTGGGGAGACCATCGAAGTGCTGCGGGTGGAAGTCCACGAACTGCAGTACCTATACCGCGAGGGCGACAGCCTCGTATGCATGAACCAGGAGAGCTTCGAGCAGGTGTATGTGCCTGTGGCCCTCTTCGGTGATGCCCTCGGTTTCATGAAGGAGGAGATGGTGGTGCAGGTGGGCTTCGAAAGCGAGACCCCGATCTTCGCCCGTCCGCCCAAAGTGGTGGAACTGGAGGTGACCTACACCGAGCACGCTGTGAAGGGCGATACGAGCAACAAGGTGATGAAGGCCGCCACACTGGAAACCGGCAAGGAGATCAGTGTGCCCAGCTTCGTGGAGATCGGGACCGTGATCCGTGTGGACACCGAGAACGGTGAATACATGGACCGCGTGAAGAAATAAGTCCGGGCCACACCTACTTCGAACTTCCGAACCCCGCGTTCCTGCTTGCAGGAGTGCGGGGTTCATTGCATCGGGTGCAACGGTCACATCCGGCACGGTCGGCTCCGGCTACCTTTATGCCCCATACGCAACTTACCGTGCACCTCGATACCCCCCTGACGGCTGCCGCCATCGCCACCATCATCGGCGCACGTGTCCTCGGCGACACGCAACGCTTGGTCACCGGCCTCAACGAGATCAATCGCGTGGGCGATGGCGACCTGGTGTTCGTGGACCACCCGAAGTACTACGACAAGGCCCTGAACAGTGCGGCCACCACCATCCTCATCGACAAGGAAACGGAAGCCCCGCCGGGCAAGGCGCTCATCGTGAGCGACGACCCCTGCCGTGACTACAACCTGTTGATGGAGCGGTTCATGCCACGCAAGGGCTGGACCGGCACGAACATCACCATCGGTATAGGCTCCGAGGTACACCCCAGCGCCGTGCTCGGCGCGCACGTCAGCATAGGCCGCGATTGCCGGATCATGCCGGGTGTGGTCATCTATGAGCGTACCACCATCGGCGACCGGGTCACCATCCATGGCAACACGGTGATCGGTGCGGACCCGTTCTATTACAAGAAACGCCCCAGTGGCTATGACAAGATGCCTCCTGGCGGCAGCGTGGTGATCGAGGACGATGTGGAGATCGGGGCACTGTGCACCATCGATCGCGGCGTAAGTGCCGACACACGCATCGGACAAGGCACCAAGATCGACAACCACGTGCAGGTGGGCCACGACACGCTCATCGGCAAGCACTGCCTGATCGCCTCGCACGTAGGCATCAGTGGCGCGGTGGTGGTGGAGGACAACGTTACGCTCTGGGGCCAGGTGGGCGTGCCGAGCAAGATCCGGATCGGCCAAGGCGCGGTGGTGTTGGGCCAGAGCGGCCTGATCTCCTCGCTCGAAGGTGGTCGCACCTACTTCGGCAGCCCGGCCGGGGAATGGAAACAGAAGATGCGCGAGATCGCCCTGCTGGGCAAGTTGCCGGAACTGTTCAAGAAAATGAAGGACTGACCGGATGGCCCGCCTGGAACGCATCATCGAGCGTTTGGAACTGAAGGAGTTCCAGTTGCGTGCCTTGCTGGACGTGACCAAGGCCATCAACAGCAACATGAAGAATGCCGACCTGCTGTCGATCTACGAGCGGATCGTGCACAAGGACCTCGGCATCACCCGTCTCATCCTGTTCGAGCGGGCCGATGGTTGGGAACGCTTGCTGGCCTATGGCACCGATGAGCGTGAAGCGGGCATCGATGTGGAGGCGGCCTTGGGCCAGTACAAGGACATCCAGGTGATCGCAGCGGAGAACGCGGACAGCCTCGGTGCCTTCGATGTGGCGGTACCGGTGTACCACCGTGAAAAGCCCCTGGCCTTCCTGCTCATCGGCGACATCGACGAGGACGAGCAGCGCATGAGCCCGACGGTGAAGCACCTCAACTTCATCCAGACCCTGACCAACCTGATCGTGGTGGCCATGGAGAACAAGCGCCTGGCCCGCAAGGAGCTCCAACAGGAGCTGGACCGCCGCGAACTGGACCTGGCCGCCGCCATGCAATCCATGCTGGTGCCCCGCGATCTGCCGCAGGACGGGCCCATGGCCGCCGCCGCCTGGTACCAGCCACACCGCCAGGTGGGTGGCGACTACTACGACCTGATCCTGCTGGGCCAGGACCGCTGGCTGGTGTGCGTGGCCGATGTCAGCGGCAAGGGCATGGCAGCCGCCCTGCTCATGAGCAACTTCCAAGCGGCCTTGCACGCGTTGGGCGGCGCCGCCGACATGGACCTGGAGCAACTGGTGCACCGGCTGAACGAGCGGGTACAGCGCAGCGCACGGGGCGAGCGCTTCATCACCCTCTTCGTCGGGGTCATCGACCTGAGTACGCGGCGCATGCGCTTCGTGAACGCCGGCCACAACCCGCCACTGCTGCATTCCACGGATGGCATCTCGTCCCTGATGGACGGTTCCATCGCACTGGGCATGATGCCTTCGCTGCCCTTCCTCAACATCGGCGAAACGGCGCTTCCTCCGGGCAGCACATTGCTGTGCTACACCGATGGATTGGTGGAACAGGAGGACATGCA
>JBIIYD010000280.1:0-3601 GCA_044347005.1 Flavobacteriales bacterium | reverse complement strand
CGAACTGACGACCTTCCCGCCTCATAGGCGGGACGCGATACCGGGCTACCGTGTGAATGAAAAAAGGCCAACCTTTCAGTTGACCTTTCACTTGTCGGGGCGGCCAGATTCGAACTGACGACCTCCTGCTCCCAAAGCAGGCGCGATACCGGGCTACGCTACGCCCCGAGCTTAGCGGCGGCAAAGAACGGCAAAAGAAGTCGACCATCATGCTGATGCATGGAAAAAGCGGTTTATAGGCTCGCCCGAAGCGGGCTATACCTTGGTGGGGGGCTTCGGTGAAAGCCTGGGAGCGCTGCGCGATCCGGGCTTTTTCATTTTCCGGGCCACTTCGAGCGAGCATGCAACGGAGGGATTGCCCGAAGCGGGCTATCCCATTTGGGGGTGGCTTCGATCAAAAGCCTGGGAGCGCTGCGCGATCCGGGCTTTTTCATTTTCCGGGCCACTTCGAGCGAGCTCGGTGGTCCGGAAAATGAAAAAGCCCGGCCACATCCGTGGCCAGGCTTTTCATCGGCGGAGAGGGGGGGATTCGAACCCCCGGTACAGAATAACCCGTACGGCAGTTTAGCAAACTACTGGTTTAAGCCACTCACCCACCTCTCCGTGAGGCTTCTAAAGAACACTCCGGCCGAACCGGGCGGCAAATATAGAAGTAGACGGCGAACTCGGAACGATCCTTCATCGAAGGCTACCTTTGCGGCCTCAAAAAACCCAACCCGACCCACTTATGGCAACCGAAGTCGTCATCGTATCCGCAGTGCGCACGCCCATGGGCAGTTTTGGTGGCAGCCTCGCCGAAGTTCCAGCCACCCAGCTGGGGGCCACGGCCATCAAGGCGGCTGTGGAGCGCGCCGGGATCGCCCCGGAGACCGTGAATGAAGTGATCATGGGCAGCGTGCTGCAAGCCAACCTGGGTCAGGCACCTGCCCGGCAGGCTGCCAAGTTCGCCGGGTTGCCGAACGAAGTGACCTGCACCACCGTGAACAAGGTGTGCGCCAGTGGCATGAAGGCGATCATGATGGCCACCCAGGAGATCCTGTTGGGCGATGCCGACATCGTGGTGGCCGGAGGTATGGAGAGCATGAGCCAGACCCCCTACTATGTGGAGAAGGCCCGCTACGGATACCGCTTCGGGAACGGCGTGCTCATCGATGGCATCAGCAAGGACGGCCTGATGAACGTGTACGACCAGCAGGCCATGGGGGTATGCGGTGAACTCTGCGCCAAGGAACACAACATCAGCCGCGAGGAGCAGGATGCTTTCGCCATCGAAAGCTACAAGCGTAGTGCTGCGGCGTGGGCAGCTGGCAAGTTCAAGGACGAAGTGGTGCCCGTTACCGTGAAGACCCGCAAGGGTGACGTGGTCGTGGACCATGACGAGGAGTACAGCAATGTGAGCTTCGACAAGATCCCCGGCCTGAAGCCCGTGTTCCAGAAGGACGGGACCGTGACCGCAGCCAATGCCAGCACCATCAACGATGGCGCCGCGGCCCTGGTGCTGATGAGCGCTGCCAAGGCAAAGGCCCTCGGCCTGAAGCCACTGGCCAAAGTGCTTGGTTATGCGGATGCGGAACAAGCGCCGGAATGGTTCACCACCACACCCGCGAAAGCCGTTCCCCGTGCGGTGGAGAAGGCCGGATTGAAGATGAGCGACATCGACTACGTGGAACTGAACGAAGCGTTCAGCGTGGTCGGTATCGCGAACACCAGGCTCATGGGCCTGGACCCCGCCAAGGTGAACGTGAACGGCGGTGCTGTGTCGTTGGGCCATCCGCTGGGTTGCAGTGGCGCACGCATCATAGTCACCCTGATCAACGTGCTGAAGCAGAACGGTGGCAAGTACGGCGCTGCCGGCATTTGCAACGGTGGCGGCGGTGCAAGCGCGATGGTGATCGAAGCACTCTGAGCTACCCACCGGCTCGCCCTCGTTGCGTGTTGACGCGTTACGTGTTGCGAGTTCCCGGAAAGCAACACGTAACGCGCAACATCACAACACGCAACAGGCCATGCCTTCCGTCATCTGCCCCCTCTCCATCGTTCCTGTTCGCAGCGAACCCAGTGACCGTTCCGAAATGGTGACCCAATGGCTCTTCGGCGAAACGGCCGAAGTGCTGGACGAGAAGGGCAGCTGGAGCCGCTTGCGCTTCGACCACGACGGCTACGAGGGCTGGGTGGACAACAAGCAGATCGCTGTCTGCACCACGCCGAACCTGGATCCCGATCTGCGGGTCATCGACCTGAGCACCATCGCGGACCTGGGCGATCGGCAGGTGGTCCTTCCGTACGGTGGCGTGGTCCCGTTCTATGAGGACGGCACCATCCTATGGAATGACCTGCGGATCCCGGTGCAGGCGGTAACGAACCACCGGCCCGAGCTGGAGCGCGCCGACCTGTTGGAGTTCTACCTCCACCCCTTCCTTGGCGCACCCTATTTATGGGGCGGTCGCACGCCATCGGGAGTGGATTGCAGTGGGCTTACCCAGATGCTGTTCATCCTCATGGGCATCTACCTGCCCCGCGATGCCGGTCAACAAGCCGAGGAAGGCGACCCGGTGGAGCTCTTGGACCTGAGCGAACCCGGCGACCTGGCGTTCTTCGAGAACGAGGAAGGAAAGATCGTCCACGTCGGGGTGATCCTTACCCGCAGCGAAGAGGACGATCTGCGCATTGCCCACAGCAGTGGTCGTGTGCGTATCGACAAGCTGGACCAACAAGGCATCTTCAACTCCGAGGCGGGCGTGTACACGCACAAGCTGCGGATGGTGAAGCGGGTGCTGTGAGCACGGGCGGCTGGGTCCCTTGCAGGAGACCCGGCCGAGGGTTGAAGTGCGTTGGGACCTGCCCAGCAACGACCGCCCCGCTCCCCTACTTCCCCAACTCGGCCGCCTGCTTCAGGCCATCCTCGATCATGCCGTAGAACTGGTCCAGCTTGGGCAGGATAACGATGCGGATGCGACGGTTGGTGCTGCGGTTCTCGGGCGTGTCGTTCGCCACGAGGGGCACGTATTCACTGCGTGCACCGGCGGTGATCCGGGCGGGATCCACCTTGTAGTCGGTCTGTAGCACACGGGCGATGTTCGTGGCACGCGAGGCGCTGAGGTCCCAGTTGTCCTTGAAACAGTCGCGGCGGATCGGTACGTCGTCCGTATGGCCTTCGACCAGCACTTCCATGTCGGGCTTGTCGTTGAGCACCAGGGCCACCTTACCGAGCACCTCGCGGGCCCTGGGCGACAGCTCGGCGCTACCGGTGCGGAAGAGCATCTTGTCGCTGAGGGAGATGAAGACCACGCTCTTTTCCACGTTCACCACCACATCGCTGTCGTTGAGGTTACCCAGCGAGCTCTTGAGGCTCACGACCAGCGCGAGCGTCACCGAATCCTTTTTGGAAAGCGCGTCGTGCAGGGTGCGGATGCGCAGGTCCTGCTCGCGGATCTGCTCCATGGACTTTTCCAGGTTGGCCGCTTCCTGCTTGCTGAGGGTGGCCATCTGGTCCACGGGGCTCTTCACAAGCAGGCCTCCCGGCCATATCCCTGATCCACCGGAACACTTGATCCAATAACCCGTTCCTTGCTGGGGCATACGACACCACACTGGAAAGGCC
>JBIIYD010000279.1:0-3607 GCA_044347005.1 Flavobacteriales bacterium | reverse complement strand
GACCTGATGTATACCATTCCGCTCTTGGAGGCGCAGATCCGTGGCTCCCATTGTTTTTCGATCGCCGAGCGACGGGGCCGAAGCGTTGGTTTTGCCGGGTACGAACACAAGTACAAGGGAGACGATACCACCCGCCTGCACAAGTTCTATGTGTTGCCCGATTCACAGCAAGCGGGCGTAGGGCGTACACTTTTCGAATCGCTGGTTCGATCGGCACGCGCTGCCGGCGACACGGTCGTGGAGTTGAACGTGAACAGGCACAACCCGACGAAGGAAGTCTACCGGAAATGGGGGTTCGCGGTGCTGCGTGATGAGGTGATCCAATTGGGCGAAGGCTATGTCATGGACGATCATGTCATGGTGCTGGACCTGCACAGCGGCACACGGTCATGAGGTCATGGTTGCGCCGGACCCTGGCCCGCTCGGCCCGTCCCCGCCTTGCCGGGAGCGACGCCTTCCTGGTCCATTGCAAAGGAGTCGTGCATGTGGGTGCCAATACCGGACAGGAGCGGGAAACGTACCGCCTGCAAGGGTTGCGCGTGCTTTGGTTGGAGCCGATCCCGGAAGTGTACCGCAAACTGGTGGAGAACTTGGCACACTACCCCGACCAACATGCGATACAAGCGCTCGTGACCGACCGTGATGGTGATGAGTACACGTTGCACGTGGCCAGCAACGAAGGGGCCTCCTCCTCCATCCTCGAGTTCGGAAAGCATGCCGATATATGGCCGGAAGTGACCTTCGAACGCAACATCCAGGTCAAGGGCGTTACGCTGGCCAGTGTGATGCACGGTTCCCGGCACAAGCCCGAACACTACGATGCCCTGGTGCTGGACACGCAAGGGTCGGAACTATTGGTGTTGAAAGGCGCTGGCCCCTTGTTGAAGGGGTTCCGGTACATCAAGGTCGAAGTGCCGGATTTCGAATCGTACGTGGGTTGCTGCACCCTTTCCGATGTCATCGCATACCTGGCTACGAAAGGATTCGGGGTGTTCAGCAAGCACAGCTTTGCCGAACACCCCGATGGTGGCAGGTACTACGATGTGGTTTTCAGCCGGGTTCGATGACGACCCGGTTCCTTGAACTAGTCGAATATCGCCAGGGTTATTCCTTCGGAAGCCGAGGGCCAGTTGCGCATCCGGATGCTACGACCAGCAAAGGTCAATTCGATGCTCTCGGGAGTGGCAGCTTGGAAGAACACGTCCACGCCGCTCAGGAAGGGAAAGTTGCCGAACAACCCAACGGCGGTGCCATTGGTCTGAGCATCATTGTTCCCATCGTACAGGAAGTAGGCGATCGTGGTGTTGTCCGCAGAAGCGAATTCAGGCGTGGACAGCTCATAGGCATTCGCCCGAAGGTCGTCGCGACCGTTGATCACGGCCTGGTTGGCGGTGAAGGACACCACAACGGCCTGTGCGTCATTGGAGGGCAGCGACGCCAGCAGCGTACCGGCGAGCGACGAAGGAGAAGGCAACGAGCGCAAGTACACGAAGCGGTCGGAAGCGATGAACGGCTCCCTGTAGTAATGTAGCTTCCTGCCGGTGGTGGGCACCACTTCGAACTCGTAGTAAGCACCTTCGGCCGCTTGGAACCCACCCCACTTGCCTGCTGCGTCGGTCAGGAACACGTGGTCGGGTTGGGCATTCGTCCGGAACCCGGTGGCTTGATCCACCCGATACACATTGATCGTCGCATCGGCCAATGGAACGTTCTCGCCCAAACTCAGTGCTCGGCCTTCGACATACCTGCGCCCATCGGGAACAATGGTCGCACTCGCCGGTGCACTTCCACGGAAGAACGAGTACATCGCGGTGAAGGTCTCCTCCGAAGTGGCCACTTGATAGTGGTCCTTATCGGCCAATTCCACGTTGACCGCGCCGGTGATGTTTCCGCCAGCGACGATGGCATCGAACGGGGACCAGATGTTCATGGTCGGCACCTCTCCGCTCGGTCCGGCAGGGCCAGGCTCGACACCACTACCGACGTGGACATAGTGGGCCACCTTGGCAGCACGTGTGGCATCGGCCAGGTAGTCGTAGCCCAAGCCGCCACCGGCGCTGTGACCCACAAGTTCCACCTGTGTCGCTCCGGTCTGTTGCAGCACATTGTCGATGAAAGCATCCAATACCGTGACCGATGAGCCGCCTCCGAGCGTGTTCCAGTCCAGAACGAAGACCCGCTCGTTGCACTGTCCGTTCTGCACGAATCGCTGCGCTTGTTTGGCATACGTATCTCCGGACGCAAGCAACCCATGGCACATCACGATGGGCAGGTAGCTCGTGTTACAGGTAGCTCCTCCTCCGTTGCCACCATTGTCGGGTGGCACATGTTCGTCCTTGTCCTTCTTGCAGGACGTGTTGAACAACATGGCAGCTATTACCAGCAGGGAAATGTTCTTCATGGCGGAAATGGGTGAGGTTGTACGGTGAAGATAATGATCACCTGCACCCGGGCAAGCCCTCGTGTCCGGTGGTTTAAAGACCTTTCACCCTCGCTTCTTCGGCAGGGAGGGGCAGCCCGTACTTGCGGTAAAGCCGGGTGCGCCGCTTGTCCAAACGAGCTTGTGCCTTCTGCGTGCGTGCCTGTCGTGCTGCAACGGCCAACTCCCCGCGTTCGATCCTACCAACGACCACCTCCACCATCAGGTCCTCGCCCGTGGGGTCATAGGTGCTCTTCAGGTCCTGACCGAAGATGCGCGCGAAACCCTGCCAGACGAAGGCTTGGAATCCTCCGCGCAGCTGTTTCACCAGGTCGAAGGAAGTCTTGCCCGTCTCGCGGTCGATCAGTTTGATGAGCACCCGACCCTGGCTTATCGTAAGGTCCTTTACTTCCGCCTCGAACTCGGCACGCAGTTCAGCCTCGGCGAGCTTGATGAAAAGTTCCTGGTCGCTGTTCCGTTCGATCTTGGCCAGATCGTGTTCGTACTCCCTCAACAACTCACCGGTCAAACGGGCGTACGGATAGACCCTGATCACATTCCGGGTCAGCCTATCGTACCGGGCCGCTTCGCGCTTGTCCCGGGCGCGCCAGCGACCGTTCACTTTGGCTTCGGGGAGCATGACGGTAGCCACCGTATCACCATCGATCACCTTGGCGCGCAATACCTGGGCATCACCCGCTTGTGCGCAGGAGGAAATGGCCACCAATGTCGCCACCGCAAATACTGATGTCCGGGCCAGATCGACCATACCTGTGGCTGTCCGCAATGTGAAGTTACCAACGCAAAGCAGGCGCCGATATTCCCCTTGTACGGATTATCGTCTCGCCAGTTTCCATGGGTTCGTTGCGCCACTATCGCGCAATGACCGTTCCACGATGTGTCGACGTTCGTTTTCCATGAAGGCGGCGACCAAGGCCGCCGCTTCAGCCGTTTCCCTGTCGGACCCGTCCAAGGAGGCCGGAGTGAAATGGTCGCGAACGAAGTGCGTATCGTACTTCCCGCTGCGGAAGGTCTGGTGCCCCATCACATACCGGCAGAATCCCAAGGTGGTCTCCACCCCGCTGATGGCGTAATCGTCAATGGCCCGTTCCATGCGTTCGATGGCCTCCTCCCGCGTGGCGCCGTGGGTGATCAGCTTGGCGATCATGGGGTCGTAGTGGATCGGGA
>JBIIYD010000007.1:0-26189 GCA_044347005.1 Flavobacteriales bacterium | reverse complement strand
TGAACCTCACCGCCGGCCGCAAACTGGCCGACAGCCTGGACAACCTGATGGGCAACCCGCTCAACGTGATCGTCTACAACTTCGTGGACATGCTGAGCCACGCGCGCACCGAGATGGAGGTGATCCGCGAACTGGCCGACGACGATGCTGCGTACCGCAGCCTCACCAAGAGCTGGTTCGAGCACTCGCCCTTGTTCGACATCATCAAAGGCATCGCCGAGCGCGGTGGCCGCATGGTGATCACCACCGACCACGGCACCGTGCGCGTGGGCGAGCCGAGCAAGGTGGTGGGCGACCGCAACACCAACAGCAACCTACGCTACAAGTTCGGCCGCAACCTCAGCTACGAGGACCGTGACGTGCTGGTGGTGAAGGACCCCGCCAAGGCCTTCCTGCCCAAGGTGAACGTGAGCACCGTCTACATCTTCGCAAAGCAGGACAAGTTCTTCGTGTACCCCAACAACTACAACCACTTCGTCACCTACTTCCGCCACACCTTCCAACACGGCGGTATCAGCATGGAGGAGATGATGGTGCCGTGGGCGGTTCTGAAAGCCCGGTAAGAGAGCCGCAGATTGCGCAGAACACGTTGATGAATACGTACTGGAGGTCCCAACATCTTGCGTTGTACAGGCGGTGATCAGTGTGATCGAATATGAAATTTGACATCTGCGAAATCTGCGTAATCTGCGGCCGCATTTGCATTCATGCTTGCCACCATCACCCTCCGCAAACCCTCCGAAGCCCCGGACATCGCCCGCCTGATCCTGGTCGGCTATCCGGAGCATCGCGTCTTCGCCCTGCACGGTGATCTTGGCGCCGGCAAGACCACGCTCATCAAAGCCTTCTGCCAGGTGCTTGGTGTAGCCGACGGCACCAGCAGCCCCAGCTTCGCCATCGTGAACGAGTACCGCGCGGCCAGCGGTGATCCCGTGTACCACTTCGACCTCTACCGCCTGAAGGACGCCGGAGAACTCGACGCCATCGGATTCACCGAATACGTGGACAGCGGCCACTACTGCTTCATCGAATGGCCGGAGCTGGCGGAGGAGCTGCTGCCGCCGGGCACGGTGCATGTGAAGTTGGAAGAGGGGGTGAACGGGGTGCGGCTGATCGAGCTTCGGAGTCGTTAGTGGTCAGTCGTTAGTGGCCTGGGGCGATGCGTACCCCAAGGCCACTAACGACTATCCACTATCCACTAACGACTCAGTCATCTCCCGTACCTTCGCATTTCACCACCACCCCATGTCCCCTTCGTCCGAATTGCTGAAACAACTGGCCCGGCAGTCGGCCATGATGCCCCAGGAACAGGTGATGGAAGTGGGCCGCCGCAAGAAGAGCCTCTTCATCGGCATCCCCAAGGAGATCACCTTCCAGGAGCACCGCGTACCGCTTACCCCGGCCGTGGTGGCCGTGCTGGTGGGCCGTGGCCATGAAGTGGTGATCCAGCGCGGTGCCGGCGAACCCGCCCAGTTCCAGGACAGCGACTACAGCGAGGCCGGTGCCATGGTCGTGGACAGCCCGGAGGAAGTGTTCAAGGCCGACCTGATCCTGAAGGTGGCACCGCCCACGCACACCGAGATCGAGTTGCTGCGCCACAAACAGATCCTGATCTCCGCGCTCCAGCTCACCGTGCAGCCCAAGGACACCCTCAAGCGCATGATGGAGAAGCGCATGACGGCCGTGGCCTGGGACTTCATCAAGGACCGCGAGGGCATCTACCCGATCATTCGCGCCATGGGCGAGATCGCGGGCAACACCAGCATCCAGATCGCCAGCGAATACCTAAGCGCCGACAAAGGCGGCCAGGGCCTTATGCTCGGTGGTATCAGCGGCGTGGCCCCGGCCGAAGTGGTCATCATCGGTGCCGGTACCGTGGGCGAGTTCGCCACGCGCGCCGCACTGGGCCTCGGCGCTTCGGTAAAGGTCTTCGACAAGAGCATCTACCGCCTGCGCCGCCTGCAGACCGACCTGGGCCAGCGCGTATGGACTTCCGTGGTTCAGCCCGAAGAACTCAAGAAGGCCCTCAGGCATGCCGATGTGGTCATCGGTGCGTTGCGTCCCGAGCAGGGCCGTACACCCATGGTGGTCACCGAAGAGATGGTGAAGGACATGCAGAGCGGTAGCGTGATCGTGGATGTGAGCATCGACCGCGGCGGATGTTTCGAGACCAGCGAGGTCACGACGCACACCGACCCGGTTTTCAAGAAGTACGGCGTCATACACTACGGCGTGCCCAACATCGCCAGCCGCGTGCCCCGCACCGCCAGCACCGCCCTCAGCAACATCTTCGGCCCCATGCTCCTGAACATGGGCGATGTGGGCGGTTTCGAGGACCTCATCAAAACGGACCTGGGTGTACGCCACGGCGTATACCTGTACAACGGTAACCTCACCAGCCCCATCCTCGGCGAAGCCTTCCGGCTGCCGCACAAGGACCTGGATATCCTGTTGGCCGCGTTCTGATCGGACGATCGCCGGGACAAAGGCATTAGACCTCTTTCGTAATTCGGACCGCTTTTGGCGGTCATCCAGTTTTGAACCGCAGATGAACGCAGATGCACGCAGATACATGCCAGCCTCCAGTATAACTTGACCACAGAGAAGCAAGGTCCGATGCGACTTCAGAGCCATTTGCGCTATATGCGTTCATCTGCGGTTGGCTTCATTGTATCGAGAAAGAGGTCGATCACCATTTTCTGATCTTGCGAGCGGTAGCGAAACGATCTTTGTCCGACTCTTCCGGTCACATCTCCATATCCTTCTCATTCCCACATCCCCACATCCCCACATTTTATTCATTTCCACATCCTCTTCATCTCCACATCCCTCCCCATGTCCCTTCAACGCCGCCTTTTTCTCTACTTCATCGGTCTCGTCATCGGCGGTGGTATGGCCTATTTCATTTACGGGGACCGCGTCACCAACGGAGCGTGGTTGCCGGAGAGCAAGGTGAAACAACGGCTTATAGCAACGTTGGTAAAGGCCGTTCCGGCGGCTGAGCAGGACCTGCAAGCCTGGCCCGCCGATCTCGAGCAGGTGCGCATGGCGATACCCCGTTCGACCGTCTCGTTCAAGGAGAGCATCCGCCGCAACGACAGCATCTACTACGCCATCGATGCCACGCTGAACGGGCGCGAGGCCCGCATGGTGATCGTTGGCCTGCGCGACTTCGACCGCGACAGCACGGCTACGCTCTGGAGCGTGGACGCGCGTTAGACAACGGGCCTGCCTGTTGCGTATTCCTGCTGTACGCTTTCGTCGTTCAGCGTGATCAAGGTGAACACACCGAGCGCCAATCCGAATGGAATGCTGAGGCAGTTGAGGGCGGCTACCACCATGCTCGCGCTTCGGCTCGTGCGTCGTGCGATCCAATAGCCCACCAGGATATTCGCAGCACCGAACAGTGCGATGCCGAGAGCTAGGGAATAGCCGAAGCTCTTGAACAGGCTTGCCAGCCAGCGCGGTGGTGGTTCATCCATGTTGGTCATGGCATCGTGTTCGATCAACGCACCGATACCTACGAAGATCAAGGCACCCAACGCGCTCAACACGATCAAGGCGCCATACACGTAGTACAAAATGGACAGGGTGGAGAGGTGGCGGTTCATGCGGTGGTCGGTGTTATAGCGGGAAAAGCTAGGTCCACCTTGGCGCGAAACTGCATCGAGAATGTAGGATGGGTCCTAAAGCCGGATGAACGGACCGTCAAGCTGTACTTGCCTGCCGCCGTTTCCGCTCCGCCAACAACAAGCCCAGCTCCCTACCCGTCTGCCCTTTCACACTGGTGTTCTCGGCCGCACGGCGGATCAAGTAGGGTAGCACTTCGCGGACCGGGCCGTAGGGCACGTACTTCGCCACACGGTAGTGTGCGGCGGCCAGGTTGTAGCTGATGTTGTCGCTCATGCCCAGCAGTTGTGCGAAGCAGATGCGAGCATCGGTGTGCGCAATGCCGCGCTCGTTCATCAGGCGGGCCAGCAGCAAGCAACTCTGCTCGTTGTGCGTGCCGGCCATGAAGGCGATGCGCTCCACGTGTTCCAGGCAGTACGCGATGGCGGCATCGTAGTCGCGGTCCACGGCGGCCTTGTCGGCGTGGATGGGCGAGGGGTAGCCCTGTTCCGCAGCCCGTTCGCGCTCCTTCTCCATGTAGGCGCCGCGCACCAGCTTCATGCCCAGGTGGTAGCCGCCTTCCAGCGCTTTCGCACGGCTCGCCTTCAGGAAGGCCAGTCGGTCGTGCCGGTAGAGCTGGGCGGTGTTGTACACGATGGCGCGTTGTCGGTTGTGCTTCGCCATCATCGCTTCCACCAAGGCATCGATGGCGGGTTGCAACCAGCTTTCCTCGGCATCCACCAGCAGGGGCACATCGGCGTCGTGCGCGGCCTGACACAGGCGTTCCATACGGGCTTGCACGCGTTGCCATTCGGCCTGTTCTTCCGCGTTCAGGGTCTTGCCAGCGCTCACATCGGCCAGCAGGTCGGTACGGCTGATACCCGTGGGCTTGAACACGCAGAACGGGATGTCCTTGCGCTGCTTCGCCACGGCGATGGTGCGCAACACCTCGGTCACCGTATCGTCCAGGGCGGCTTCATCGTCCTGCCCCTCCACGCTGTGGTCGAGTATGGTGCCGATGCCGCTCTTCGCCAGGCGTGCGGCGGTGGCCAGGCTTTCGTCGATGGTCTCGCCCCCGCAGAACTGTTCGAAGATGGTGGCCTTGATGGCGCCTTTCACCGGCAGCTTCAGGGCGAGCGCCACTTTGGTGAAGCCCTGCCCGATGGCGGATACCGTGGGGTTGCCGATGATGCGGAACAGCCAGGTGGCGCGCCACAGGTCGGCGTTGCTCTTGTCGGCGAAGGCGATGGCCGTGTTGCCCAGGTCCGGAAGTAGGTCGGCAGGGGTCGCAGGGTGCTCTGGTGCGCTCGACATGGCGGGGTTGCCCGTTCCTTCGTTCCTTTGGGCAGGGCCCATGGGCCACCAAAAGTAGCGATGAGTACAACGCCGAAGGATGTGCTGCAGTTCGATGCCGGGGGCCACAGCGTGCTGTTCGGCGCGGATGCCTTGCACAGCCTTGCGGCCATGCTGCAGGAGGCGCGGGCCGACACCTGCTTCATCCTGGGCGATACCAACACCCTGCGCCAGTGCCTGCCCGAACTGCTGGCCCACGTGCCCTCCCTGCGCAAGGTGGGCACCATTGCGGTGGAGCCCGGCGAAGGTTCCAAGAGCATCGGCGCATGCCAGGCCATCTGGAGCCACTTGATCAGCCGCGCTGCGGACCGGAACACGATCCTGGTGAACCTCGGCGGCGGTGTCGTCACGGATCTCGGGGGTTTTATCGCCGGTAGCTACAAGCGCGGTATCCGCTGTGTGCATGTGCCCACCACGCTCATGGGCATGGTGGATGCGGCCATCGGCGGCAAAACGGGCATCGACCTCGATGGTGTGAAGAACGTGGTGGGCCTGTTCCACGATCCGCTGGGGGTGTACATCCACATGCCCTTCCTCAAGAGCCTGGGCAAGCGCGAACTGCTGAACGGCGTGGCCGAAATGTTCAAGCACGGCCTGGTGCTGGATGCCGGCCACTGGGAGTCCATCGCGACCGCGGCCCTGCACGACATCGATGCCCTGGCGCCCTTGGTGGCCCGTTCGGCGTCCATCAAGGCCGCGGTGGTGCGCGACGATCCCCGCGAACACGGGCCGCGCAAGCTGCTCAACTTCGGGCACACCATCGGGCATGGCATCGAAGCCTTCTCGTGGGAGAACCAGCAGCGCGAACTGCTGCACGGCGAAGCGGTGGTGGCCGGAATGATCTGCGAAGCCTGGCTCAGTTGGCACAAGGAACTTTTCCAACGCGATGCCCTGGACCGCGTGGTCGAACACCTGCACGCCCTGTATCCGCACTACACCCTGCTGCCCACGGACGACCACCGGATCCTGGAGCTGATGCGCAACGACAAGAAGAACGCCTCGGGCGAATTCCGCTTTACGCTGCTCACCGGCATAGGCAGCGCCCGGGTGGATGTGGCCGTGAACGCCGATGAGGTGCGCAAAGCCTTGGGCTTCTACCGCTCGATGGGCCGTTGATCCGCACTGGTGAAGAAGCGACTCTTTCAGGAGATCTGGCGGAGGCTGGGAATGATCCCGTTGCCTTTATCCGTGTCCATCCGTGTGTATCCGTGGTTGAATGCATTCGATCAGGCACGACCGAAGGACGTGCTTGCAGTCACCTTACCGGCTATGCCACCGAAAACGGACCTTTGCCCCATGTCCTCGATCACCATCACCCGACCAGCGGAACCGATCCACACCACCATCGAACTGCCACGCAGCAAGAGCGCGGCCAACCGTGCCCTGGTAATCGCCGCGCTGTTGGGTGATGTGGACCTGGTGCAGGACCCCGGCAACGGCGACGACACGCGCATCCTGCTGGAGCACCTGCGCGAACGCCCTGCGGTGATGCATTGCGGGGCAGGGGCCACCACCTTCCGCTTCCTGCTGGCCTGGGCCTGTTGCCAGGAAGGGGAGGAGCGCTTGATCACCGGAACGCAGCGCTTGTTGGACCGCCCGCATGCCGACCTGGTCGGTGCCCTGCGCACCTTGGGAGCACACATCGAACAGGTGCCGGAAGGCTACCGGGTGCGTGGCACGCGGCTGCAGGGTGGTGCGGTGCATTTCGATTCGCCCATCAGCAGCCAGTACCTCTCGGCCCTGCTGCTCATAGCGCCCAGCATGGAGCAGGGCCTTTCGCTGCGGTGGACGGGCACCCGCCTCAGCGAGCCCTATGTACACATGACCTTGAAGATCATGGCCCACTTCGGTGTGTTCCCGGTGATGGAGCTCGATGGCGTGCGTGTGTCCCCGGGCAGCTACACAGCGGCCGCGTACACGGTGCCGCCGGACTGGAGCGCGGCCGCGTTCTGGTACGAAGTGGTGGCCCTTTCGCCCGGTGCCGAAGTGTTGCTGGCGGGCCTGGACGAGGACACCCTGCAAGGCGACCGCGAAGCGCGCCACCTCTTTGCCGCATGGGTGCGAACGACCAGTACCACTGATGGCCTCCTGCTTACGCACATCGACAATGCGGCACCGTGGTCCACCACCCAGGTGCCGGGCCGCCCGGTGAACCTGAAGCACGTGCCCGACCTCTTTCAGCCCCTGGCCTTCACCCTTGCGACGCGCGGCGAAGGCGCCACCCTCGAAGGGCTGGACAACCTCCGCGTGAAGGAGACCGATCGCCTGAAAGCCACGCACGACGCACTGGCCATACTGGGCCGTGGGTCGAGCATCCTGCAGGGCACCTTCACCATTACGCCCAATGCTACGGATCTCATCAGTTCCGATGCCCCTTTCGACCCCAGCATCGACCACCGCATGGCCATGGCGCTGGCACCCCTTGCAGCCGTGCTGGGCCGTGTTACCATCAACGACCCGCAGGTGGTGGACAAGAGTTATCCCCACTTCTGGAACGACCTGGAACATGCAGGATTCGCCATTGCGTTACATGCCTGATACCCAATACCACATTTGCAGATGAACCGTAGTTCGTAGGGGCATTTCCGCATCTCCACATCTCCACATCCCCTCATCTCCACATCATGCCTTTCCCATCGGACCTCCAGATCGCGCAAGCAGCCACCCTCCAGCCCATCGCCCGCATCGCGCAGAACTTGGGCATCGACCCCGAGCTCATCGAGCCCTATGGCCGCACCAAGGCCAAGTTGCCCCTCAATTTGATCGATGAGGAAAAGGTGGCCAAGAGCAAACTGATCCTGGTTACCGCCCTCAGCCCCACACCGGCCGGCGAAGGCAAGACCACCACCAGCATCGGCCTGCACGAGGGGTTGAGCAAGCTGGGCAAAAAGAGCGTGGTGGTGCTGCGCGAACCCAGCCTCGGTCCCGTGTTCGGCATGAAGGGCGGTGCGGCCGGAGGCGGCTATGCCCAGGTGGTGCCCATGGAGGACATCAATCTGCATTTCACCGGCGACTTCGCGGCCATCGAAAAGGCCAACAACCTGCTCGCCGCGCTCATCGACAACAACCTGCAAAGCCGCACGCGTTCCTTAGGCATCGACCCGCGCACCATCAAGTGGAAACGCGTGATGGACATGAACGACCGCGCCCTGCGCGACATCGTCATCGGCCTTGGCGGCACCGGCAACGGCATCCCGCGCGAGGACGGTTTCAACATAACGCCCGCCAGCGAGGTCATGGCCATCCTCTGCCTCGCCACCGGCATCGACGACCTCAAGCAACGCCTGGGCAACATCTACATCGGGCAGACCTTCGACAAAAAGCCCATCTACGCCCGCGACCTGAAGGCCGAAGGCGCCATGGCCCTGCTGCTCAAGCAGGCCATCATGCCCAACCTGGTGCAAACGCTGGAAGGCAACCCCGCCATCCTGCACGGCGGTCCCTTCGCCAACATCGCGCAGGGGGTCAACAGTGTGCTGGCCACCAAGATGGGCCTTAGCCTGGGCGACTATGTGGTGACCGAGGCCGGCTTCGGTGCCGACCTGGGGGCCGAGAAGTTCTTCGACATCAAGTGCCGCGCGGCGGGCCTCAAACCCAGCGCGGCCGTCATCGTGGCCACCGTGCGCGCCCTGCGCTACCACGGCGGTGCCGACATCAAGGAGGTGAACAACGCCGCGCCCGACAAGCTGCGGGCCGGCCTCCCCAACCTGTGCCGCCACATCGAGAACATCGCCAAGTTCGGGGTGAAGGCCGTGGTGGCCATCAACCACTTCCCCACCGATACCGAGGAAGAGATCGCCATGATCAAAGCCTACTGCGCCGAGCGCGACACCGAAGCCGTCGTGGCCAAGGGCTTTGCGCAAGGCGGTGCCGGCATGACGGACCTGGCCGAGGCCGTGCTGCGCGTGGCCGATGGCAACGCAACCTCCTTCGCGCCCTTGTACGAGCTCTCCCTTTCCATCAAGGAGAAGATCGCCACCATCGCCAAGGAGATCTACCGCGCCGATGGTGTGGACTACGTGGGCGACTCCACCGCCGCCCTCGCCCGCATCACCAAGCTGGGCCTCGATGGCCTGCCCGTGTGCATCGCCAAGACCCAGTACAGCTTCAGCGACAACGCCGCCCTGCGCGCCGCACCCACCGGCTTTCGCATCACCGTGCGCGACATCGAGATAGCCGCCGGTGCCGGTTTCGTGGTGCCCATCCTGGGTGCCATCATGCGCATGCCCGGCCTGCCCGAAGTGCCTGCCAGTGAGGGGATGGATATTGACGCGGAGGGGCGGGTGACGGGGTTGAGCTGAGGGGTGAGTATCCTTGGCGCTGGCCGTTGCATACGGTACGTATAGTTGATCGAGCACCGCACGTAACTTTGTAACATGGCTACCACCACAGATACCAAGAGCAAGCTTACTCTCAGCGTGCGTAAGCGCCATATCGCCATGCTTCGCCGTGCCAGCGCGCGCCGCGGCCGTTCCATTACCCAATTGGTGGAGGAGCTTGCCGAAAGCCTGGACAAGGAAAAGGAGAAGCCTGAAGAACTCAGCGACTTCGTGAAGCGCAACAGGGGTATACTGGCCAACCTGAAACCTGAAGCCTGGGATGCCGATGACCGCCTTGGGGACATTCTGCGGAAACACGCGCCGCGCCCCCAATGAAGCACGTCCTGCTTGATACCAACATCCCGCTCAACATGATGCTGGATTCCGCCAAGCGGGCTATGCCCTTGGAAAGCACTTTGGTCATGAATGCGCTTGTCAAGGGCGAATTCGTCGCATACATCACCCCGACCACATTCAGCAATATGTTCTATGCGGTAAGGAAGGAGCGTGGCCAGGCAGAAGCCAGCCGCATTATGCGTGAAATGCTCGACATCATACGCATCATCGATCAAGATGAGAGCGTATTCCGCAACGCATTGGTGAGCGGTTGGCCCGATGTGGAAGATGCACCAATACTTCGCAGCAAAGCGCATGGCTGGTATTACACACCTGTGTACCACCAATGGCAAGCACTTCAAGAAGGCCACAGGCATAAAGGTTGTGGACCCTGCCCAACTGCTTGCCTTGCTGTAATGGTGGCCACAATGGGCGGGCCTGGCCACCACGGTCCAGTGGCATGACGGATCTGGCCAAGGCCTTGCTGCGCGTGGCCGATGGCAACGCATCCTCCTTCGCGCCCTTGTACGAGCTCTCCCTTTCCATCAAGGAGAAGATCGCCACCATCGCCAGGGAGATCTACCGCGCCGATGGTGTGGACTACGTGGGCGACTCCACCGCCGCCCTCGCCCGCATCACCAAGCTGGGCCTCGATGCCCTGCCCGTGTGCATCGCCAAGACCCAGTACAGCTTCAGCGACAACGCCGCCCTGCGCGCCGCACCCACCGCCCCGATAGGCATCGGGGTCCGCATCACCGTGCGCGATATCGAGATCGCCGCCGGCGCCGGTTTCGTGGTGCCCATCCAAGTGTCGTAACCCGTAAGTTTATGGACCGTAGATCGGCCACTATTTCGCCTTTATGCAAGGCGGAACATGCACGGCGTAGCGGGTGCTACGACGAAATGTTCCAACGCGGCAGGAAGGTGAAAGAGGGGCGGAGATGGTCCAGGAACTTACGGGTTGCGACACTAACGCCATCATGCGCATGCCCGGCCTGCCCGAAGTTCCTGCCAGCGAGGGGATGGATATTGATGCAGAGGGAGTTGTCACGGGCTTGAGCTGAAGCGAGCATACCTCCGGATGGTGGGCAATGCAAGTACAGGCAGCGCACCAGCCATCACCGGAAGCTTCTTTTGTTCATCGGTGGGCCGTCTTCTGTTCAGGGTTCCAATCGAACTCCCATTCGATGGAGGGTCGTACACGCATGTCGCCCGTTTGGTCGCCGGGCCACACGCCCAACAGGGCCGCGGGTTTTTTGCGCCGCAGGGGTCGGCTGCTGCACCGGGCGCCCTGGTGGGTACGGTGGTGGGCGGGTAGGGTTGCCTGCCAGGATGTGGTGGGTAGGATCGCCATAGCATGGCGATGCTGAAGCGCTTGATCGCAGTGTGTTTTCGGTGGCGCCGTCTAGATTCATCCACTGCAAGCCCACATTGCTGTGCACAAGCGGTCCTTGCTCGGGACCGCACAGCCAAGGTGTGGGTGTGTAAGCTCCGGTACCCACCCATCCTGACCCCCGTGTGCAAATGGCTGAAGCAATACCCTCGGCGAACGAAGCATGGTCATTACCCTGCTGCGTAGGACATGGCGTACACTTTTACACCGACCCGGGCGAGGTGGTGGACAGTGTGATGGAACACATCCGCGGCGCATTGCTCATGGGCCGCGCGGCCATGCTGCTATCCACCCCGGCCAACATGCTGGCCTTTCAGCGTGCGGCCTTGAAGGGTGATGTGGATTATGCCGGCGCGATCGCCGAAGGCCGCCTGGTGCTGTGCGACGCGCAACGCCTGATGGCCCGCTTCCTGGTCGATTCACGGCCGGACGAGCGCCGCTTCAGGGCCATCATCGGTGGGCAGCTGCGCATGCTGATGCAGCGCTACCGTGGCGTGTCAATTTACAGCGAGGTGGTGACCGTGCTTCTGGCGGCGGGTCGGCACGATACGGCCATGGAACTGGAGCAGCTATGGAACCAGCTGGCCGGTGACCAGAAGTTCGATCTGCTGTGCGCCTATCCGCAACAATTGTTCGACGGCTATGCGGCCGTGCCCCTTGTGGATCGGATACAGGGAGTGCACCAGTATTCAATCAGCAGGCCGGTTTAAGCGCTGGGGCCCGGTGGTGCGCGGTACTTGGTGGGTCGGCGGTGAGCTTGTTGCTGAAGGCCGATCACCGGCCAATTGGCGCGATCCCTGGCATCCGTTGCGGTCCCTGATGGATCGTTACCTTTCAGCCGAAGCTCCGGAGCATGATCTTTTACATACGCCACAGGCTCCTCGAGTCTGTCATGGTCCTCTTTCTCATCGCAGGCGCTGGGCTGCTGGGCTGGCACTTCCACTACACCACCACCATCATCAAGCGCATCCATGCCAACCTGCTGCCAGCGGTGTGGAATCGACACGTCGCCACATGGACGCCTTCTTCGGTCCGGTGGAGCTTTCGCTTTCGTTGAACCGTGCCAGAGGCAAGTCGGGCCTGATGGGGAATGCCGACACCTACCTGTTCAACCGGGTCTTCCGCCCGGTGATCGAGCACAACGCCAGCGTATCATCGGTGCTCATGGCCGACGACACCGGCAATGAGAACATGTTGCTGTCCATGGGTGGTGGCCATTACGTGGGCCGCAATACGGGCCTGGACCAGGACGGCATACTGGTTTCCACCACCACCCAATGGGACCAGGAGGGAGAGGAGCTGGTGCCGCAGGCCGACCCCGCTGTGCTGCGCGGGTACGACCCGGTCGCCAGGCCTTGGTTCCAAGCCGCCCTGCAAGGTTCGCCGGACAGCGTGCACTGGACAGCACCCTACCGCTTCTTCACCACCAAGGAGCCCGGCATTACGGCATCGGTGCGCTGGGTGGACCGCGATGGTCACAAGCACGTGCTGGCCTACGATGTGCTGCTCTCCGATGTGTCCGAGTACCTGTACATTGCCCACCCATCGGCCAACGGCAAGGCCTTCCTCTTCAGCGGGAAGGACCGTCTGTTGGGCCTTACCGAGGACGATCGCTTCACGGCCAGCGGGCTGCGCGACAGCACCATCTCTTTCGACCTGGACGAGATGAAGCTGCCCGAGGTGATACAGGTGCGCGAGCAATGGCGATCGCTCAAGCACCTCGAGGACGGGTTTGCCGTGGACCTCGACGGCGAGCGCTGGGGGGCCATGATCGTTCCGTACCAGCTGGGTGATCAAGTGCTGAAGATCGGCGTGATGATACCCGAAGGTGATGTGCTTGCACGGGTGCGCACCAGCCGGATCATGCTCTCCCTGGCGGGGCTGGTGCTCATGCTTTTCGGTGCCATGATCATCCGCATGCTGCGCAGCACGTCGCGGGTAAGGTCCACCATAGCCGAACAGAACGCGGTGCTGGCCCGGCGCACCCTGGAACTGAGCGAAAGCCTTACCTATGTCAAGTACCTGCAGGACGCCACCCTGCCTTCTTCGGGCACCATCCAAAGCTGGTTCTCTGAGAGTTTCGTCTTCAACAGGCCCAAGGAACACGTGGGCGGCGACCTGTACTGGATGGAACCCGTGGAACAGCGTGTGCTCTTCGCGGTGGCCGATTGTACCGGACACGGCGTTCCCGGTGCTCTGGTGAGCATGGCCTGCACCAATGCCCTGGACCGCTCGGTGCGCGAACTTCGCTTCACCGCCCCGGCCGAGATCCTGGAGACCAACACCCAGTTCGTTATGGAAGCCTTCCAACGCAACCCCACCGGCCTGACCGATGGCATGGACATCTGCCTCTGCTCCTTGCGCTATTTCCGGCCGGTAGTGGATGGCAAACAGGCCGATGGCGCCTTCGCGGAACTTGATTTCGCTGGGGCCAACCGGCCCTTGTGGATCTTGCGCAAGGCCACCGGCGAGGTGTAGGTGTTCCGCACCGACCGGCAGTCGGTAAGCCAGGTCGGGCTGGACCTCCCCTTCAACGCCTATACCACCCGGCTCATGGAGGGGGATGTGGTCTACCTCTTCACCGATGGGTTGGCGGACCAGTTCGGCGGACCCAACGGAAGGAAGTTCGGGCATAAGGCCCTGCGCGATCTGTTCGCTTCGGTAGGCCACCTTTCCATGAACGAGCAACGGCGAGCGGTGGTGCAAGCCATGGATGCGTGGCGCGGTGATCTGGAGCAGGTGGTCGACATGTGCCTGATGGCCGTGCGCATCAACGCATTGGACCGTATGGTGCTGTCGGCGGGTTGAGGACGCGGGGCGATACGGTCGATGACATCGGAAGTACGGATCACGCTGTCGCGCTACGCCGGGCTGCCGTCCAGTGCATCAGTGCCACCAACACCAATAGCGGCACCACCCAGTTCATGCGGCTGCCGAAGCGGTCGGCCACCATGCTGAGGGTTGCGCACACGAGGGCATTCGCCGCCAATGCGGCCAGCACCAACAATGCGGCACTGCGCCACTGGGCCGACAGGTGGCGGGGGCGCAACAGCAACAGCAGGACCAGGGCCACATGGCAAAGCCCCATCACGGGCGCGAAGAGCTTGTCGGTGGCGGCCACCCAGGCCCCGTTGCCATCGCCGGTAGCCTGCCGTGCGGTGATGAAGGCCGGGAAGTCCTGCTCCATGGTGTTGCGAACCATGTCGTGTACCGGGTCCTTCGGGTCCTGCAAGGTGCGGCCGATGAAGCCCGCGCCCACGTGCAGGTCCACCAGTTGCAGCAGGGCGCCCTTTAGGCTGTTGCCCACGAAACGCATGAGGAATTCCGGTTCCGACAATGCGCTGTGCACCACTGCCCGGTAGTCGTCCGGTGGTGCTTCCCAGCCGCCCATTGCGTACAGGGGGCTGGTGGGCGCCCAGAGGAAATCGTTCGCGTTGGCGGGCATTGCGGCACGGTGGTCGCAGAGGCCGGAGCCATCGGGGCAGTGCGCATCCAACCAGTCGTTCAGGATGCCCGCATCGATCAAGCGTGCCGTAAGGAACACGTGGCTGCCGCGCCCCGGTTCGGCCTTGCCCGTGACCACCGCGTTGAGCGCTACCAACAGCGGCCAGCAGGCCAGCACGAGCAGCACGGCATCGCGCCTGCGCGCCACGGGTACACTGCGCAACACCACCAGGGCGAAGGCCGTGAGCAGCGTGAAGGTGAGCAGGTTGGAGGCGTGTACCAGAACGGCCAGAACGACCAGCGCGGCATAGGTGCTGCGCAACGGTCGCGAAGCATCGTCCAGCAACAGCAGCAACAAGGCCAGCAAGCCGATGCCGGTGAAGATGTCGGGCATGAGCTGGCCCGCGTACCAGGAAACACCGGTACACGCGCACAAGACCGCCACCACGGCGACCGTGCCCGTGGTCTGCGCCGGTGCGAAGTACCGAAGGGTGCGGAGCAGGACGAAGGCACAGAGCGCAGCCTGGACCACCACCGGACCCCAGAGGGTGCTGCCACCAAGGCTGCTGATGCGAATGAAGAGGCCGTACCAGAACGGCCTGTCGTACGGCACGTAGCCGCGGAACGCGCTGCGCAGGTAGGTGCCGGTATCGGGGTAGGTGAAGGGGAAACCGTTGATCAACGGCATGGACAGCAGCAGGGCCACGCACAGGACGAAGAGGAATGCGTTGCGGCGTTGCGCAGGGCTCATGCGTTCAGGCGATCGCGTTCGGCCAGCAGTGCTTCATTGGGCAGGAGCCCCTCGGCATCGGCGCTCCAGCAGGCCTTCAGGCGCAGCACGAAGTACATGTTCAGTTCGCCCTTGCCCTTCACCTTCACCGGACCACGCAGCGCAACATCGACATAGTCCAGCACTTCGGCGTATGTGGTGCCGCTGATGTTGAGCCTGCCGGGTTCGCTGTTGCTCTCCATGCGGCTGGCCATGTTCACGGTATCGCCCCAGATGTCGTAGGCGAACTTCTTTTCGCCCACCACGCCGCTCACCACGGGACCGCTGTGGAGGCCCACGCGCACCGGCCATTCCTGCTTGCCGGCCGCGCGGCGTTCGGCATTGCTGCGCTGTACCGCATCCAACATGCCCAATGCCATCAGCACCGCGTCCAGTGCATGGCTGGCCCGTGGCTCGGGCAGGCCGCAGGCGCACATGTAGGCATCGCCGATGGTCTTGATCTTCTCCACACCATAGCGATCGGCCACCCGGTCGAACAGGCGGAAGTAGTGGTCCAGCTCGGACACCAACGTGGCACTGTCCATGCCGCTGCTGAAGGTGGTGAAGCCGGTGAAATCGCTGAAGAGCACGGTGCAATCGGCATGGCTTCGGGCTTCGGCGGTGCCGGTGCGTTTCAGTTCTTCCGCGATGGGGCCGGGCAGGATGTTGAGCAACAAGGAATCGCTGCGTTCCTTCTCCATGGCGAGCTGGCTGGTCCGTTCGGTCACCATGCCTTCGAGGCGTTCACGGTCCTTGCGCAGGTTGCGTTCGCGCATGCGCACCACACCCAACACCACCAACAACAACAGCGCACCGGCCGCTACGCGGAAGGTGGTGGTGGCCCAGAAGGGTGCCTTCACCACGAAGGCATAGCTCACCGGTTGCTCGGTCCACACACCGCTGCTGTTGCGCGCGATCACCCGGAAGGTGTATTCGCCCGGCGGAATGTTGCTGTAGGTCACCCGGTCGGTGGAGGTGATGGGCGACCAGTCCGGGTCGTAGCCTTCGAGCAAATAGCGGTAGCGCACCTTTTCCGGATAGGCCAGGGAGATGCCCGTGAACGAGAAGGTGAGGTGGTTCTGGTCGTGGGGCAGCTCCAGGTCCTGCGGCAGTCGGTCCTCCTGCAAGCCCTTGGACCAGGGTGTCCAGTCTGGGTGCTCGAAGAAGAGGAGCAGGTCGGTGAGGTGGATGATGGGTTCGCGTTCGTCCTGCACCTGCCGTTGGGGATCGTAGCGCGTGGCACCGCGCACGCTGCCGAACCAGAGCGTGCTGTCGAGGTCCAGCATGCACGCGTTGCGGAATGCCTCCACGCCGATGAAGCCTTCGTCGGCATCGAAGTGTTCCACGCGGATCACGCGTTCCTGCAGCTCGTCCAGCTCCACATGGTGTACACCGCGACGTGTGCCCAGCCACACGTTGTCGTAGGCGTCCAGCAGCACTTGTTCCACGGCTTGCGACACAAGGCCTTCATCGGCTCCCAAGCTGTCCATGCGGGTGCCGTTCAGGCGGTACAGGCCATGCCCTTCGGTGCCTATCCACAGGTTGCCGGAGCGATCGCGGGCAATGGCCGTCATGTTCACCCGGGGCAGTGCGCCATGGGGCTCGAGCAGGCGGCCTCCGCGCTGGCTGTCCACGCGGTACAACCCGCGTTCGGTGGCCGCCCATACGGTATCGGCAGTGCAGGCGATGGCGTTCACGGCCAGGGGTTCCCCGGCCATGCGCACGTACCGATCGGCGGCCAGCTGCAGGTGGAGGCCTTGTTCGGTGGCCACCCACACCCGCCCCTTCGGGTCGGTATGGATGGCGAATACCCGCTGGCCTTGGAGGCCGCATCCGGCGGGCATCGCAAGGAACCGGTCCCCGATCATGCGGAACAGGCCGCTGGTGGTGGTGCCGGCCAGCAGGTAGCCTTCGCTGTCCTCGCCCAGGCACAGCACGAGCGGGTCCTTCAGCCCCTGTTCCTTGCCATAGTGCACCAGTGCGCCGTTGCGCCAGCAGGATACGCCGCCACCCATGGTGCCCAGCCACAACGAACCTTCGGGCGTGCGGTGGATGGCCGATACGATGCGTGATCGAAGGCCGTCGCGTTCGGTGAAGTGGATGAAGGCATCACTGGTGAACTTACTGACACCCCCGAAGGCCGTGGCCGCCCAGATGGCGCCCGACCGGTCCTGCCACAAGCCGCGCACCACATCGTGTCCCAGACCGTTCGCCTCGGCGATCACCCTTAATTTCGGTACGCCACCATCGCGCGTCAGGTGCACCAGGCCCGATGCCGTGCCCACCCACAGGTCGCCATTGGTGGCGCGCAGCAGGGCGAGCACACGGGAGTCCGGCAAGGCGATGGGAAAGACACCGGCGAAGCGGGCGTGGGAGGGCATGGGCTCCAGGTCGGTATCCAGTTCCACGAAGCCGGCGGTGGTGCCCACGAGCACGCCGATGGAATCCGCGAAGAGGGCGTACACGGCCCGTTTCGGCAGGGCGCTGTTGGCCGCGGCGGCGCTCCAGCGATCGCCGTTCAGTACGTACAGCCCACTGTCCGTGCCGGCCAGCATTTTTCCACGGGCATCGCTTACCAGGGCGCGCACCGTGGTGGTGGGCAGGCCGTGGCGCTGGTCCATCATGCTTACCTCGCCGCTGGCGTTCACGCGCCCGACGCCCGCGCCCAGGGTGGCGAACCACAGCTGGCCCTGGGCATCCTCGGCAAAGGCTTTCACCCATGCGCGCGGCGCAGCGGCAGGCGGTTCCAGTACGTTCACCGTGCCTTGGCGCCAATAGGCCAGGGCACCGTTGCGGCAGCCCATCCAAACACGGCCGTCGCGTGCGCGGTGTACCGCTGTCACATCATCGCTCGGCAGGCCCTCGGCGCGCCCGAAGGTCTGGAAGTGTAGGCCTTCCGACCGGGCCGCGCCGGCATCGGTGGCGATCCACAGGAATCCGTCCTTGTCCTCGCAGATGCCGTTGACCGAGGCGCTGGGCAGGCCCTCTTCCAGCGAAAAGGTGCGCAGCCCGTATTGTTGGGCGCTGAGCCGACCCGCCAAGAGCAGCAGCAGGATGCACAGGGTGGCGGCCGTTCGGCACATGGCAGGAAAGATAGCGCCGCCGCCCAAGACCGTGCCGATCGCATTTGGGATCCCTTGTCCGGTGGATCTATCTTCAGGGCGGATCCCACCCTAAAAACCACCCGCCATGAACATCACCTTCAATGAATTGCGGAAGATCAAGGACACACTTCCCGATGGCAGCATCCACCGCATCGCCCGGGAACTGGACCTGAACGTGGAGACCGTGTGGAACTACTTCGGCGGCTATGGCCACGCCAACGGCAAACCCATGGGCGTGCACTTGGAAGCCGGTCCCGATGGTGGCATCGTCGCCTTGGACGATACCCGCATCCTGGACATCGCCCAACGGATCCTGCAGGAAGATCGGGTCGGCGTGTAGCGTGTTCCACGACACTCCACGAAGCCGTGTCGGAGTGCTTCCCGGTGGAAGGTGAGCGAAGGTGCGTCACGCCCTCGCAGCAGGTGGCGTGCGCCCAAGCTCAGCGTTCGATCACACGGAACTCCACACGCCGGTTCACGGCACGGTCGGCATCGCTGCCATTGGGCACCAAGGGCTTGCTTTCGCCGTAGCCCTTCCAGCTCAAGCGCTCCGGCTCCACCTTCTTCTTCAGCAGGTAGTCCACCACGGCCTTGGCCCGGTCGTCGCTCAGCTTCACGTTGTAGGCATCGCTGCCTTGGTCGTCCGTATGGCCTTCGATCTCCACACGCAGGAAGGGGAAGTCGGTCATTAGGTCCACCAACTTGTCCAGTTCCTTCTCATAGCCGGGCATCAGCGTGGCCTTGTCGAATTCGAACTGCACATTGTCCAACCTTACCCGTGTGCCCACCGCCGGTTCCATGGCATGGATGTCCACGGTGTTACTGCTGGCGTGCTGCACGGGCACCGGGCGCGGTGGCGGTGGCGTGCTCTTGGCCGGTGCGGCCGAAAGGGCCGATCCCGCAGGTGCCACACGCACGTTCACATCGTCGATATAGTAGTAGGCACCACGTTCGCCCTGGGGCATCTTTTCGTGTTGGGTCACCTCGTCGCCGTAGAAGTTGCCGATCAGGATGAAGCGTTCGCCGCCCTTGGCCTCGAACACCCCGCTTACCTTCTGCCATCCGTTCTTCTTCACCATGCCGGCTTCGTTCACCGTGGGTGTCAGGTACAAGGGCAGGCAGTCGCGTGTGCTTATCGGTGTATCGGTAAGCAGCAGGCCGATGTTGTTGCTGGCTTCGTTGCTACGCACGGCACGCTGCACCCAGCATTCGGCCACGTAACGCACACCGGCCTGCAGGGGCTCGACCAGTTCGGTCTGCAGGTATTCGTGCCAGTAGGTGGGGGTATTGCCTTTGCCGTAGATCTTGATGCCCGCCATGCCGTTGCCACTGTGCGTGCTTTGCTTGCCGCTGCTGTGCTTGCTCGGGTGCCCCCAGCATTCGGGGTCGTTCTTGGTGCTGAAATGGTCCGGTGTGGTCTGCGTGGCGGAATGCCAGCCCGTTACGTTGCTGTTGAATTTTTCCACATCCTGCGTCCATCCGCAGAAGGGGCGCTGGTAGTCCTCGAAACCGGGGTTGGGCACCAGGTTGGGCATGGTGTCGTTCTGCATGGTGCGCTGCAGGACGTTCTGGGCAACGAGCGGGGTACCGACTACGAGCAACAGGGCGCAAAGGATCGATCGACGTTCCATGGTGACAAAGGTGTCCGGGTTGTTGGACGGGTGCTTGGCAAGGACCGGACCGGGTTTGAACAGTTGGATGTGTACTGCACCCGTGTACCTGGCCCCGGTCATCGGTCCACGAATGATCGGGCAGATGCGGTGCTCCGGGTAACTTCGGCCACCTTTCCGGCGTCTCGAAGGGTCTCGGGAACCAAGCAGCATGGGTCTACGCTCCGCATTCAAGCTCATCGGCGAAGCCATCCGTGGCGGCGAGGAGCAGAACTATACCCGCATGGGCCTGCGGCGCGCCATTGTGCTGCTGAGCATTCCCATGGTGCTCGAGATGGGCATGGAAAGCCTATTCGCCCTTGTGGACGCTTTTTATGTCAGCCGACTGGGCGTGGACGCCATCGCCACGGTGGGGCTTACGGAGAGCGTGATGATGATCATCTACTCCCTGGCCTGGGGCTTGGGCATGGGGGTAACGGCGGTGGTATCGCGGCGCACCGGGGAGCAGGACAACAGTGGGGCTTCGCGCTCGGCCATGCAAGGCATTCTGCTGGCCACGGTGCTGGGCTTGCTGATCGCGGTGCCTGGTTTCCTAGGCGCCGAGCGGGTGTTGGAGCTGATGGGTGCCGAGGCCGGTGTATTGGCCGTGGGTACCGGTTATGCGCAGATCATGATCGCGAGCAACGTGGTCATCCTGCTGCTGTTCGTGAACAATGCGATCTACCGCGGGGCCGGTGATGCGGCCATGGCCATGCGCGTGTTGGTGGTGGCCAATGGCATCAACCTGGTGCTTGATCCGCTGCTGATCTTCGGTCTCGGGCCTTTCCCGGAAATGGGCGTTACCGGTGCGGCCGTTGCCACCACCATTGGGCGTGGGGCGGCGGTGCTGTACCAGCTGTGGGCATTGAGCCGTCCGCAAGGGCGCATCGTGCTGTTGCGCAGCGAGATGCACCTCGATCCCGCCGTGCTATGGACCATCGTCAAGGTGAGTGCGGGCGGCGTGGCACAGTTCATCATTCCCTCACTCAGTTGGGTCTTCCTGGTGCGCATCGTGGCCGTGTTCGGCAGTGCAGCGGTGGCGGGCTACACCATCGCCGTGCGGGTGATCATGTTCAGCATCATGCCTGCCTGGGGCATGGCCAACGCGGCCAGCACACTGGTGGGGCAGAACCTGGGCGCCCGCCAACCCGAACGTGCCGAGCGCAGCGCCTGGCTCATCGGACACTACAACATGGTATTCATGACGGGCGTGGCGGTCTTCTTCTGGATCACGGCGCCCTGGATCATGCACTTCTTCACCACCGACCCGGTGGTCACGCGCTACGGGGTGGATGCGCTGCGCATCATTACGCTCGGCTACTTCTTCTACGCCTACGGCATAGTGCTGGCCCAAGCCTTCAACGGGGCCGGCGACACGCTTACGCCCACCTACATGAACATCGTTTGCTTCTGGCTGATCGAGATCCCCCTGGCCTGGTTCCTGTCGCGCACGTTGGGTTGGGGTGCCAACGGCGTGTTCGCCTCCATCGCCATCAGCGAAAGCATCCTGGCCGTCCTCAGCGCCGCGGTATTCCGAAGGGGAAAGTGGAAGCTGATGCAGGTATAGCCCCGAATGCGCAAAGTGGGGATACTGGGATGTGGAAATGGATCAGGATGTAGAAATGTGGGAGTGACATGGTCGTTTGACAAAATGTGTTACGACCGGTAAACGATCTCCTGTTCTTCACATTTCCACATCTCTTCATCTCCACATCATTCACTTGGCTCCGAACCCATTGGGCTTACCGGCCTTGTACCACTTGAGGAGCGTATCGATCATGTGCTCCATTTTTCGCTCGTCGGCCCACGTTCCACGGAACACGAGGGTGCCGTCCTTGTCCACGAGAAAGGCCCCGTTGGGTGCGCGGCCGTAGGTGTTGAACGTGGTATCGTCCAAGTTGTCCACGAGCACGGCTATGTTGCCCAGCTTGGCATACTCGCTGGCATAGGCCATCTTGTCCGCATCGCTCTTGGGCAGCGGGTAGGCCTTGAACTTCTTGCGGTCCTGCGGATGCAGTTCACGCCCGTAGATCACGAAGAGTTGGACGTCCTCGCCGGTGTACTTCTTGGCCAGGCGGCTCCAACGTTCGATCTGCACGCGCGAGGGCGGGTTGGTGATGCTGCCGAACATGAAGGCCCGCACCTGGCCCTGGTTGGCGCTCAGGGTATAACTGCCACCACTGGTGGTCGGTAGGGTGAAATCGTGTGTGCGGGGTACCATGCCGCCGCCCTCGCTGTAAGTGCGCACCTCCTTGATGGTCTGCCGCATCAGCTTGTCGAAGTTCATGCGCCAGATGTTCACCTGCTTGCGCATACCGCCGATCTCCTTCTTGGAATACGCGTTCAGGTAGTAGTCCAGATCGTCGTGGAACACAAGGGCGCTGTCCGTGGGGTACCAGGAGGGGTCCCAGTTGTTGAGCTGGGCGTTGCCGTGCAGGGTGAACAGCAGGGCTAGTAAGGCGATCAAGGGGCGCATGGACGGTGGCAAAAGTAGGCGCCGGGGACGGGCCATGGCACAGTGGTCATCGGTTACAAGGAACATGGACGCAAAGCCGCGACCCACCCCGGTGACCCACATCACCATGGGGCGACACGTTCGATACGCACCTTTGTTCCATGAAAAAGCCGGTCCTGTATACCGTGTTCGTCATCTTGGGTGCTTTGGCCGGTTGGGCCTTTTGGAACTGGTACGGCTGTACCAATGGCTGCGCGATCACCGGCCGCTGGTGGACCAGTACCGCCTACGGTGCGGTCATGGGCTATTTGACATTGGGCCTTGTGTTGCCCACGCGAAAAGGCCAGGAGCCGGCCGAGTAGCTCTCTCGGGCTTCCTTTCCCCGTATTGTGGATTTTGACACGCAGCGGCCCGACCGGGCTTATCGAATATTTTGGTCGACACTATTTGTAAGTTCGTCGGGCTCCGCCTTAGTTTTGCACAACCCATCGATAAGCTGTCCGTCATCATTTTGGATACGGCATGGATGTAGGGAGATCAGTGAGTAGGATGCCTGCAACGAACAGCATGAGCCGCTTAAGCATTCCACGAGCCATGGAACTCGTCCGTTCGATCGGCAAGCTGCTCTTATTGTCCATTTTGCTCGGATTTTCGGCCAAGGAAGGTTTCGGAGCCAGGGGCATGTTGAACCTGGACGGTATCCTTACCATTCGAGCCGAGCGCACCGGTAGTGCCCGGGTGATCATCATGCCCACCGGTGGCTCGCCCTCGGTGTTGGAGAATGTGAGCGGCCGCTTCAGCCTTGCGCTGCCCTTGGACGGGACCTATCTGCTGAGCTTCGAACGCGAAGGACTGGTGACCAAACAGGTCTACTTCGATACTTCGGTGCCGTTGGACCGCTTGGCGGAGGAGATGTCCTTCCTGTTCCAAGTGACGCTCTTCAATACGGGCAAGGACGGCATCTACGAGTACGCCGGTCCGGTAGGCATCGTGCGTTATTACTTGGAGGACAACGATTTCAACTACGAGACGGATTATTCCCTGAAGCCGGGTGCTCCCATGGCCAAGCGGATCACCCAATTGATGGAGCGCCTGAAGGTGCGTGATGCGGACGGCCTTCCTGTGGATCGGACCGTGACACAAAATACTGCTACGTTGTTGACCAATACCGGGGCACATGACCAGGTACTGGCTCCGGTCACCAGTGCGCCGGTCGCAACACAGGAAATGGGCTGGAAGAGCGGAGCAGAGGCGGTCGAGCCTGATGTTTTGGCGTTTTCGAACGAATTACCCAGGTCCACGGCCGGGGTGCTGGATCGAAGCGATGCACCCCTGGCCGGTTCAACGGCGGGCCAGGCACGCGGTGTCCGAACGGTCGCCATGAGCGAACCAGAGGCGATGCCCGCAACGGCCCGGGTGGTGCGCCCTGTAAGGAATGTCGAACCGGTCAACGACATACCCTTGACCGATGAAGAGTTGGTGGTGGAACGCCTGCGGGTCACCACCATCGTACGCATCACGGAAAGCACCGGGCACCGCACGGAATACCGCAGGGTGGTCGACCGCCACGGCGCGGTGGTCTACTTCAAGGATGGTGTGCAGGTGCCGGAGTACGTGTACCGGCAGAACACCGGTCGCTGATCCGGTCCGGGTCAACCCAGGAACACGAGTTCCACCCGCTCTTCGGGTCCCAATCGCAGGTCGCGCAATCGCAGCTCCACCGTCCATTGCACCACCGGTGCGTTCTTGCGCAGTTCCAAGGGTTTGTAGGGCCAGCTTCGGATGCGGAGGAATACGGGGTCGGGCCACGACGCATTGTACAGCAGGCTGAAGCGCATGGCCTGGTGGTCCTGCGCCAAAATGCGACCGGCGGCATCGAAGGCCGTGGTGGTCACCACCAACGCGGCCGGATACAAACGTCGCTGCCATCCGCCAAGCGGGCTGTGGAACAAGGCCTGCCGGAATTCCAGGCGCGGCATCCGGTTCGCGCTGAATTGCGCTTCAGGTTGCCCGTGGTCCAAACGCACGTGGATCGGCTTCATGGCTTGTTCCCGGTCTTCGTGGCCCAAGGTCCACAATTCTCCCAAAAGCAACACGGCTGGATCATTCTCGAAAAGCGGCAAGTACCGGTCGTCAGAACCTCCAGCGCATTTGCACCTTGATATCGCTGCGCACATTGCCGGGGATTTCCTGGAGGCCGCTGCTGATGGAGCTCTGGTCCTGGTAGATCCAAGCACCGTATCGCACCCACAGGTCCACACGCCGCAAAGGGGTGGCGCGTATCATTCCGTACCAGCGGACACCCCGCCCGTAATACGGCGGTATGGAGAACACCCCGATCATGTCGTTCTCGAAAGCGTAGATGCGTGCGTCGTAGCTCTCCGTGTCGAACAAGGCGAAGCGGAGCGTGAGTTCCACGGGGCTCATCAAGGGCCGGTGGATGAAGTCCTGGTAGATCATGAACCCGTGTTGCAACGGTGCTTTGCCGCGCTGGAAGTCGACTGTCTCGATGCGGGTGCGAAGGCTCAAACTCGGGCTCACCTTGTAACTGGCGTTGATGCGATAATTGGTCTGGTCCACCTCAACCACGTTGCTGATGCGGTCCAGGTCCTCGGCCGTGTTCTTGGGCCGGTTGCGTTGGCGCACACGCACGTACAGTTCCGTGCCCCGCGATGGTCGCCAGTTCACCTGGGCCAGCCAGTCGGTGCCGCGTGATGGGGCGTCCACCTGGTACCGCAACCACTGGTGTTCCCATTGGTCGAAGAAGGCGTTGATGGTCCATTTGCGGTCGGGCCTGATCTCCAGTCCGGTATATAGCCCGCGTTGGTTCCAGGGGTTCGTTCCCTCGCCGAATGCCACGGCGTACAGGTTCTGGAAATCGCGGCCGTAGTCACGGTACACCATGCTCAGGCTTACGCGCTTGTCCAGTGCCACCAGCAACCCGCTGTTGAAGGACACGCCGCCGTTGGCACTGCGCGCTGCTTCGCCGAACCACGTAAGGTTGCGGTACAACGCATTCCAATCCACCCCCATGGTGGTGTTGCTCGATCCATTGAATTCGAACTGGTTGTACGGCTGCACGCTACGCTGAAGGCTGCCATCGTACTCCACATGCGACGCCGTCGCACCCACGCTGAAGGTCGGGCGTATGTAGCGCAGGTGCCCGCCCACGATGCGCTCGCCGATGGAGCGGCTGCGTTCCACCTCGCGCACGGTGCGGTGGAAGCCGTCCTCCTGGAAGCTCGTGAAGACAAGCTCCGGGTCGATGGTGTCCGTGGTGTCCGCACCCGCGGGTACCGAACTCACATTGGCATCGAGCATCTTGTTGGAATAGAATCCGGTTAGCTCCAGGTTCTTCGCCACTTCATAAGTGATGGCCGCACCGCGCATGAAGAGGTTCTCGTTCACGCTGGTGTAGGGCGAAAGGCCGATGCCGTTACGCTTCACGTTCATGGTGAAGCTGCTCTTGCTGCCGAAGCCGAGGCCGTTCCAGAAGGTGAGCCCCTGGCCGAACTGGGCCTGGTAGTCGCCGACGGCTAGGGCCTTGATGCGTCCGAAATTCCGCAGGAAAAGGTGCGCGCTGTAGAAGTCGTAGCCCTTCTTCTGCGTGCCCCGGAAGAATTCCTCGCCCTCGTCCTTTTCGGCGGTTATGCCCGCGCTCACGTTCTGCCGGTAGCGGAAACGGTAGCGCGTGTAGAATTTGTAGGGACTGCCGAGGTAAACCTTGCTGTTCGCGCGCAACGAGTCCACCACCTCGG